>NZ_PNCY01000029.1:0-214516 GCF_005887105.1 Pseudoalteromonas sp. S2893 | reverse complement strand
GACTGCTGCTGGTGGAATAAAAAACAGTTCAAACCAAGTCACCACCTAACTTGAACTGCTTTTTCACACTGACAACATCTTACACACACAATATAAGATTCTTTTCTTACCTTGTTAGAGCTATCACATCTAAAAAGGTTGCATTTATTTGGTGCAAAACAGTAAATAATGTCTAATTAGTAAATACGTTTAGCTGTTTGCTTGCGATGAGTTAACTTTAGAATAATCGTAAAAGTCAGACAAACGATAAAAATAAAACCAATAAGTGAAAAAAATTAAGCTATAGACTTTAGTCTAACCTGCAGTGTTATTTTATTGATTTTAAATATTAAATTTTTATTGATTAGCTTGTAGGGCAAAAACGAATGATTAAATAAAAATATTTAATTAATAATAAATCACTAAACGGTGTTGTTAAGCTGCAAGAAAGTAAAAAAGAAGGAGCTTTACAGTTTACTGTGTGCAGCTTTAGCACTTGCTACGTGCTGCACACATTAAAATTGGCGTTATTAAACCAAAATGTAAATTGCATTTACTAAGGCAACACTAACCTTGAATGTTGCTAAATGTAGATACAACCCATTTAGCAAATAAATCTAGCGCGGGATTTGGCGAATTAGCTTCATGCTGTACTAAATAGTATTTATCTTTGGTGGTAAGGGGCTGTTGAAATAATTTATAAAGCCATTTTTCATCAAACCAGCTTTGGCTAATAGGCAGCGGTATAAGTGAAATGCCAATGCCCTGTTGCGCTGCACGAGCGACCCCAAACATACTATCAATTTGTATAATTTGCGTAGGCGAAAAGTCATCTATACCCGCTTTTTCAGCCCATTGGTGCCATGCCCACGGCCTTGCTTTGTGAAGGATTAATGGTACTTGGTTTAATGCTTGGCAGTGATCGTCTTTCCACTGTTTTAACAGTTTTTCGTTACACGCCGGTATATATTCAAGGTTAAATAGCTCTGTAGTAAGGCCCTCAGTGGGTTTACTTGAGGATAAAACAATCGATAAATCACTGTGGCGGGTTAGCTCTTTACGGGTTTTGAGCGTATCCATTTGTAAATTTATATTAGGGTGCTCAGATGTCCACTCACTTAATTTAGGCATAAGTAGTTCACTGGCAAAAAATTCAGGCAGCGTAATAGTTATATTAGTATTTTGCTGCAATTGACTGAACTCGTTGATGGTGTTTTCAAGCGTATAGATAATAGGCGAAATGGCATCAAAAAAGTTTTTACCCGCAGCCGTTAAACTAATGGATCGGGTTTGGCGTTGAAAGAGTTCAATGCCTAGTTGTTCTTCAAGTTGTTTTATCTGATGGCTTACCGCAGAGGGCGTTAAGTACAGCTCTTTAGCTGCATGTTTAAAACTTAAGCTTTTTGCTGCAAAGCAAAAAGAGCGGAGGCCTCGAATAGGAGTTTGCATGTTTTCCAGAATTGTTTAATTAATTTAAGACGCCTTTAATAGGCAATAATCGAACCAATAATTTAATATAATAATATCAATAGTTTAATTTTAAATATAGCACTAGTTCACAAAAAAGGTGCAGACAATCCACAAATTAGTGCAAATAATATAAGCGCTTACATTAAAAGCTATTTGTATTATAGATAATATTTACTACAACTGTATTAAAACTGAAAAAAAGTTTATGGCAGGCAAAAAAAATCCCTCTTGCGAGGGATTTTGGGTAACTCAGCGCCATTGGCACTGGGAATGAGGTCGGTACATGGTAAAGCGTTAAAAAACCATTTCTGGTACTTCACCGTCAACAAGTAATTTACCTGCTGTTTTACTAATAATTTCATCAACCGATACGCCCGGAGCGCGCTCGAGTAAATGAAATGCGCCGTCTTTAACTTCAAGTACGGCCAAATCTGTTACTATTTTTTTAACGCAATTAACGCCCGTTAGCGGTAATGTGCACGACTCTAATAATTTAGAATCACCATGCTTACTGGCATGGGTCATAGTAACAATAATATTCTTTGCCCCAGCGACTAAATCCATTGCGCCCCCCATGCCTTTTATCAGCTTTTTGGGGATCATCCACGAGGCAATGTTGCCGCTTTGGTCTACTTCAAATGCACCCAGAACGGTTAAGTCTACATGACCACCCCGTATCATGGCAAAACTATCTGCACTATTAAATATGGCTGCACCTGTGGCAGCTGTCACGGTTTCTTTACCCGCGTTTATCATATCTGCGTCTAGCTCGGCTTTTGTTGGGTAGGGACCCATACCTAAAAGCCCATTTTCTGACTGTAACATAACTTCAATACCATCAGGTACATAGTTTGCGACGAGTGTCGGAATTCCTATGCCCAAATTAACGTAAAAGCCGTCTTGTAGTTCCTGTGCAACGCGCATTGCAACTTGTTCACGTGATAATGCCATAACCTATGCTCCTGCTTAATCTCGTGTTGTTACACGTTCAATGCGTTTTTCAAAGTCGCCTTTAATAACGCGATTTACAAAAATGCCGGGGGTATGAATTTGGCTTGGCTCAAGTTCACCGGGCTCTACTATTTCTTCTACTTCGGCAACGGTAATTTTGCCTGCTGTTGCGGCCATTGGGTTAAAGTTCATGGCAGTGTGCCTAAATACTAAATTACCGTATCGGTCGGCTTTCCACGCTTTTACAATGGCAAACTCACCGGTGATCGACTCTTCTAAAATATAAGGGCGACCATCAAACTCTTTTACATCTTTACCCTCTGCAACGGGCGTACCGTAACCTGTAGCGGTATAAAATGCAGGAATACCTGCACCGCCTGCACGCATTTTTTCAGCCAAGGTGCCTTGCGGGGTAAGCTCTACATCTATTTCACCGCTTAGTAATTGCTGCTCAAATAGGGCGTTTTCGCCCACGTAGGAGGCAATTACTTTTTTAATTTGTTTATCTTTAAGTAAAATTCCTAATCCAAAATCATCTACACCACAGTTGTTAGAAACCACGGTTAGCTCTTTGGTGTTCATTGCCTTAATTTGTTTAATTAAGCCCTCAGGAATACCGCATAAGCCAAAGCCGCCAGCAATAACGGTATCGCCGTCTTTCAACCCTGCCATTGCAGCTTCGTAACTAGAAACTACTTTATCAAAACCGGCCATGAGACTCTCCTCATTGTGTTAACTGCCATTTGGCAAGTTAAGCTATTATTTTTGTGTGTTGCCTAATGCAATTGAAACTTTGCTTACAGGCGTTTTGCCAAGTGCTTGTGTAATTTTCCAACCAGCGCTACTTAACCTTTGTAAATCAATTCCATGTTTAATGCCAAGCCCATTGAGTAAGTAAACCACATCTTCGGTGGCAACATTTCCTGACGCCCCTTTGGCATAAGGGCAGCCGCCAAGGCCTGCAACAGCGGCATCAACCGTTGCTATACCTAAGCTTAACGCTGCGTAAATATTTGTGAGCGCTTGCCCGTAGGTATCATGAAAATGCACCGCCAGTTTTGATTTATCAATATGCACAAGCAAAAGTGTTAAAAGCTGGGTAACTTTATTTGCAGTGCCAACACCTATGGTATCGCCAAGGCTTATTTCGTAGCAGCCTAAATCTAAAAGCTTTTGCGAAACGCTAAGTACTTTATGCGGGTCTATTTCTCCCTCATAAGGGCAACCGAGTACACAACTTACATAACCGCGTACACGTATGTTATTGGCTTTTGCAAATGCCATAACGTCGCTAAAACGCTCAATACTCTCATCAATACTGCAATTTATATTTTTTTGACAGAACGATTCGCTTGCCGCGGTAAATATGGCAAATTCTTTTATGCCAACGGCATGGGCTACTTGGGCGCCTTTTAAGTTGGGTGTAAGCGCACTTAAATTTACATGGGGTAAATTAAGCGCTGTTATCACCTCGGCTGAATCGGCCATTTGTGGCACCCATTTAGGCGATACAAAAGCACCGGCTTCAATATTTTTTAAGCCTGCGTCACTGAGTGCATTTATTAATGAAATTTTATCAGCTGCAGTGACTGATTTTTCGTTTTGTAGGCCATCACGCGCGCCTACTTCAACAATTTTAACTTCAGTTGGAAAAGCTGCCATCACGATGCCTCCTGCGCCGTGGTGTCTTCTACAATCGCTAATAAAGCGCCGTGCGAAACTAACTCGCCTTCATCAAAGCAGTAGCTTTGTAAAATACCATCGTGCGGGGCGTTGAGCGTGTATTCCATTTTCATGGCTTCAATAATCACTACGGCATCGCCTTTGGTAATGGTGCTGCCTACATCAACTAAATGCTTAACCACAGTGCCATTAAGTGGCGCCGCAAGGGGCAGGGCGTCGCTTTCATGGCTGCTAATGTAATGTTTAGTGTTTAAAGCAAGCTTAATTTGCAGCGCAGCAAACATCACGCTAATACTATTATCAACGTGGCTAACATGGGCGGTAAACTTTTCCCCATTAATAAACACATTACATACGTTTTGGTTTACAGAGCCTGCTATATCGAACGACTTATCATTATGCGTTACAACATAACCCGTTTTAGTTTTAACGGCGCTTATAGCTAAGTCTGTAAATGGTACATCCACTTTTTGTGGTGCGTTAAGCGTAAAACCACTGAGTTGTTGCCACGGGCTTACGCTTTGCTGAGTTGCCTTTTTAGCACCAAGCGATTCAAGGTAGGCAAAGGCTGCAATTAGTTGTGCTTTTTCAAGCGCGGCGCTATCAACACTTACCAACGCATCGCCTTGATCGGCAATAAAGTGGGTGCTTGGCGCACCTTGAGCAAATGTAGGGTGGCTTGCTAAGTTGTGTAAAAAGCCAATGTTAGTGCTAAAACCCGCTAAGTGAAATTGCTCAAGTGCTTGGCGTAAACGCGATAATGCCTGCTCTCTGGTATCATCATGTACTATAAGCTTTGCAATCATAGGGTCGTAAAACGGGCTTATTTCATCGCCTTGTGCAATACCGGTATCAATACGTACAAACTCACTGTTAAGTGGTGTGCTTAATGCTTCTATTGTGCCCGAGCAGGGAATAAAGTCGTTACTTGGATCTTCTGCGTAAATACGCGCTTCAAAGCTGTGGCCTTGGAGTTGTATATCTGATTGCGTTAACGGCAGTGTTTGCCCAGCGGCAATATTAATTTGCCAATTAACTAAATCTACGCCGGTTACCATTTCGGTTACAGGGTGCTCTACTTGTAGGCGCGTGTTCATTTCCATAAAGAAAAACTCATCGCCACACAGTAAAAACTCAACCGTACCTGCACCTCTGTAGTTTATTGCAAGGGCACAGCGTACTGCGGCTTCACCCATTTCTTTACGTAGTTCGTCAGACAAACCCGGCGCTGGGGCTTCTTCAATTACTTTTTGATGACGGCGCTGCAGGGAACAATCCCGATCACCTAAATAAACACAGTTACCGTGGTTATCGGCAAAAACTTGTACTTCAACATGGCGAGGCTGGTTAACATAGCGCTCAAGCAGTACTAAGTCGTTACCAAAGCCCGCAATTGCTTCGCGTTGTGCGCCTTCAAGCGCACTTATAAAGTCTTTGGCATGCTCAACGACGCGCATGCCTTTACCGCCACCACCAAAGGCCGCTTTAATGAGCACGGGGTAGCCAATTTTTTCAGCCTCAGATTGTAAAAAAGCAGGATCTTGGTTTTCACCGTAATAGCCTGGCACTAATGGTACATTTGCCGCGGCCATAATTTCTTTGGCGCAGGTTTTAGAGCCCATGGCTTCTATGCTGCTTGCAAGAGGGCCAATAAACGCAATGTTGTTAGCTTCACAGGCTTTAGCAAACTCACTGTTTTCAGATAAAAAACCGTACCCAGGGTGTATACAATCGGCACCGCTTGTTCTTGCAACCTGTAAAATTTTATCTGTTACAAGGTATGAGTCTTTACTTGGTGCAGGGCCAATGTGGTAAGCCTCATCAGCCATTTTTACATGTTGTGCGTGTTTGTCGGCCTCAGAGTAAACTGCCACCGTTGTTAAGCCCATTAGCTTTGCACTTCGCATTATACGGCATGCAATTTCACCACGGTTGGCAATGAGTATCTTTTTTAATGTGTGTGTGTTCATAATTAGTCCTACAGTTGCCAAGCGGGAGGGCGTTTATCAAAAAAGGCGCTTAGTCCTTCTTGGCCTTCGTCCGATACCCGAATATTTGCAATACGTTCGGCCGTGAGTTCAATAAGATCATCATTAATAGGCTTATTTGCTACATCGTTAATTAATGATTTAGCGGCTTTTACAGCTACTGGGCCGTTATCGATTAATGTTTGCAGCATGTTATCAAGGGCACAGTCTAAATTACCGGTCACCTGATGAACCAAACCAAGTTGTTTTGCTGTGTGGGCATCAAACACCTCGGCAGTTAAAAAGTAGCGGCGCGCGGCACGCTCACCAATGGCTTTAATTACATACGGGCTAATTACCGCAGGAATAAGCCCTAGCTTTACTTCGCTTAAACAAAACTGCGCATCGTCTTTACTTAGGGCAATATCGCAACATGCAATTAAGCCCAGAGCGCCACCAAATGCAGCGCCTTGTACAGCACATATAGTAGGATGAGGAGAGGCGGCTAGTACCTGCATTAATTTAGCGAGCTGCATAGAATCGGCAAGGTTATCGGCGTAGTTGTTATCAGCCATTGATTTCATCCAGGCTAAATCGGCACCGGCAGAAAAGTGCTTACCCTCAGTTTTTAAAACCAAAGCGCGAATGTCGAGCGTATTTGCATGCTCTATGCACTGAATTAGCTCGTGTATCACTTCACTATTAAATGCGTTACGTTTTTCAACTCGGCTTAAAACAAGTACAGCCACATTAGATTTTGTTATTTGTAGTGTTACTGACATTTTTGCGCTCCGGTTACATTCTAAATACGCCAAACTTAGAGTCTTGCTGTGGTGCATTTTTAGCTGCACTTAAGGCAAGACCTAATACGTTACGGGTATCGGCAGGGTCAATAATGCCGTCGTCCCACAAGCGTGCGCTTGCGTAATACGGATGGCCTTGCTCTTCGTACTGATCAATAATTGGCTTTTTAAAATCGCTAACTTCTTGCTCGCTCATACTATGGCCTTTACGTGCTAAGCCATCTTGCTTAACTTGTGCCATTACACCGGCGGCTTGCTCGCCGCCCATTACCGAAATACGGGCATTGGGCCACATCCACATCATGGTGGGTTCAAATGCGCGACCACACATACCGTAATTACCAGCGCCATAAGAGCCACCAATTAATACAGTAAATTTAGGTACATCGGCACACGAAACCGCCATTACCATTTTAGCGCCATGCTTTGCTATGCCCTCAGCTTCGTATTTTTTACCTACCATAAAGCCGGTAATATTTTGCAAAAACACTAAAGGGATATTGCGCTGTGCACATAGTTGAATAAAGTGCGCGCCTTTTTGCGCCGACTCACTAAATAAAATGCCGTTATTAGCCACTATGCCTACAGGGTTACCGTAAATGCTGGCAAAGCCTGTGACCAGTGTTTCACCAAAGTAGCGTTTAAATTCATCAAACGATGAATCATCCACCGTACGGGCAATAACTTCACGCACATCAAACGGCTTTTTAAGGTCGGTGCCTACAATACCGTAAAGCTCGTTTATATCGTATCGTGGTGGTTTTACATCCTCTAGCTCTTGTTTAAGTAACGGCGCTGTAGGGCGCGTGTAATTAATACGCTCAATACATTGGCGGGCAATAGAAAGCGCATGCTCGTCATTTTCTGCAAAGTGGTCAGCCACCCCCGATGTTTTACAATGCACATCGGCGCCGCCTAATTCTTCGGCGCTGACTACTTCACCCGTCGCTGCTTTTACAAGCGGTGGTCCGGCTAAAAATATAGTGCCTTGTTCTTTTACTATTATGCTTTCATCGGCCATAGCGGGTACGTATGCGCCGCCTGCGGTACATAACCCCATTACCACAGCAATTTGAGGAATACCTTTACCCGACATACGGGCTTGGTTATAAAAAATACGGCCAAAATGTAATTTATCAGGGAATACATCGTCTTGCTCGGGCAGGTTGGCACCGCCCGAATCAACCAAATAAATACACGGTAAGTGGCAGCGCTCGGCTATATCTTGCGCGCGTAAATGCTTTTTAACGGTAAGCGGAAAGTACGTACCGCCTTTTACCGTGGCATCATTTGCAATGATCATGCATTCAATACCTTTAACACGGCCAATACCAGCAACTACACCCGCACAGGCAATTTCTTGTTCGTACACACCAAAGGCTGCAAATTGCGAAATTTCTAAAAACGGTGAGCCTTCATCTAATAAAGTGCTAATACGGTCGCGTACAAATAACTTACCTCGGCCTTCGTGGCGCTCTTTTAACGCAGCGCCGCCGCCTAAGCTTATGGTGGCTACTTTACTATGTAAATCATCAACCAAAGCTGCCATGTTTTTGTGATTTTGCACAAAAGTAGGATCGTGAGGATTAACGCTCGATTTTAATATCGTCATAATTTAATCCTTAACGGCTTTCGGTAAAGAGTTCGCGGCCAATAAGCATGCGGCGTATTTCTGATGTACCAGCACCAATTTCGTATAGTTTGGCATCACGCAATAAGCGCCCTGTGGCGTATTCGTTTATGTAGCCGTTACCCCCTAAAATTTGAATAGCATCAAGCGCCATTTTAGTGGCAAGCTCAGCGGCATATAAAATGGCGCCGGCGGCATCTTTACGGGTGGTTTCGCCGCGGTCACAGGCTTTTGCAACAGTATAAACGTATGAGCGTGCGGCGTTCATTTGCGTATACATGTCGGCTACTTTGCCTTGAATTAACTGAAATTGGCCAATAGGGGTGTCGAACTGTTTACGTTCATGAATGTACGGTACAACAATATCCATACAGGCTTGCATTATGCCAAGCGGGCCTGCAGCAAGTACTACACGTTCGTAATCTAGGCCGCTCATAAGTACCTTAACGCCTTCGTTTAGGTTACCTAAAATGTTTTCTTCTGGTACTTCGCAGTTTTCAAACACCAGTTCACACGTGTTTGAGCCACGCATACCAAGCTTGTCTAGCTTTTGCGCGGTAGAAAAACCAGGGAAGTCTTTTTCAACAATAAATGCGGTAATGCCTTTAGCGCCGGCTTCTAAATCTGTTTTTGCATAAATAACAAATGTGTGTGCATCGGGGCCGTTGGTGATCCACATTTTATTGCCATTTAAAATGTACTTATCGCCTTTTTTTTCAGCTTTAAGTTTCATTGATACCACGTCAGAGCCTGCATTTGGTTCGCTCATGGCAAGGGCACCAATGTGTTCGCCGCTAATAAGCTTTGGTAGGTATTTTTCTTTTTGTGCTTGGTTACCGTTACGGTTAATTTGATTTACACACAAGTTTGAATGCGCACCATAGCTTAAGCCAATTGATGCACTCGCACGGCTAATTTCTTCCATTGCAATTACATGCTCTAAGTAACCTAAGCCTGCACCGCCAAAGTCTTCAGAAACGGTCATGCCTAGTACACCCATTTCGCCCATTTGCGGCCAAAGCTGATTAGGAAACGCGTTATCCATATCGGTTTGTTCAGCCAGTGGCGCAATTTCTTGGCTTGCAAAGCTATTTACGTGGTCGCGGATCATATCGGCGGTTTCGCCAAGGCCAAAGTTCATCTCTTTATAAAGTGAAATAGTGCTCATGATTCATTCCTGTGTGTGTTGTCAGTGTGTTTTTATTATTAAAATAGGCTACTCGTCTATTTTATTAAGTGTGTCTCTGCAGCGTCGCTCCGCTGTCACTAATTCCATAAGCACAACTTTTATGTCGTCCATTTGCTGAGAAAGGTCGGCTTTTTTCTCTGCTATTAAATCGAGCATAGTCACCAGCTGTTTAGCGCTTGATTTATCAGCGTCGTACAGTTCAAACAAACGGCCTGTTTCAGCCAACGTAAAGCCTAAGCGTTTGCCACGCAGTATTAGTTTTAAGCGAACTTTGTCGCGTTTTGAATAAATACGGGTTTGGCCATTGCGCTCAGGGCTTACTAAACCTTGGTCTTCGTAAAAACGAATAGAGCGGGTGGTAATATCAAACTCTTTAGCTAAATCGCTAATACTAAAGGTTTGATCGTTACTGCTTGGCGCTTTTGCAGAACTTGCAAAGTTTGTTTGGTTATCTGGTTTCATAGTTGTGTTTACCTCATTCGAATAACTCCAATATAAGTGAAGTTTACGTAAAGGTAAAGCTTGGTGTGGTATGAAACTATTTATAAAGGAGTGTTGATGTGAAATGTTAAATTATATTATTAATATTCAATAGTTTATTTTTATTAATTGTTCACTTCGCCGTTACTGGAAAATAATGCTTACACTTTTAAAACTAAAAATTAAACGCTTTTTAGTTGACGTTAGCGTAAACGTTAGTATTGTGTAAGGGTGTTAAACAATAAATGAATACTAAATTAATAGAGCAAATATTCTAACAACTATTTGCATATAAATACAACGGAGTTAATTATGACTTTAGAATCAGTGGTAATTGTAGCAGCAAAGCGTACGCCAATGGGCGGGTTTATGGGCGCATTGACCGATGCACAATCTACCGAGCTTGGCGCAACCGCCATTGCAAGTGCGCTTGCACAAACTGGTTTAGCAAATGATGCAATAGATGAAGTAATTATGGGCTGTGTATTGCCAGCGGGCCTTGGTCAAGCGCCAGCACGCCAAGCAATGTTAAAAGCAGGCCTTGCTCTGGGCACCGGTGCTACCACCATTAATAAAGTATGTGGCTCTGGTTTAAAAGCCGCTATGCTCGCAAACGACTTAATTAAAGCGGGCTCAATTAGCAGCGCAATTGCTGGTGGCATGGAAAGCATGAGTAATGCACCGTATTTTATACCTAAAGCACGTGGCGGTATGCGTATGGGCCACGGCGAAATTAAAGATCATATGATGAGCGATGGCCTAGAAGATGCTTACGATAACAAAGTAATGGGCTGTTTTGCACAAGATACTGCCGATGAGTACGGCATTGGCCGTGAGCAAATGGATGAGTTTGCACTTAGCTCGTTAAGTAAAGCCAATGCGGCAATCGAAAACGGCAGCTTTGAAAACGAAATTGCGCCGCACACCATAAAAACCCGCAAGGGCGATGTAACCGTATCGGTTGATGAGCAACCCGGTAATGCCCGCCCAGAAAAAATACCAAGCCTGCGTGCTGCCTTTAAAAAAGACGGCACCATCACTGCGGCTAATTCATCGTCAATTTCTGATGGTGGCGCAGCGCTTATATTAATGAGCGAATCAAAAGCTAAAGAGCAAGGCTTAACACCGCTTTGTAAAATTGTAGCGCACAGCACGCACTCTCAAAAACCAAGTGAATTTACAGTAGCACCTGTGGGCGCTATGAACAGTGTGCTTGAAAAAGCAGGCTGGACTACCGCTGATGTAGACCTGTGGGAAATTAACGAAGCCTTTGCCATGGTTACCATGCTTGCTATTAACGAATTAAAACTTGATGAAAGCAAAGTAAACGTAAACGGTGGGGCGTGTGCACTTGGCCACCCAATTGGTGCCAGCGGCGCGAGAATTTTAGTCACGCTTATTCACGCACTTAAAAACCGTGGCCTTAAAAAAGGAATTGCGTCTTTATGTATTGGTGGCGGCGAAGCTGTAGCCATGGCTGTAGAGGCTTACTAACAAAAAAGTTAATTAACTAACAGCAACTAAAATGCACCGTACTCATACTAATAACAAAACGGTGCCATTTTTTAAAAGAACACACTAACAACAGGATTTACCCATGCACCAAGTTCCACTACTTATAAATGGCGAATTTGTTCAGTCGGCTTCTGAAGAGCTTATTGATGTAATTAACCCAGCAAACCAAGAAGTACTTGCGCAAGTGCCATGCACTACCGACTCAGAAATGGATGCAGCGATTGCCTCGGCCTCAGAAACATTTAAAACATGGAAAGATGTGCCCATTACCGAGCGTGCCCGCATTATGATGAAATACGCGGCGCTGTTAAAAGAGCACCACGATGAGCTTGCGACCATTATTTGCCACGAACTAGGTAAAACGTTTGAAGATGCAAAAGGCGATGTATGGCGCGGTATTGAAGTAGTAGAACAAGCAGCTAACGCACCGTCACTAATGATGGGCGAAACAATGGAAAACGTTGCCCGTAAAATAGATACCTACTCTTACATGCAGCCCCTTGGCGTATGTGCAGGCATTACGCCGTTTAACTTTCCGGCGATGATCCCACTTTGGATGTTTCCGCTAGCTATTGTATGTGGTAACACCTTTATTTTAAAACCCTCTGAGCAAGACCCACTCACTCCAATGCATTTAGCTGAGCTATTTATTGAAGCCGGCGCACCAAAAGGCGTATTACAAGTGGTTCATGGTACAAAACCGCAAGTAGACCGCCTACTAGAAGACAAAGCAGTACGTGCAATTTCGTTTGTGGGCTCGTGTGGTGTAGGTGCATACATTTATTCTAAAGGCACACAAAACCTTAAGCGCGTACAAGCGTGTGTGGGTGCTAAAAATCACATGGTTATTATGCCAGATGCGAGCAAATCGCACGTGGTAAATAACCTAGTTGGCGCATCGGTTGGTGCTGCCGGCCAGCGTTGTATGGGTATTTCGGTGGCTGTGTTTGTAGGCCAAGCAAGTGAGTGGGTAGATGAAATAAAAGCAGGCTTTGAAAACGTACGCCCAGGCGTGTGGGATGACAAAGACGCAGCCTACGGCCCACAAACATCAAAAGCAGCAAAAGAGCGTATTTTATCGCTTATAGCAAGCGGTAAAGAGCAAGGCGCCACCTGTTTAATTGATGGCTCAAACTACACAGTAGAGGGCTTTGATCAAGGTAACTGGGTTGGCCCAACTCTATTTACCGATGTGACAAAAGACATGGACTTATACAAAGAAGAAATCTTTGGCCCTGTGCTTGCCTGTATGTTTGTAGATACGCTTGATGAGGCAATTGCCCTTATTAACGAAAGCCCGTACGGCAACGGTACCTCGTTATTTACCTCAAGTGGCGCTGTGGCTCGTAAATTTCAACATGAAATTGAAGTAGGGCAAGTGGGTATTAATGTGCCTATCCCGGTGCCGCTGCCGTTTTTCTCGTTTACGGGCTGGAAAGGCTCGTTTTACGGCGATACACACACTTATGGTAAGCAAGGTATACGTTTTTACACAGAAACTAAAACCATTACCTCACGTTGGTTTGAAGACGACATCGCTTCAGGTCCAAACATGAGCATTAATTTAAAATAAACACACTCAAAAATAATAATAAAGAAGGGCGCAAAGGCTAAACCCGCTGACAAGCAACTAGAACACACACATCAGCCTTTGCCGCTCTTCACTCATTTACCCTAATGGGACACACTAACAACACAATTAAAGAGGTCTACCATGGACTTTAACTTATCAGAAGATCAACAAGCCTTTGCAGAAACTGCACGCCAATTTGCAGAATCAGAACTTGCTCCACATGCAGCAAAGTGGGATCGCGAGCATATTTTTCCTAAAGATACGATTAAAGCGGCGGGCGAGCTTGGCTTTTGCGGTTTATACACGCCAGAGGAAGCCGGCGGCCTTGGTTTATCACGTTTAGATTCAAGCATTATATTTGAGCAGCTTGCGATGGGCTGTACAGCTACAACGGCCATGCTAACTATTCATAATATGGCCACGTGGATGGTAGCTAGTTTTGGTACAGATGCAGTTAAAGACACATACGTAGAGCAACTAGTAATGGGCGAGCTACTTGCCTCTTATTGTTTAACAGAGCCAGGGGCGGGCTCAGATGCGGCATCACTAAAAACAAAAGCCGTACTTGAAGGTGATGAGTACGTTATTAACGGCTCAAAAATGTTTATATCGGGTGCGGGTGAAACTGAAGTTTTAGTGGTAATGGCGCGTACAGGCGGCGAAGGCGCAGCGGGTATTTCGGCATTTGTAGTCCCGGCCGACGCACAAGGTGTTGAATACGGTAAAGCAGAAGAAAAAATGGGTTGGAACGCACAGCCAACACGCTTAATTAGTTTTGAAGATGTGCGTATTCCGGCGCATAACTTATTAGGTAAAGAGGGGGAAGGCTTTAAATTTGCCATGCAAGGCTTAGATGGCGGGCGTATTAATATTGCCACATGCTCAATTGGTACTGCACAAGCTGCGCTAAACACAGCAAAAGAGTACTTAAAAGAGCGCACTCAATTTGGTAAGCCCTTAGCTGCGTTTCAGGCGTTGCAGTTTAAAATTGCAGATATGAACACCGAACTTGTAGCTGCACGCCAAATGGTAAGGCTTGCGGCATTTAAACTTGATACCGGCGATAGTGAAAAAACTACCTACTGCGCCATGGCTAAACGTTTTGCCACCGATGTTGGCTTTAACGTGTGTAACGAGGCACTGCAAGTACATGGTGGTTACGGTTACATAAAAGAATACCCGCTTGAGCGCCATGTACGTGATGTACGCGTTCATCAAATTTTAGAAGGCACTAACGAAATTATGCGTGTAATTATAGCGCGCCGTATTTTAGCCGAGTCTGCAAGCGACGTTTTATAAGGAGCAAGTTATGTCACAATCTAACCCGAGTATTGAACTGACTACCGAAGGCCATGTTGCTATTTTAACTATGTCTAACCCACCAGCTAATACCTGGACAAAAGACACCTTAATTGATTTAAAAAACAAAGTTAACGAGCTTAATAGCAACAAAAACATTTATGCCTTAGTGCTTACCGGCGAAGGCGAGAAGTTTTTTAGCGCCGGTGCCGATTTAAACGTATTTGCTAGTGGCGATAAAGGCGTTGCCGCTGATATGTCGCGTGTATTTGGCGAAGCATTTGAAGCACTGACTAATTTTACAGGGGTGTCGGTTGCGGCCATTAACGGTTATGCCATGGGCGGCGGGTTAGAAGTAGCGCTTGCGTGTGATATTCGTATAGCAGAAGAGCAGGCACAAATGGCACTGCCAGAGGCAAAAGTGGGTTTATTACCGTGCGCGGGTGGCACACAAAATTTAGCATGGCTTGTAGGCGAAGGCTGGGCAAAACGCATGATTTTATGTGGCGAGCGCTTAAAAGCCGATAAAGCCCTGCAAATTGGTTTAGTAGAGGAAGTAGTCCCACAAGGGGAAAGCTTTGCAGCGGCGTTAAAACTTGCCAATCAAGTAAGCGAACAAAGCCCAAGCTCGGTAGCTGCATGTAAAACACTAATTCAAAAAGGCCGCCATCAACCTATGACAAGCGTATTGCCTCTTGAGCGTGAATTGTTTGTTGGGCTGTTTGATACACAAGATCAACAAGAGGGCGTTAATGCCTTTTTAGAAAAACGCCGCGCAAATTGGGTAAATGGGTAATGAGTAATTTAACGTTATTAAATAATGCCGACGACCCCGTGCTATTTGAAACGGCAAGTGCAGCAAACGGCAGCTTAATTGGGGTTATTACACTCAACGTACCTAAAGCATTAAACGCCCTTAATTTTGACATGATCAAATTACTTGAGCCGCAGCTGCGAGCTTGGCAAAGCGATGATGCAATTGCAATGGTATTGTTAAAAGGCGCAGGGGATAAAGCATTTTGCGCTGGTGGCGATGTAGTGAGTCTTCATCATGCAATGGCGCAAGGAAAACCAACAAGCTTAGTGGAAGACTTTTTTACCCTAGAGTACCAGCTTGACTACCTTATTCATTGCTACGAAAAACCACTTTTAGTATGGGGTAATGGCATTGTTATGGGCGGTGGTTTAGGCCTAATGGCCGGTGCTAGCCACCGCGTAGTAACCGAAACATCGCGCATTGCTATGCCAGAGCAAACCATAGGCTTATACCCAGATGTAGGCGGTAGTTACTTTTTACATAAAATGCCACAAGGTGTGGGGCTATTTTTAGGGCTAACATCGGCCTCTATTAATTGTGAAGATGCACGCTTTGTATCGCTTGCCGATCACTTTATCGACAGCACTAAATATGATGCCATGCTAGCGCAAATTTTAGCGGCTAAGTGGGGCAAAACCGCAAGTTTAAATCATGAGCGTTTGACTAAATTATTAACCGATTTAGATAACCAATCTGCGCGTATGCCCAAAGGCAATATTAAAGCTAACTTAGCAACCATTCAAAAATTAGCTGAACTTAATACGCTACAAGAGCAAGTTGATTATATTTTAGGCCTAGCTACAGACGATAAATGGCTGCAACGCGCCCAAAAGTCACTTAAGCATGGTTGCCCACTAAGTTGCGCGCTAGTAAGTGAGCAGCTAAAAGCCAGTAAAGGAAAAAGCTTACTAGCGTGTTTTAAAATGGAGCTGGGTATGTCGGTACGCGCTGGCGAAGTAGGTGAATTTCAAGAAGGCGTAAGAGCACTATTAATAGATAAAGACGGCGCGCCTAATTGGCAATACAAAACACTGAATGATGTACCACAAGCCATAATAGAGAGCTTTTTTGCTAACCGTTTTGGCGAAAATCACCCACTCAATGGCTTAGACACCCCAACACACATAAAGGAAAGACGATGACTAAACTCAATATTGGTTTTATCGGCTTAGGTAATATGGGCGGCCCTATGGCGGCTAACTTAATTAAAGCCGGCCATAATGTTACAGCATTTGATTTAAACCAGTCGGTCTTAAATGAACTTGCAAGTAAAGGCGCACACGCAGCTGAAAATGCAAATGCATGTGCAACCAATGCCGATATACTTATTAGTATGTTACCTGCGGGCAAACATGTTAAATCACTTTATTTAGGCAATAACGATGATAGCGGCTTAATTAAGGTACTTAGCAAAAACACCTTAGTGATAGATTGCTCAACAATAGATGCAGAGTCGGCCCGTGTGGTTGGCAGCGCACTTGGCGAGCAGGGTATTAGCTTTGTAGATGCACCGGTATCGGGCGGTGTTGCTGGAGCAACCGCAGGCACGCTTACGTTTATTGTTGGTGGTAGTAAAGCCGCGTTTAATACCGCACAACCTGTGCTTAATGATATGGGTAAAAACATATTTCATGCAGGCGATATTGGCGCAGGACAAGTTGCAAAAATATGCAACAACATGCTTCTCAGTATTTTAATGGCAGGTACGAGCGAAGCCCTGCAAATGGGTATTAATAATGGGCTAGATGCAAAAGTACTCAGCGACATTATGACTGCAAGCTCTGGCCGTAACTGGACCCTTGAACTTTACAACCCATGCCCAGGTGTAATGGATGCAGCCCCTGCAAGTAACGATTACAAACCTGGCTTTATGGTCGATTTAATGGCTAAAGATTTAGGGCTTGCCATGGAAGCCGCGCAGCAAAGTAATTCTTCAACCCCAATGGGTTCAATGGCTAAAAATTTATACACTATGCTACAGCACCAAGGTGCTGGCAGTGATGATTTTAGCGCCATTTTTAAACTGTTTTCTAAGTAGGAGCAAGGCGTGGAAATTAAAAATAACACGGTAGTAATAACCGGTGGCGCACAAGGCTTAGGCTTTGCAATGGCGCAAAAATTTGCCCTTATGGGCGCTAACATCGCACTTATAGATATGGCGCAAGAGTTATTAAACACAGCGTGCGAGAAACTAACACAGCTGGAAGGTGTATCTGGCACTATTAAAGGCTACGCCGCAAACGTAACGGTTGAGAGCGAAGTAGAAAACGTATTTAATACCATTAAAAGCGATTTTGGCCACATTGGCGTGCTTATAAACAACGCTGGTATTTTACGCGACGGCATGTTTATAAAAACAAAAGACGGCAAAGTGGTTAAAAAAATGTCACTTGAGCAATTTCAATCAGTGATTGATGTAAATCTCACTGGCGTATTTTTAGCAGGGCGCGAAGCTGCAAGCCACATGATTGAATCAGGCAAAGGCGGCGTAATAGTGAATATGTCGAGCGTAGCGCGCGCAGGTAACATAGGCCAAACAAACTACGCGGCATCAAAAGCAGGCGTAGTGGCACTTACCACCTCGTGGGCTAAAGAGCTTGGCCGTTTTGGTATACGCGTAGGCGCTATTGCACCAGGTGTAATAAGCACCGCTATGACCGACGCCATGAAACCCGAAGCCAAACAACGCATGCTGGCAGTAACACCCGTAGGGCGTTTAGGCGAAAGCGACGAAATTGCCCATACCGCACAATACATAATCGAAAACGACTTTTTTACAGGTCGCGTGGTAGAAATAGACGGCGGTATTCGTTTGTAAACCGAACTAGGTTAAGATTGATTTAAAAAGCATGGCGCTTGTGGGCTGTGCTTTTTTGTTTTAAAAAATACCTAATAAGAGTGGCTTTTGAATCACCTCTTTAAATAATAAGCTCAACGCATTTAAGGCTTGGTTTGAGTGTTAGGAGCCACTTTTTTTGGTTGACTAAGTGATTCAAAATAAGTTCGGCCTCATTATTTCCCATTGTTGTTGGGTGCCTCATAGAGTTAAATCGAATAAACGAAGCTATCCAGTATAAATACGCTTTGATGGTACTTTTAGCATAATGCTTTAGATACATTTGTTCGGCTATCATAGCTAAAAAAGGTGATTTCATGATATGAATCTCTAGCAAAATTTAACTGTATATATAGACAGTGCATATTGTTTTGTCCAATATTACTGATCTCTACCATTTCGGTGTATTTTCGCACTGATTATAAATAATTTTCAGTTAACTAATTGTTTACAGGTGTTTATTTGATGGTTAAGATAAATGCATTGTAATATATGGACATTTGTCGGTTTATAAAACGACAAATGTCGTAGACAAAATTGTTAGCTTTCAAGGATAGTATGCAGTCAAATTTAACCTTCGATGAAGTGAATCAAGAATTAGCTGAAGCCGATATTGCAATTAGCGACTCTGAATTTGAAACCCTGAAAACGTGGGTGAAGTGCAAAATCCAACCTGTGAAATGGAAACAGAAACAATACGATTTTGAACATGACTTTTGGGTTGTAGCGATTTTAAATGGCAGTTGTCTCTACTTTAACTTCGTAGAAGAAGGCTGGGGTTGGGGTAAATTCAGCGAAAGTGGTTCTATTGTAAAATATCACTGGGAACAAGAAGAGTTGGGTGAAGCTTTCATCAGGCGTTACAAAGACCAAACAATTGAAAGCTAACAAGAATTTAAAGCGGGACTGCTAACAGTTTGCTCGGTTTCGCTTCGCTACACATTATAGCAAACAATTATCAGCCCCTTAAATGGGCGTTAGAGCTAAGGAAAGTCATGAATATCACATTGGAAGAGATTACAAGTTCAAATTATGAAGACGTATGTGACTTAGATGTCACGGATGAGCAACAGGAATATGTTGCGAGCAATATGTGGTCTTTGGTTGAATCACATTACTGCCAAGGGCATACCTGCAGAGCTATCTATCAGAACGATAAGCCTGTCGGTTTTTTCATGTGGGTATCTGAAACGCCTGAAAAAGTTTCTATCTGGCGCTTTATGGTGGATCAACGCTATCAACAATCTGGTATTGGCAGAGTTGCACTAAATTTGGCGCTCAATGAAATCAAAGCCAGTGACAAAGTAAAAGAAATAGAAATTTGCTATGACCCTGAAAACCCAGTGGCCAAAAATTTTTATTCAAGTTTTGGCTTTCAGGAAGTGGGGTTGGATGAAGATGGTGAAGATATGTTGGCAGTCATCAAGCTGTGAGCTCTAACAATCGCCTTAAACATCGCGGCCTACGGCCGCTGGACTCGCAACAAGTTGCTCGCCGTTTAGGCGAGCGTTAGGCTACTTTCATATACGGAGTTCAAATGTCAGAGTATTTTGCCAAAATCAATTGGGTTAGAGGTAGCACTGAAAGTTATGTTGATAACAAATATAGCCGAGGCCATGAATGGATTTTTGATGGTGGTGTAACCGTTCAAGCCTCTTCTTCACCTCACGTAGTTCCTTTACCTTATTCCGTTGAAGCAAATGTAGACCCAGAAGAAGCATTTGTTGCGTCTCTTTCTAGTTGCCACATGTTGTTTTTCTTATCAATCGCAGCCAAAAGAAGATATGTTGTAGATTCATATGTAGACGATGCTGTAGGTATTATGGAGAAAGATAGCGATGGTAAAATTTCAATGACTAAAGTTACACTTAGACCACATGTTCAGTTTTCGGGTGATAAAAAACCAACGATGGAGCAACTTGAAAAAATGCACCATCAATCACATGACCAATGTTTTATTGCTAACTCAGTAAAAACTGAAATTGTTACGGAAATCGTAGCCTAACAAGTCATTTCAAAGTACAAAAAACAGTTGGTTTTTGCTCCTGCGTCGCTAATTTTAACCAACTATTTTTTGCCTCTGAATGAGGCGTTAGCAACACACCACAATCCTACGGGGTAGTAATTTGAGAAAAGTATTAATGAGTGCCTGCCTTTTAGGGAGAAAGGTTAGATATGACGGTGGAAGCCTTTCGGTGCATGATCAACTTGTTGAGAAATGGGTATCCGAAGGGTGGGTCGTTCCAGTCTGCCCGGAAGTTGAGGCCGGGATGAGTATCCCCAGGAAACCTGCGGAGATTTTCCGAGGTAACGGTAACATGGTGTTAGATGGTGAAACCGACGTTGTTGAAAAAGGCGGAAATGTCGTCACCGAAGATTTCATTGCAGGTGCCTCTATTGCCTTGGAGCTGTGCAAAAAGTTCAACATTGAGATAGCGGTACTGGCTGAGTCTAGCCCTTCTTGTGGTAGTTCTTTTATCTACGATGGTAGCTTTTCAGGTAACCGGTCTCCGGGTATTGGGGTTACAGTCGCGTTGCTGCGCAGGCATGGAGTTCAAGTGTTTAGCCAACATGAGGTAACGGATGCTAACAAGGCCATCCACGCGACGAGCGCGTGATGGCTGGCGTTAGGCATTTAAAAGGATTTGGCATATGTCGAATAATTACACGGTTAAATTGAAGCATGGGGATATTTCAATTACTCCAGAGCAACTAGCGGACTTTAAAAGCTTACTGAGATTTGATGATGATTTAAAAAGTCGAGTAAGTGAACTCTTTTATTTAGATCTGTATATTTATGCTACTGAGTTTGGTGTTAACCCTATGATGGTTGCTGAAGAAGTGATTAATTTAGAAAATGGGGATGGAACAACTAACACAAAATTAGCGACTAAATTCAGAAAAATGCCTTTAAAAGGTTTGTGGCATAAACTCTGTAAAGGCACATTGTTAACGCAAAAATACATACAAGGCGAGAAGCTAAGTAAAGTTGAGCTCATCTTTTTCAATCAAACGGTAAAACAATACCGAGAACGTTTAGCAAGTATCAGCTGGTTTATGCGCCTATTAAATGAAAATATAGCGCGTAGAGCAAATAAAGAAGATAACTGCACAGGGAGGTTTTGGGAGGGTAGATTCAAATCGCAAGCTTTACTTGATGAAGCCGCAATTGCAGCGTGTATGGCCTATGTCGATTTAAACCCCATTAGAGCCAAGATGGCTAACAAATAAACAAGACACCCATCTTAAATTTTGCTCTTTGCGTACGCCAGATTCAAGGTCGAAGTGCACCACCTTTACTAAACTATAAGTTCAGGAGGTGTGCCATGGGTACCCAATATTCACATTTATCTAACTTTGAACGTTGTCGTTTATTTGAGTGGTATCATTACCAAAAAAAATCAATACGTGAGGTGAGCCGATTACTAAATCGCTCACATAGCACTATTAGCCGAGAGCTAAAGCGTAATAAATATGATTATTACGTACCAACTTATTACCCTCATCCAGCTCAAATGTATTATGAAGTAAGGGTAAGGGAGAGAGCTAAGCGAGTTAAGCTTAAGTCTGTTGAAGCTCAACGCTATGTGGCAGATAAACTCAAACTTGGGTGGAGTCCTGAGATCATAGCTGGACGAATAAAATTTGATAAAACCTTACCCAGCGTATCTCACGAGGCCATTTATCAATATATATACAAGAATGAAACATCACTTATTGTATATTTAGCTAGGCAACATAAAAAGCGTAAGAAAAAATATCCAACCCGTAAAACGAAAACAGTTTGGGGTCAAAGATGTAGTATTTTAGACAGACCAGATGACATTAATCTCAGAAAAAACGTTGGGCATTGGGAAAGTGACTCTGTTGAATCTAGCGACAGAAAATGTGCGCTGAATGTGTTACTTGAACGAGTTTCTAGAGTGTGTCACATCACTAAATTATCATCTAAAAAAGCTCTAGCGACATCGAATGCAATATGTAAAAAACTATCTATTTACCCACCAAGCTCTTGTTTATCGATAACTTATGACAATGGCTCTGAAAATACGGAGTTTAAAAAAGTAGAAGCCATTTTGAAAAATAAATCTTATTTTTGTGAGCCTTATCACAGTTGGGAAAAAGGTGCTGTAGAGCAAATAAATGGGTTAATTAGAAGGTATTATCCGAAGAAAACAAACTTTAGCAAAGTAAGCCATCAGCAATTAAAAAAGGTAGAGGAGCAACTAAATAATCGCCCTAGAAAATGTTTAGGATTTAAAACACCAAATGAAGTCTATAATGAATTAGGTGGTGCACTTCCAATTAGAATCTAGGCATAGTTCAGTTCGCTGATTTATAGTGGGTGTCAAATTTAATAATTCTCTCTCGGAGGGGAGCATGAGTGAGCCAGATTATTCAACATATTCAATGGAAGAGCTTCTTGATTGCCAAGAAATGATCGACCGAGAAAAGTGGCCTGAACGTTACCGAAGCATTAACGCTGCTATAGATGCAAAGATGAGCTCAAGCCCAGAGGAAAAAGCCACAAATAAGCAGATTAGGTTTACTAAATTTTGCTATGAAATATCAGGCGAGCTCTACTGGAGCCTAAGCGACGAATTCCTTGCATTTTGTTCAGCTTTTTCTCGTAAAAGCAGTGGGCAATTACCGAGCGCTGTTGCAGATGAAAAATGCCCAATTTGTCAAGGAAACATTGTCGGCAAAAAAGCATTGTTGGGCTGGATAGTTAGGTGTGAGGCCTGTGAAGTGGCTGGTAGGATCCTTGATTACAGGAAGTACATTTGGTAACGAGAGCTAACAAGCAAATTAACACGACGCTCAGCGCTAAGCCAGTGTGTGCCTGGCTCGCAAGCTCGCAGTTTGGCACACACAGTCAGCGCGCTGTGCGCGCATTATTTGGGCGTAGGCATACAAGGAGGTTCAGTGAAATCTTTAGAGTGTTTACAAAGAGGTTTGAACCATGATGATCCAATGGATTGCTTGAGCAATTGTTGGATGGGCTTCAATAATTTATACAGTGCTCATCAATCAAATTCAGAAATTCAAGCAATCAAACAATTCATTGATGCTAATGTTGATGTGGGTACAGCTCAGAAATTAATCGACAACCACCAAACAGAAATCACATATTTCATGTCTAGACCAATTATAGATATGCGCGGTAACGGAAGAAACTCTCAAAGAGATATAGATAGTTATAATTCTTCAGACTGTCCATTAGCCAAACTTAAATCTATATTGATGTTCATTTATCAAGTACGTTGTAATCTCATGCATGGACAAAAGTCTCCATCTAGAGATCGCGATGTTGAGCTATGTAAGCATTCTTGGCCTTTTGTTGCAGAGCTAGTCGATAAGTATGCCTGACAAGCGCTTCCAGTCTGACGCCAAAACCTCCGCGTTATAGCGATAATGGAGTATGCAATTTGATGCGAAAGTTTGATCCTAAAACTATATCCGATGACTTACTTAAAAGAGCTGGGTTAAAGTATTTATCTCCTATTGCAATTGAAAGGCAAGAATACTCGAAAGAGTTAAATTGCTTAAAAAATACTACAAAGTACATTGAAAATCATGGTGATGAACTTCAGTTTGGTTGGTTAATAACTGTTATAGGTAATGTAGCGATACAACTTACCGCACATGCTTTAGTTAAAAAAAGTGACAACTCTTTTTTATGTGTAACTTTAAATGAAAATAGGAAAAATACTGCTAAGTTTTCTCCTGACAATTCAATAGATCAACTTATTCAAAATGAATATTTGCCTAGCAGGTTCATTCCGTTGGTAGACGATGAAGTTTTAGATAATTACCTAGACCTACATAAAAGACACGATGAGCTTAGGTTAATGGGCTTTGATAATTCATGCTCAGAAATTCAAGATATTAATGGCAGTTGTCAGGCTTTATACCCACAAATCCAAGCACTTGCTGTTAAAAACACAGGGCGCAATGATTATTGCTATTGTGGCTCTAGTAAAAAACATAAAAAATGTTGTGGCTGAAATTGCTATAAAAAGGCGTTTAAACGTAACAAAAACAGTGGGTTATGTTTCGCTTCGATTCGCTACACATTTCAACCCACAATTTTTGTCCGCTTTACGATCTTAGAGTGATTGCTGAAGGTGTTGAAACCGAAGCACAAATGACTTACCTCAAAGAACTTGGTTGTGATTGGGCACAAGGCTACTATTTATCGCGGCCATTACCGTGGGATGACTTTTGCGTGTTACTTAAATCCTAAAATAATTAACTCAACCAGCGCACTTAATTTTAAAATAAGTGCGCTGGTTTTAATTACATAGCTAGTTTTTAAAGCAAGCTTTACTGCACTAATAGCTCTTTTCTTACTATTTCCGCCCCTTTACTCAATGCATTAAGCTTAGCGTTTGCAACTTCGCGCGAAAGCGGGGCCATGCCGCAGTTTGTGCAGGGGTAGAGTTTATCGGCATATACAAACTGCAGGGCTTGGCGTAAAGTAGCGGCTACTTGACGCAACATATTTAGGGACACAGTTCGGTTCGTTAAATTATAGTGGGTGTCGAGTCTAATTTGTGCCTAGAGTCTAATTTGTGCCGCTACAACTTATGAAGTAAATGGTCTCACTTTGGACAACTCAGAATACTTAATAACTGATTCTTAGCATACTCATGCTATTTTTGTAGTTTTAGATGAACGGCTATAAATACATGAAATAAATGGCGCTGCTGCAGTTGGCTTATTTGAGTCATGGTGTTGAAAGAAACAAGAAAGCGTCATAGGTTAGTCTTACACAGAATTCTGTACGCTCTCAATAAACTCGTTAATTTCGCTAAAGCCTCAAATATCTTTTTTTGAGTCCGGCTTTCCAAACTGTCGAGTAGTATATTTTTCTTGTTTTTATTGGGTTAAGCAGGGCCCACCAAGGCTCAGTTACTTTAGCAAAGTATCTATCATAATTTTTTGTTCCTATGTATTCAGTATGTGTTAGGTTACCAAAATACACTGCTTCGTTATAAGTAGGGGAGTTTAATAGTCTTGAAATTGGACTTAAAGCCGACTTTGCATCAATATCAACCTCAATAGTGGCTGCTTCAACCTCTGTAAAATCTCTTACAAAGTCCTCAGCCCCTTTTTGTAGCTCACTTATCATCTGAGATTTTTTGGCTGATATATTTGCGCTTTCGAATACAGGTTTGATGGCTCCATTATTCTCTTCAAAGTTAATAACTGAACCGTGTGGCGCAGAAAAAATAAATTCAAACATCTCTACGCAGTTATTCAAAACATCATAATTCCACTTTGGAAGAGATAAATTGCAGCTATAGCCAGACATGGCTAGACCTTTATCAACAAACTCTTTCGCTTTGCTAAATGTTCCTAAGTAATACCCCACTATTTCTGGTGACTTATCCATGAAGGACATTAACTTCTCTAACGAGTGTTGAGTTGTTCCTCGCCACCCTATATCAACAATGGCGATTTTTTCAGTTTTAGTAAAACCTATTTTGTCTAAATACTTTACTAAAACATCTCTTTCGATGGCGGTGTTTTTACACACTTCAGCTGATAAACTTTGAAAAAGTGTAGCTAACTTTACTTTGTCATCTTCAGTTTTAATTATATGCTTTTTATCTATAAATCCAGCACGTTGTATTTTCTCTATATGTCTGTCAGCCTTAAGATGAACTCTATTAAGGTAGTCTTCTACATTTAAATTAGGAATAAAATTACAAAGTATATTCATTGAAAATGAATCTAAACTATCCTGTATAGTCGGTATGTTAATTGCTCTACGTGAGGCATACATATATTCACTAGGGGGCACATGGCTTGATTTATTAATCATATTATATATTTTATGCATCATGTAACCATCACGAGCGAGAAAAAACACCTTTTTAATACCCTGTTCATTAACTTGCTTCGTTAACCATTTTATGTAACCTAAATAGAGTATCCCGCAATATGTGTAACCAAACTCATAAGAGGTAATTTCTTTTTTAGTCGCTCTATGTGTAAAGTGTTTATTGAATATGGTTGCAAAGTAAATCGAATCGGAAATTGATAATTCTTTATCATAAAGTTTCCTTAGAATGTTGAACTCATTTTTTTTAAAGCCCAATTCGCTAGTTTTTTGATAAAAATATGGAGTTATACCAAATTTAGAAGAGTTTATTACATCCGCATAGAAGTAATCTCCAATATGTAGAATCTGAGATGCTCTACAGGAGAGAGAGTTGATGATATGAGGGTATATTGCACCTTGTGACTTTGACTTACCTATAACAGATGAAACAAAGAGTGAGTGGTATTTTGTGTAGCCGTTTTTATGAAGGATTTCACCTATAACGGTCTCGGGAAGGTACATGTCAGAAGTGAAAATGATTTGTTTATTACATTCAATGCAGTACTGATAGAATGAGAATATATATTCATTTTTCGTACATAGCTTTAGCTCAATATCTATTTCTAATAACTTTAGCTTGTTGATCGTTTCTATATCTAAGTCATAAGAAGACCTAATATATTCGTATATTTCAGATAATCCTATACAAATTTTATCTAGTTTTATTTTCGCTTTTGATTCAGCTTTACTTCTTATTTCTGAGAAGTTAAAACTAAGCTCTCCATATTTTTTTCTATATATACTTTCAACTATCCTAAATATATCACTGGGGCTAAGTATTTTTCGAACAATAACAGTGTCAAAAATATCAAAAGAAATGACATCCTTACTATCAATTAATTTTTTAAGATCTTTTTCAGCATTTAACGTGTTTAAAGTTTTTGCGTACTTATGATGTATTCTAGTTTTAATTTTTTTTAGATTTTTAACATTATTCAGCATAACTAGTCCTTTAATCATGTTTTATGTAAAAATATACTTACTTTGTACTGCTTAAAGTAGAGACTTAATGTTACATACTAAGTATTACAGTATGATTATTTGTAATTCAAGTGTAGAAATTTGAAATGATGTAGTAGTGGGGGGGCGATAGTGTAGCTCTTTATATTATATTTTGTTTTATTAAATAGTTAGAAGTGATTTTTAGTAATTAATGCAGTTTTTTATAAATATGAGTTAAGCGCATTATTTATAAAATTTAATAATGCGCTATAACTAAATTTACTACTGCACTAATAGCTCTTTTCTTACTATTTCCGCGCCTTTACTCAATGCATTAAGCTTAGCGTTTGCAACTTCGCGTGAAAGCGGGGCCATGCCGCAGTTTGTGCAGGGGTAGAGTTTGTCTGCATCTACAAATTGTAGGGCTTTGCGTAAAGTAGTGGCTACTTCTTCGGGTGTTTCTATTTCATTGGTGGCTACATCAATAGCGCCTACCATTACTTTTTTACCTCTGATCAGTTCAAGTAAGTCCATAGGTACGTGTGAGTTGTGACACTCAAGTGAGATAATATCAATATTTGATTGCTGTAATTTAGGAAAAGCTTCTTCGTACTGGCGCCATTCATTGCCGAGTGTTTTTTTCCAATCGGTGTTGGCTTTAATGCCGTAGCCATAACAAATATGCACAGCAGTTTCGCATTTTAACCCTTCAATTGCGCGTTCTAAACAGGCAATGCCCCAATCGTTTACTTCATCAAAAAATACATTAAACGCGGGCTCATCAAATTGGATAATATCTACGCCTGCGGCTTCTAGTTCTTTGGCCTCTTGGTTGAGTATTTTGGCAAATTCCCAGGCTAGTTTTTCGCGGCTTTTGTAGTGGTCGTCATAAAGTGTATCTATCATGGTCATTGGGCCGGGTAGTGCCCACTTTATAGGTTGGTTAGTTTGCGAGCGCAAAAACTTAGCGTCTTCTACAAATACAGGTTTTTGGCGGCTAACAGGGCCCACTACGCTTGGGACACTTGCATCGTAACGGTCGCGTATTTTTACGGTTTTTCGTTTTTCAAAATCAACACCGTTAAGGTGCTCTATAAATGTAGTTACAAAATGTTGGCGTGTTTGCTCGCCATCGCTCACTATATCAATACCAGCGAGTTGTTGTGAGTGAAGTGCAATACGCAGGGCGTCTTTTTTGCCTTCAATAAGCTCGTTGTTTTGAAGCTTCCACGGCGACCAAAGGGTTTCTGGCTCTGCAAGCCATAAGGGCTTTGGTAAACTGCCTGCGGTAGAGGTAGGTAATAATGTTTTCATAATAAGAGTGACCCTTTATTAAAATAAGGTTAAACGTTTGCTGTTGTAAATTGCTCAAGCACTGATTTATACGGTTTTATAAAATGCTCTTCAGCAAACTTGCCTTGCTCGGCGGCTAATTTACTGCGCTCATCTCTGTCGTAAATAATTTGCGTGAGTGAGTGGTCGACATTTTTTAAATTAGGCTTAAAGGCATTACCCGCTTTGGCATTGGCGTTATAAATTTCTGGGCGATAAATTTTTTGAAAGGTTTCCATAGTGCTAATGGTGCTTATTAGCTCAAGGTTGGTGTAATCGTTTAGTAAGTCACCAAAGAAAAACAAGGCAAAAGGTGCGGCACTATTTGCAGGCATAAAGTAACGCACTTGTAGGCCCATTTTTTTAAAGTATTGCTCTGTTAACGAAGATTCGTTTGGTTGGTATTCAATGCCTAAAATAGGATGCTCGTTGGCAGTGCGATGATAGGTTTTGTTATCTGACACACTGAGGCATATTACCGGTGGTTTTTTAAAGTGTTGCTTATAGGTGTTTGAGCTTACAAACGATTGAAATAATTTACCATGCAGCTCACCAAAATTATCGGGAATACTAAATTGTGGTTTATTTTTATTATGTTGCTGAAGTAACACGCTAAAGTCGTAGTCGCGAACGTACGATGAAAAGTTATTACCAACAATACCTTCTATGCGCTTGTTTGTTTTGGTATCAATAATATTTGTTTTTAATATTTCTATAGAAGGAAAGCTTTGGCTGTTTTCATCTAAACCAATATCTACAGAAATAATCTCAAGCTCTACACTGTAGCGCTCAGCGGTTGGGTTATCCCAATTAGCAAGGGTGTTAAAGCGGTTGTTGATCATATTTAGCGCTTTTCTTAAGTTTTGTTGGCGGTGTTCACCTCGTGCTAAGTTTGCAAAATTAGTGGTAATACGGGTGTTTTCAGCGGGTTGGTAGTTTTCATCAAGGCGCTGACTTTTAATATTAAATGTAATGTTTTTACTCATGGTGACTCTATCCATATTGTATATTTAAAACCTGAGCCTTTAGCGTGCTCAAAGGGTGGTTTTGTAATAAACAGGCTTAATGCTTATAAGCGCTGGCCGATGGATAATTTATACGTTGATTGGTGCTTTAATAAAAACGGTTTAATTTCACATAAAACATGAGTTTGATTCATTTATATAAATTAAATGTGTTACTCAGAGAACATAAACCTGTGTTTGGGCATGTAAAAAAATAGTGCAGTGTATAATTTATAGGTATTTAGACGTCTAGATGTGTTTGTTGTGGTAATTTCACGTTACGCATTAATAAAATTCAGGCACGGCTGTAGCCCTTATTTTAATTAACGCTTAAAGTTACAGTTTTAAAAATTACTGTAGTTTTACGGCGAGTTATAGGCACTTATTTATTAAAATAGCGGTTAAAAGGGAGTGGTTTTTAATGCAACAACTAAAAATAATACCTGCAGGCATCTATGTGTTGTTCATCTACGCTTAGTTACACTGACTTAACTAACTTGATAATAATAAAGTACATTATGTACGGACACTAAAATAAATGAACAAACTAAAAAACCTCATTACTCAATTTATAGTGGCAATGCAAAAGCGACCAGGGCTATTGGCTGTATTGGCGTTTTGCTCAGGTGTTGCAAGCTATGTAATGGTCGATAGAAAAGAGTCGTTCTCGCAGGTTATTGCCATTGTTTTACTGGTGAGCTGGTTTTGGTTGATCATCGACAACTGGCTACGCGATAAAGTACAAGAGCGCTTTGGGGTAGCCGTATCTCCCAATGTAATGCGCTTTGCACTGCAAATGGTGCAGCAAGAAAGCCTATTTTTTGCGTTACCGTTTTTTTTAGCGGTTACCCAGTGGGATCACCCACAAGCATTATTTACATCGCTGATTATTATATGTGCCTTTATATCGGTAATAGATCCATTTTACTATAAAAAGTTAGCTAAAAACCGCACGCTGTTTACAGTATTTCATAACTTTGCCTTATTTGTGGTTTTGCTTGTTACTTTACCTATTTTATTAAACCTAACTACGAGCCAAAGCTTAGCAATTGCGCTTGTAACCTCAGTGCTTATTACTTTACCTAGCTTAACAAACTTAATGCCTGATGCGCGCTGGTGGCGTTTTCCTATTTTAGTTTTAATTTTATGCGCAATAAGCGCCGGGGTTTGGCAGCTTCGCAGTTATGTTCCGCCAGCAGCACTGCGTTTAACCGATATTACCTTGGCGCACAAAGTAGATGTTGAGCATAAAAAACCACTAGGTAGCATTGATACTCTTGATTTATATACACTTCATCATGAAGGATTATACACATGGACCGCAGTAAAAGCGCCAAGAGGCCTAAACGAAAAAATATTTCATGTATGGATACACAATAAAAAAGAGGTCGACAGAATTACGCTCAATATTAATGGCGGGCGAAAACAAGGCTACAGAGCATGGACTCATAAAGTAAATTTTCCGCATGATGCTAAAGGTAAGTGGCAAGTAAAAGTGGTAACTGAGTCGGGGCAATTAATAGGACTTACGAAATTTATTGTTACACCTTAACGCTATAAATACGCTGATAATCAACTATAGATTTGATACGCTGTTTTTACATTACTTAATGGATGAGTGTTATGAGCATTGCTTTAGATATTGTTATGTGGCTAATGATAGAAACCATTTTAGGGTTTATTTTGTACTCTACCGGCTGTGCAATTTTAAACGTATTCACCTTTGGTCAGTTTAAAGCTGACATTAAAGATTATATGAGCTTTAAGGCAAATAAAGCTAAAAACGTTTACCTAATATGTTTGCTTGGTTTTAGTTTTTACGCAGCGTTAATTGGTTTTGTTGCTTACCTAAGCCAATAACTTAGGTCTATAAGTATATGAAGTTTAATAAGCTATTGGTTATAGCAGGGGTTTTAAGTTTTATAGCGTCACTTTTACATATTGCCTGTATTTTTGGCGGCCCTGATTGGTATCGCTTTTTTGGTGCTGGCGAACACATGGCGCAGTTGGCTGAGCAGGGAAGTACGTATCCTACCTTTGTTACTTTAATTATATCAGCCATACTGGCTATATGGGGCATGTATGCGCTCTCTGGCGCGGGTGTTATTATAAAGCTGCCTTTATTAAAAACGGCTTTAGTATTAATAACAGGTGTTTATTTACTAAGGGGGGTAGCAGGATTAATCGCTCCTTTTGTAACAACCAGTCAGTTCATTCATCACAACTCAATTGTATTTTGGATTGTAAGCTCAATTGTATGCAGTATTTATGGGCTGTTTTATTTATTAGGTACACTTAAACTTTTCCGAACACATACCTCATTAACCTTATAAATTAAAAACAGTGAGCGCTAAAAATAGATTTTCCACAGCTCAGGTTAATCAAGTTATTTACTATGTAAGGAGCAACATGAGTCACGATCACAGCCATCATATTAGTCACTATAATCGCGCGTTTGCTATAGGCGTTTTACTCAATCTTATATTTGTCGTGATAGAAGCAGGGTACGGTTTTTTTGCCAACTCCCTCGCGCTTTTAGCCGACGCAGGGCATAACCTAAGCGATGTGGTTAGTTTATTACTTGCGTGGGGGGCAAATGTTTTGGCAAGTAAAGCAGCTACCGACAAGCGCACCTTTGGCTATAAAAAATCAACGGTGTTAGCGTCTTTAATGAGCTCTGTTTTACTTATGGCTGCCCTTGCTAGCATAGCCTGGCATGCCATAGAGCGTTTTGAAAACCCTCAGCCGGTTACAGGCATGACGGTTATAGTGGTTTCGCTTATTGGTGTGGTAATTAACACCTTAACTGCGTTGTTGTTTGTGCAAGGGCAAAAGCACGATTTAAATATTAGAGGTGCCTTTTTACATATGGCGGCCGATGCAGCGGTGTCTTTAGGTGTGGTAATTGCCGGCATTGTTATTTTATTTAAAAACTGGCAATGGGTAGACCCTGTTGTAAGTTTGAGTATTGTCGTGATTGTGTTTATTGGCACGTGGGGATTATTTAAAGACTCGCTTAATTACGCCACAGACGCCGTACCCAAAAATATTAGTATAGAAAAACTAAAGCAGTATTTTTTAAGCATTGAGCATGTAACAGGTGTGCATGGGCTACATGTGTGGCCACTAAGTACCACAGAGTCTGCGCTTATTGTGCACTTAGTAACTGACAACAACGCATTAAATAACGACTTTTTAATTGAAGTACAGAGCCATTTACATGACCACTTTGACATTGAACACGCCACCATTCAAGTTGAAAGCAGCCAAGGCAGCGCAGGTTGTATGTTTAACCATGGGCATGCCCATGGTTAAACGTAATTGGTTTTAAAAAATTAACCCTGATAGCTTGTAACAACTTAACGAAAAAATGAGTAGTAGCACGGGTAATATAACCACATTTAAAAGTGTTGAGTTGGTGTATTTTCCCATGACTGATTTTTGATTCACTAACCACACCAAGTACGCGGTGATTATGGGTAGTAGTAATCCATTTGCAGCTTGTGCAAATATAATTACTGCAACAGGGTCAAGCCCCAGTGAGGCCACAAATGCACCAAAAGCTAAAATTGTAATGGCGACTGTTTTAAAACGGGTGTTACTCATTTCGCTTGACCAACCAAGCATGCCACATACCGCATACGCGCCTGCTAATGGGGCTGTTATTGCGCTGGTTAATCCTGCGGCAAATAAGCCAATAGCAAAAAAGTAATGCGCTGCTTCGCCAAGTAATGGCTCAAGTTGCACGGCCATATTTGCTGCACTAATTTTACCGGCATCGGTGCCATAAAAGGCAACAGATGCGGTTGATAAAATGGCAAGGGTGATCACCCCACCTAGCGTAATTGATAAACCTGTATCTAAGTTAGTTTGTTTAATAACAGTGTCTTTATCACTTTTAGAATGATCTTGCGCTGCCAAAACACCAGAGTGCAAAAATAAGTTATACGGAACAATGGTTGTGCCAATGAGGGCCAATACCGTTGTAATTGAGCCACTTGGCATTGTAGGTATAAACCCAGCGAGTACTTTAGCCATTGGTGGCGCAGCCATAATTAGGGTAGATATAAATACCAGGCTCATAAGGATCACCAGCAGTATTAATGCATTTTCAACCACTTTGTGCTTACCACTGTATAAAAGAATAGCGCTACATACGGCAATTAAAGGCGTCCATATTTGTGCACTTACCCCCGGGAAAATACCAACTAGCCCCATACTTGCACCACTGAGGTTTCCGGCTTCATATGCAGCGCTACCCACACCAATAGCACTTATTACTAAAAAACTAGCAAGCGCTTTAAGATAAGGGGTTTTAATGTGTGCACGTAACGCTTGTGCTAAATCTTGCCCTGTTGCTACTCCTAATCGAGCAGCCATAGACTGCAACAAAATAGTGGCAATAACCGAAAAGAGTAATGTCCAAATTAATGCAAACCCAAAGTTTGCACCGGCAACACTTGCCGTTGTGATTGTTCCGGGGCCAATAAATGCGGCTGTTACAAGTAATCCTGGGCCAAATCGCATACTGTTACCTTAATATTTGCTTTTAAATTTAGAACAACGTTTTATTACGTTGAACCTAGATTGCTGCCACTTTACGTGCCATGCAGCGAGAGCCCCACCTTGGCTAATTAACCTTAAACTCTGGGTAATTATTTTAATATGACTATCAAAAAGCCGCGTAGGATACCAACTTATATATAGATTTAAAGAGCCAAACGATTACCTGCTTGTTAAATGCACAATACGCGCGAGTTATATTTATAAATCAGCCATGTGCGTTGTTGGTTTCTCATTTTTATCCTACCTTATAGATTATAAAATGAGCAAGTTACTTAGTTTTTTAATGATGTGAGCCATTTTTTAAATAAATTGTTTAAAAAGGCATCTTTTTATTGCTGAGCTTCGTTATATAGCACTACTATGCGCAACTTTTTGGTTTTGGACCTTTTAATGAAAACTAATTTAAATATCTCTCACTTGCTCTGCATTATGTCGCTGGCTTTAGGTACGAGTAAAAGCGCTGCGAATGAATCGCCACACGAGCTTGAGGTAGGTGTAGGCGGGAATATAAAAAGCGTTGCACACACTGACCACGAAAATGAAAAATTAAATTTTCATATTCATCCTTTATGGGAAAGCCATTATGTGACAGAAGGGCGCGATAACTTGCCCGGTAGCGCTTTAGCCTCTATTGCGGGCGAAATAAATTACAATGACTTTACGTTTATCCCTTGGTTAGCAACAGGCACTGATAATGACTACGATGAGCTAAATTTAAATGCTATTTATTCAACTGAGCTTGCAGAACACCTAACTTTGTATGCAGGTTACAACCATATAAAAGCACGCGAGGAAGGAGTAAATTCCCATGATAATGAGCTTAGCCTAGATATAAACTATGCATATGATTGGGATATACATGCAATGGCGAGTATTTACCACTCGTTATCGCTCAGCGGCTCTTTTATAGAGCTGGCAATTACAAAAGAATATGCATTTAGTGATTTAATGCGATTGGAGCTGCAAACTGCGGCGGGTTTTAATAGTGGTTATGTAAGCGATGGCCACAATGGCCTTAATAACGTAAAACTTGCTGCTAATTTATCTTATCAACTATTAAATAATGTCATGCTATCTGGCTATGCCAGTTACAGCGTTGCAATAAGCAAAGATGCTGCACACTATAGCGGTGATGAGCATTTGCGCTCCTTATTTTGGGCAGGGTTTGGTGTTAGTTATCAATTTAATTGAGGGTAGGCTTGGCGTTAGCATTAAAGCGTAAGTGATGGGTGCCACCCTTATTAATTTTTGTTTAGAGTGCTAAAAATTGTGCAAACAAATAAAAGCCTCGCATTTTTAATATGTTTTAGGTTTAAGGTATAGTGGGTACAACACTCAATTAAGGAGGCTTTTATGAAATTTTTAGTTTTTTTAGGCACCGTTAGAGATAGCACACCCCCTAAGCCAGCACGATTAGGAGAGCGAGTGGCTGAGTCATGCCTCAAATGTTTAAACGAGTGCTACAGCGAGCACGAGTTTGAACTTATAGACGCGCTCGACTTTCCTTCAGAGGATGTATTTAAACCTCATTTTGCCTATGCAAAAAGCCAAGCTCCAGCACATTTAACAGCCTTAGCAGATAAAATTACCCAAGCCGATGGCTATATAATGGTAAGCCCAGAGTACAATCATAGTATGAGCCCGGCATTAGCTGATTTGCTAAACCATTTTGGCAGCTCGTTGTTCTCGTACAAGCCAAGCGCTATTGTCACCTATTCGGCAGGGCAATGGGGAGGATTACGTGCGGCAATTAGTTTACGTACCTTTTTATCTGAACTAGGGTGTTTGCCAGTCTCTGCAATGGTTCATGTACCAAAGGCGCAAGAGGTGCTAAATAGCGATGGTTCAATGCAAGAGGGCGAAGAAGAAAAATCGTGGTTTAATTATTATTCACGTACTTTTAGCCAACTGATGTGGTGGGCACAGGCGAGCAGCCAGCATAGTAAAAACGTAGATCCCCACGCTATGTTAAAAAGTTTTAAAACAGCACCATCTCAGCGAAATGCACCTTAAAAAATGTATTAAGGTGCGCTTTTATATGTGCACTGTTTTTATATAGAGTATTTTGCTCGGTTAAAACAATAAGCTAATTGATAAGCGGGCTGTGCGAGGCTCAATAGGATGAAAGTGGTTATCTTCTACACCTTGTGCAGGCTCGCCCGGTAAGCGCGAAGCGTAGTAGTAATCTATATCGTGATCGGTACTATCAAATAAGTTCAGTAGTTCAAAATCGACTTTCCAGTGAGTTTGTTTATAGCTAATAGCACTATTAACTACCGTTAATGGTTCAGATCGAATAGCACCAGAGTCAGAAAGCGTACGTTTACCTATGTGGCGTACTCTAAATGATGATTGCCACATTTTACTCATATGCCAATTTAAACCTGCACTTGCAACAACAGGTACTGCGCCTTCTATATAGTTTTTGTCAGAGTTTATATTTAATCTTGAATGAGTAAACGAGGCTTCCATGTCTAGGCTAAAGCGTTCATTAATCCAATAATACGCGCTTAGCTCTAGACCATAACGTTTTGATGCATCACTGGGCTCTGTATTACCCGCATCACCTACAAATAAAAGCTCTGAGTCGAGTGTAAGCCACCATAAAGCGGCTGATAAATTAACGTTTTGATCATCGGCAAAACGCAGGCCTAGTTCAGCACCCTCACTTTTTACCAGTAAATCTACTTTTTCGGCATTTTGTTGGCTAACAGGGTCAATATTAATGGTAGTGCCGCGGGCATCGTTTGAATGAAAAGACTGCCCCCAGTTTGCATAAGCGACTAACAAATCGGTAAATTTATAATTTAAACTGCCTTTAAAGCTTACTAAGTCATCGTTTTCTTTTCCCGAGTTTACCCGTGTGATACTGCTTACATCGGTATCAAAATAGTCGTACCGCACGCCTGCTGTTGCCTCTAATTTAGGTGTGAAAAGTATTTTTGTTTGCCAATAACTCGAATAGCTTGTTTGTTCTATGGCATCTTGTCTTATTGTATTGAGTCTCTCTCGCGCTTTAGTGTTATAAAGTCCTACCTTGTCTATATCGTCATGGCGAACCTCAAGCCCTGCAGTGTGCTGCATATTTAAACCTGCAGTAAGGGAGTCAAATTGATAACTTAGCTCACCACCATAAATAGTGCGGCTATCTTGTTGGTTAAACTGATCGCCATTTATAGGGTCGTTTAAAAAATAGCTAAAGTTAGAAAACAGCGTTAAATCGTAATTTATGGTATACATACTGGTTTTTATATGCTTGCCTTGCCAAACACTTGATAGGCTATAGCGACTCGAACTCCCCCCAAGGGTGGTATCAAGCGACCCTAAGGGTGACGTTATATTTTGTGACACTGCGCGCTGTGGAATTTGATCGGCTGATTGCCATGTGTTGTCGTAGGCCATTGCTGTAATAGATAAATCTCCATTTAAAGCTTTGCCAACATAACGAAGTAGGGCATTTTTTTTATTTACGTTTTCGTTTATATCATCCCATGGGCCATCGTAGCCTTGCCACTCAGCTGCTGCTATTAACTTGGCATTAGATACATCAACTGCACTAAGCACTACTGCATGTTTATAGTTATCTTCACCAATGCTTAGCTCTATTTGCTTGTGCTTTAAGTTATTAGCTAAATTAAATTGCGCACTACCAGCACTTGAAAAGTCCCCTTGTGTAGCGCTGTATGATCCTTTTTGGTAATTTATAGTTGAAATAGCTTCTGGAATAATAAAATTAAGATCGGTATAACCTTGCCCGTGTCCATGGCTTCGCATATTTATGGGCATGCCCTCAATGCTGGTGGCAAAGTCGGTGCCATGATCTAAATTAAAGCCTCTAATAAAGTATTGATTAGCCTTACCCGAGCCACTGTGTTGTGTAACCGCCATGCCTGGAATAAGCTCTAACATTTCGGCGCTTCTGAGCATGGGGCGCTGCTGTATTTCTCTTTGACCAATAATACCGCTTGAGGCACTGATAGACTCGCCAATTAAACCATCTCTATGCCCATAAACAGTAATGGTCTCTATATTAGCGTAGGTGGTAATGCTATATAACGTGCTCAGTGTAAGTAAAGCTAATCTCTTCATCGCTAAATCCCTATGTATTTACTATCTAAAATAAGCAGATAGTTTAAGTACGGCTTAGCTAATCGATTGGATGCAACATTTGTTAGCAAGGTGTAATAGCGCATATTAAACACTAAGCTAGTGAGCTTTTTAGGTATGAGTAAAAACTACTTAGTGAGTATTGTAATCTGCCTATATAACACTAATAATCATGTGGCTAACTCACTATTAAACCTATAAAACAAAGAGCCTGTATTGAAAGCCAAAGAAATTCGCAATTTTTATATTAACGAAGAGCAATCTGTTTATTTGCTGTCACATAGAGATGCCAAAAAACACCGTCAATGGCTTAATATTTGTATTAAACAACTGAGTGCGCTTGGCTATAAAAATGTAGAGATGATTGGCTCAGGCGCGTTTGGGTTTGTGTTTGCTGGCAATGACGAAAATGCCTTACCTTGGGTGTTTAAGTTCTCGCGTATTACGCTTGCCCAAAGCGTGCGCGACCGCCTAGAAGACGAAGCGTATATGCTCTCGCAAATTAATAACCCGCTAGTGCCTACCTTTTATGCTTTTGAGCGTATAAAAAAGCAAGGTATTTTAATGATGGCCCGCGCCATTGGTGAAGACCTTGAAAAAGTATCGCTAAAAAAAGGGCGTTTTAGTGCCGCCCATATTATGCAATTAGCGGTGCGGCTGCGTAATGTATTAATAGATTTGCGTAATCATAAAAATGGTTTAACCCCTCAACCTATAGTGCATGGCGATATTAAACCTTCTAACTTGGTATGGGATGAGCAAAGCGATGCGCTGTCTTTAGTTGATTGGGGAAGTTCTGTTTACGCACAGGTTGATAGTAAGGGTGAGCCTATAGCCAGTAATTTTATGGATTTAATGTCGGGAGATTTAAGTACTACTAATGCCAGAATGGGCGATGTGTATTTTATAGGTGATGCGCAAATGTCCGGTGAGCAGTCATCGCCACGCTTTGATGAACAAGGTGTGGCTTCTACTTTATATGCACTTGCCTCCGCTCAGTCGTGTCGTTTTGGTGCGCAAGCCATTCCTGCAAGCTCGCTTGGCTTACCCAGAGAGCTTGCCAATGTTATTGATGGCATGCTGTCTAAAAATAAAACCATACGTGATGGCGCAGGCGATTACTTTATCCGTAACATTACTAAAATGGCTAAGGCGTATTTACCCGAGCTTAAAAAAGCGGAGCCTCGTCCTGTTATTCCGTATTGGTTTGGCAAAGGTGATAAGCCCGACACCGTAGTTTATAGCTCGCGAAAACAGTTTTTACGACAAGCTGATCATAATCAGCAATTGCTTGATGTAAACGATGCTCAATTAGACCGTTACTATAAAGAGTTTTTGTTTGATACCGGCGATACCGAAAAAGCCTTTTTGGCCTCAATTAGCCGCCTAGCTAAATACCCGGTAGTGGGTGGATTGAGTTTTCATTGGAAAGATGAGTCGTTGTTTGTTGAGTCATCGCTTATTATGCATGATGAAAGTTTAAAAACAGCCTTTACCGATGCCATTAATAATACCGTGATGCTTGCTCAAGCAATAAGTCAAAAAGGTTTATTTAAGTGTTGTTTATTTGATGCGCGTAAAACCATTCAATTAGAGCGAGATGGAACCGGAGCGTTTAAGTTTGATAACCTCCCTGAGCTTGATTATGAAGTTGTTAGCATGAAGGCAAACGAAATTGCACGTCCACATTCTTACTTTGAAGACGGTAAAGACCCTGATGAGCAGCTACAACTTCCTAAAAAAGTGATTAGATGTGTGTTTGAGCTAAACCAAATTCATCATACTGGCTGTATTATATTTGAAGCCCTGCCAGATAGAATGAAAATACACCATTACTATCGCTTACTCGATGAAAGCAAAGAAGTAGAGTTTAAACGGTTACTTAATAAATTAATGCAGTATGCAGTTAATATTACTGATGTGGGGGTAGCAGGATTTATGAAGCTTCCTTATAAAAACACCCGCGAATTTTCGCTTTGCAAAAAACAACCAGAGAATTTTTTTCCTAAAAATCCAAAATTATTAGCGCAGTAAAAATAAAAAAGGGCAGCTTAATATTAAGTCTGCCCTTGGCTACTTAATTGTTAGTTTAAAACACTGTGCTAAAAGGCGTACGCGGTGTTAAAGCAAACTGATGAGTCATTTTTTGCTGCTTGTTAGTGGCGGTAATGTGGTACTTATTAAAATCAGAATTTTGACTAAATAACCTAACGTTTAATTTTAGCTGTGCGCTTATATCGGGCACTGTATATCGGCCCGTAATGGTTATGTACTCAATGTTATTAGTATCAGTATGCGACACTTCAGGGTTTAGTAATAAACCCTCTAAAGAAAACTTATAATGATGATCGTTTAAATAAACCCCTCGCATTATGGTTTTGCTGATTTGCTTTTTATGGGCGTTAAATTCATCCATAGATACTTTTTTATTTAAATCATCATCAAGGTTATTAAATGCAGAAATAGGCAGCGAGAGCACAATAAAGGCATGGTTATCAATCACGTTTAATGTTCCGTGTTGAGCCACCATTAAATGTGCATAAACAACCGGTGCTATAACAATGTTGGCTACTAAAATAAGCGCAACAAGTGCTTTTTTATGTAATTTCATCATGCTCACTTTGCCTATAAGTAAATTTATAGCTCGCCTTTAACACAGCGTTGAAAAAACGGATAAGTATCGGTTGCATAGTAATGGTATATGCCTTGTGGAAATTCAGGGGTAACACCAAAGCGTCCGTTACACTCATCTAAATCGCCAGAACCAGCTATATACTCCCAATCTTGTGCAAAAGTTCCCAGTGGATAAATATCGGTAGAAGGGCGGTTATCGCTTACAGTACTAATATGTTGGTAGCTACCTGTCATCACTTTAAGTGACGAACTTGCATCATCCGCGGTGCTATAGCCATAGCGCGCATAAATAGGAAACCCATCAGCCGCCCATGCGATTAGGGTCATTGTTGAGCTGTTGCCGCCTCTAAGGGAGATAAATCCCTCAGGCATGCCATGATAATGATATGTGCCATCGGGCTGTACGTGTGCGTTGTTATCGTCAGTACCAAAACTAAAGGTATCTTGGCTTAGTGCTTCAATACTCCAGTTGCCACTGTTATCACCCAGCGAGCAATTATCGCCAGAGTCATCACAACTGCCGCCGGTACCAGCATCAATTTTAACGCCATTTAGTACTATGCCTAACACGCCTCGAGGGCCGCCCATTAAGGTTGCGGTATCGCTTTGTTCAGGCGTTAACGTAAAGCTCTCACTCACTGTTTGCTCATAAATGGTGTTTGGATTATCGGGGTTAGGAAACGTGCCCACATCATGATCGGGAATGCCATTAGCAACTACATCGCGTGTTGTACCTGTGCATGCCCAATCAGCAGAGCTGGTGGTTTGCACTGATGTTGAGTCGTTGTATTCATTGTAACTGTATTCACATAGCACTTGTTCGGTTGAGCTGGTGCCACTTGTTGCTGTTGTACTGTCACTGCTTGAACTTGTACTTTCATCAGTGGCGGTTGTTAGGTTTTGCTCATCACTGCCACATGCAACAAGAGAAGAAATTGCTGCGCTTAATAACGAAATGTTTAATAGTTTAACTTTATTACATAGAGAGTGATTCATCATACACAGCCAATTAAGTACTAATTGACGCTATTTTTGATCTTAAATGTGCAAGCAATGTGCAAAAATAAATCAACATTGAGTATGTTTGTTAATCAGGTGATTTTACTTAAGCTGCATGTATTATAAAATCAGTGCATTAACAGCCTAAAGTAAAGAATGGTGTAATGGCAAAATCAAAACCTGAGGTGTCGATTCAAAGTTGTGGGATTTATTCTACATGGGATAGCAAAAGTAAAGCATTGCCACAAATTGAGCAATTTACTACCAATGTAATTGCTAAGCTTGATGTTGAATTTGGTTTAATAATTAATATTAAAAAAGCAAAAGGCGAAAAACTTCACTTTTGTATTTATCACCCCGATATACCAGGCAGTAATGGCGAAATAATGCCGCCCTTTGAAGGCGTTGAATACATTAAAGAGAACGACTGGCAGTTTTATTTAGGTGATACGCTGTGGGAGCCTATTGAAAATAAATTAGGTGATTGGCGAATGACACTCACCCTAAATAATAAAATTATTGCCGATAAAACATTTAACGTAGCACTTGAAGAGCAAGGCTCTGTTAATGATTTTTGGCGTAAACGAGGTTACTAAGTCCTAAAATTGCAGAGCTAAAAAAAGCCAATATACATTGGCTTTAAAAATATAACTTAACCTGAACTCTGGTTAAGAGATATACCAACATAATTTATCATGATGATCTTTAAGCTTAATTCTCTAGGCAGCGGTTTTCGGTGAAAACAAGGCGAATTTACGCGTCAATAGCTAGCCTATTGCAAGTAAATTCAACGCTGTTAGCGCTGAAAATAGCTGCTAGAGATAGATTTATTATCCAGAGTTGAGGTTAACTTAGTTACCCCACGGGTTAGTTGCATTTGAGCGTTGTTTTCGCGCCCTGGCGCGTTGTTTAGTGGCCTTTTTTTCCATAATTCGCTTTGCATCACTAAAACTTAATTCGCACGGCTCCCCCGGTTTATGATCCGCAGGAATAACTCTATCTCGTGGCGGTAATTCGTATTGCACATCGTCGGGTTTAGGTAAGTTTTTAAGGCGGTATAGGTAAAAGTTATCTACCTTTTCTTGTGCCCATTGTGTTTTACGTAAAAACTTAACCGCCGATTTTACATCTGGGTTGTTTTTAAAACAGTTTAATTGCAAATAAGCGTGTAGTAGCTCCCACCCATATTGCTCAACCAGTTCTTCAACCACTTGCTCTAATTTTACGCCTTGCAGTGGGTTATTACTGTAAAGATCTTGGTTGCTCATAGGTGTTGCCTCATTAATAAAAATACAAATGCCATTATAAATTTAATAACGAGGCTTTAATAGATAAAATTGCTTAACTTTGGCAATTAACAACTACGCGGCCGCGAATTTTACCTTCCATAAGTTGCTCGGCATTTTCGATTACTTGCTCAAGTGTAATTTCGGTTGAAATTTTATCAAGGTAATCGGCTTTAACTAAGCTTGCTAGTCTGTCCCATGCTTCTACTCTGTCTTTTTTAGGGCGCATAACGCTGTCTATACCAATTAAAGACACACCACGTAAAATAAAGGGTGCTACTGATGCGGGTAAATCCATGCCTTGGGCTAACCCACACGCAGTAACCACACCACCGTATTTAAGCGATGCACAAATATTAGCAAGGGTGTGGCTGCCTACCGAATCTATAGCGCCAGCAAAGCGCTCTCTTTGAAGTGGCTTACCTGGGTTTGAAAGCTCATCGCGGCTAATGATTTGTGACGCACCTAGCTCTTTTAAGTAATCGCTTTGCTCCATTCTTCCTGTGGCAGCGGTTACTTTATAGCCCAGCTGATTTAATAAATAAATGGCAAAGCTGCCAACACCGCCGTTTGCACCGGTCACTAATATTTCGCCATCACTTGGAGTGATGCCTTGTTTTTCGAGGGCTATAACACTCAGCATTGCAGTGTAGCCCGCGGTACCAATTTGCATTGCTTGTTTTGGCGAAAGCGCTGCAGGGAGGGGGATTAACCAATCACTATTAAGCGATGCCTTTTGTGCAAGGCCCCCCCAGTGTTTTTCGCCCACACCAAAGCCATTTAAAATTACATTATCGCCAACAGTAAATTCATCCGTACTCGTTTCACTTACTGTGCCCACTAAATCGATGCCTGGCACCATAGGAAAACTGCGCACAACAGGGCCTTTTCCAGTAATGGCTAGCCCATCTTTGTAATTGAGCGTGCTGTAAAGTACATCAAGTTGCACGTTTTGATCTGGTAGGTCACTTTGCTGCACTTCACTAAGCGCCGCAGCGTAGTTTTCGTCTTTAGTAATTACAATAGCTTTAACTGAGTTACTCATAACATATCCTTTTAGACCGATCGGTTTTTAATGGCTAAATAAAATGCGCATTAGGTAAGTAATGCGCGTAAAAACATTTCTGTATACAACGTAAGGGGTTTACTTGATTGGGTAAGTTTAGCGCGCATAACGGCGCCTTCCCAGCCAATCCAAAAATATTCACTCATAAGCTGCGTATCAACAGTTTTAGCAAGCGTGCCTTGTTGCTGTGCTTCATTTAAACACAGCTCAACTTGCTGCTGCCATGCTACGTAGCTTTGTAGTAGGCGGATTTTAAATTCATCACTTAAATGATTGAGCTCTTGATTTAAATTGCCGACCAAACAACCGCGCTTGTACTGGTATTTTTGCATGCCCATAATAGCACTTTGCGTAAAGTGAATTAAGCGCTCAAGGGGTGGGGTATTGCTATCGGTTAAATATTTTTTGAGCTTAGTGATAAAGTAGTCATCGTAGGCATTTACTAAAGCAATACCAAACGCTTCTTTACTTTTAAAGTAATGATAAAACGAGCCTTTAGGTACGCCGGCTTTTTTTAAAATGGTATCAAGGCCAGTTGCGCTAAAACCAAATTCAGTTAAGGTTTCTAGTCCAACCCTAATAAGGTGCGCTTTGGTATCGGCGTTTTCGCGAGGTATTTTAGGGGGTCTTCCGCGCCGTGCAGGTGCTTGAGCAGTATTCATTTTAAGTAACCCCTAATAGCCTTATTTAATTTAACCCATATTAGACCGATCGACTTTAATTAATCAAGCATAAATACCAATTGTTTAAAAATAAATCGTTAAAGCTGTTTTTTAAACAAAAGGGCAAATTGCAATAAAATCGTCATGATTACATTTTTGTTTGGAACTTAGCCAAAAAAGGTGTGTCGGATAAATAGGTCGTGTTGATTTTTGCTGGTTAAATTTGCAGTGGAGTTTGGAATTTAGACAAGGCGATAATGCACCATAAATACCAACTATATGCTGCCCATTAGGTGCTTTCATTAAGCAGTTATTTAATCGCTTCAATGGAGATATTTAAATCAGCAAAGTAGAACACGCCTTAGCACATAAGTGCATTTAAGCGGTTAGATAGCCGTATTGTAAATTAAAGAAGCAGTAAGAAATGAGTGGTACGACCACTGTGTTTTTATTAATGTTAAATTATTTTTGCATCAGCATGTTAGTTAATGTCAAACAAATTAATTAATTTTGCTATTTGAATTTAACATTTTTATTAACTATTCATTAAATGTAGATTTCACTAATGCTACAAAATTTATAATTAAAAAAGGTGAGGATATTACCGATGAAGAGACAAAAAAGAGATCGTTTAGAAAGAGCTCATTCTCAAGGTTTTAAAGCAGGTTTAGCCGGGCGCTCAAAAGAGCTATGCCCTTATCAGCAAATCGATCCTAAGTCAGAATGGTTAGGCGGTTGGCGTGAAGCAATTGAAAACCGAAACATGTATAAAACCTAATTCATCAGATAAGAATTAACGTAAAAAGGCCTCCAATTGGAGGCTTTTTTGCATACATTCATTACTAATTTAGAATGCGCTTGTGTCTTGAAATAAGCCCACTTTTAAATCTTTTGCTTCGTAAATTACGCGGCCATCTACTTCAACTGTGCCATCAGCCATGCCCATAAATAATTTACGCTTAATTACACGTTTCATATCAAGGCGGTATGTTACTTTTTTAGCTGTAGGTAAAATTTGACCGGTAAATTTAACTTCACCCACGCCTAAAGCACGGCCTAAACCAGGGCCACCAGACCAGCCTAAGAAAAAGCCAACGAGTTGCCACATAGCATCTAGGCCTAAACAACCGGGCATAACTGGGTCGCCTTTAAAATGGCAATCGAAAAACCATAGGCTTGGGTCAATATCAAGCTCAGCTACAATTTGCCCTTTACCGTGCTCGCCGCCATCAGCAGTGATTGAAGTAATACGGTCCATCATTAACATGTTGTCGCTTGGTAAACGGCAGTTACCTTCACCAAACATTTCACCTTGACCACATAGGATCAAATCTTCTTTTGTATAGCTATTTTTAGGTTCCATAACACTTATCTTCGCTTAGAAATTGCCAAGTACTTTAGCGTACACTTGTACGCTAAACAACTCGGAGCAGTTGAAAAAAACACTTTTTTGCGTGATTTATCGCCAATCAGTAGTGGCGATTGCTTTTTGCACTATAAAACCGCGCAATTACAATCAGAAATCATTATAATTACCCCTGACTTATAACCAGTTTAAAGGAAGTTTATGATCCTTTTTGTTAACTCACTAACAGTGATTGATTTTTCTTACTTATGTAACAAACGCGGCGCCGTTGGCGAGAGCTGGATTGTTGACTTAACGTTGCATGGCAAGCTAAATGAAGAGTCTATGGTGTTAGACTTTGGCTTAGTTAAAAAGCAAATTAAAGGCATAATTGACGACTGTTTAGACCACAAACTAGCAATTGCTAGAGGTTTAAATGGCACAGTACAAGAATTTGATTCGCACAAAACGCTCGATTGCACATTTGGTGATAACCACCATTTAGCCATGAGTGCTCCGCATCAAGCTTATTGCATGATAGATGCACCAGAAATTAGCGTTGAAACAGTGACTGAATTTTTAATCGACACTATTTTACCAAAACTGCCAGGAAACATTGAAAAAATTGAGTTGTCGCTTAAACCAGAGCACAGCCAAAGTTTTTATTATCATTACAGCCATGGCCTTAAAAAGCACGATGGTAACTGTCAGCGTATTATTCATGGCCATCGCTCGCAAATTGGTATTAGTTTAGATGGTATGTCTATGCCACGCTTACAAAAGCAATGGGCTGAAAAATGGCAAGATATTTATTTAGCCACACGTGAAGACCAAATCGCTGCAAGCGAATTAAAACACATAAGCGCTAAAAACGATGATGTGTGTTTTGCTTACACTGCTGCACAAGGTTACTTTGAAATGGCGATTAGCGAGTCACGCTGTGACATTTTACCTGTTGATACAACGGTAGAATGTATTGCTCAACACCTTGCTGAGCAAGTTAAGGCCGAATACCCAGACAAAGACGTAAAAATTACCGCATATGAAGGCGTAGGAAAGGGATCGATTAGTTATGCTTAAAACTCTTTTAGCCACAGCGCTTGTAACCACAACTAGCTTTAGTGCATTAGCGCTTGAGCTAAAAGGGCACCTAACGCAGGGCGGCTTAGTGACAGGCAAGCTTGAAAATGTAAAGTCGGTATCGCTAGATGGTAAAACATTAAAGTTATCAGACTCTGGCGATTTTGTGTTTGGCTTTGGTCGCGACGCGAAAGCAAAACACGCCCTTACGTGGGTAGATACTAACGGTAAAACACACACGCAAGATTTAATGATCACTAAACGTGATTATAAAATTGATAAAATTACCGGTGTGGCTAAAAAGTATGTGTCGCCCCCTAAAGAAGTAAGCGCACGTATTAGCCGTGAGGCGCAAGCAATACGTAAAGCACGCGCGGTTAACTCTGATTTACAGTACTTTTTAGAGCCGGTATTAAAGCCTGCACAAGGGCGTATATCGGGTGTTTATGGTAGCCAACGTTATTTTAACGGCGAACCGCGACGCCCACATTTTGGTTTAGATATAGCCAATAAAACCGGCTCGCCTGTATATGCTCCGATTAGTGGCACCGTGGTGTTTGCTGACCCCGATTTATACTACTCGGGCGGTACGCTTATTATTGACCACGGCCATGGCGTTACCTCTACATATATTCATTTAAGCAAATTAGATGTAAAAGTAGGCGATACAATAACCCAAGGCGACAAAGTTGCCGAAATAGGTGCAACAGGGCGTGTAACAGGCCCACACCTTGATTGGCGTTTTAACTGGGAAGGCGAGCGCCTAGACCCAGCATTATTGATGCAAGATAAGCTTGCTAATAAAAAGTAGATACTATGACAGACATTAACCGCGATGCAATTATTGCAAAGCGTATTGAAGACTCAACGACCTCGGTTACTAAAACGGTGTTTCCTGGGCGCACTAATCATCACAACACATTATTTGGTGGCGATGCGTTAGCATGGATGGACGAGGTTGCTTTTATTGCCGCCACTCGCTTTTGCCGAAAGCCGTTAGTGACTATTTCATCTGATAGAGTTGATTTTAAAGAGGCTATTCCAGCGGGTACTTTTGCTGAGCTAATTGCTAAAGTTGTGCATGTGGGCAATACATCACTTAAAGTGGATGTGGATATTTGTTTAGAAACCATGCATAAAGATGATAAGCACTCGGCTATTTCAGGCAGCTTTACCTTTGTAGCCGTAGATGATGACCACAGACCGACACCGGTGGTATGCGATAAAATGATTTACGGTTTTGATAAGTAAATATTAAGGCAAGCGGCCTTTAAATAAGCACCTTTATTAGGTGCTTATTTAATTACATTAAAAGAACACATCATACTAATTAGTTGTAAAAGCTATCTTAGCAACTATAAAAATATATAGATTAGATCAGCAAAGAGGTAGGTATAAAAAAGGCATGGAATTCATGCCTTAAAAATAATGAATTATACACACTATAAGTAAAGAGGTGTTAAAGCACCATAGCCGCAATCCAACCAAATATAAGTAATGGAATATTAAAATGAATAAAGGTGGGGATCACCGAATCTCGTATATGGTCATGTTGACCATCGGCATTTAAACCCGAGGTTGGCCCAAGTGTAGAGTCTGAGGCAGGAGAGCCCGCATCACCTAATGCACCCGCTGTACCCACTAAAGCCGCAGTTGCCATAACCGAGAAACCTAAATCTAAACATAAAGGAACAAATAAGGTAGCTATAATTGGCACTGTAGAAAACGAACTACCAATACCCATTGTTATCAATAATCCCACCAATAAAATAGAGGCCGCAGCGATAGGCTTATTGCCATCAAATAACGCCGCGCCACTGTGAACTAAACTTGCTACATCACCGGTTGCTTTCATTACTGAGGCAAATCCTTGAGCCGAAATCATAATAAAACCAATCATTGCCATCATGGCGACGCCTTTACTAAATACGTCGCCGTTTTCTTCCCACTTAACAACACCAAATACACTAAATATCATTACGCCTACAAGGCCGCCTAATATCATAGAGCCACTTAGGTTTTGAGCAACCAAGGATGAAAGCACAGCAAACAAACCTACTATCATTACTTTTTTAGGTTTCTCAATGTCGGTAGCTTTGCTTTGTGTTGTTAACGGTTGCGCTTTGTAGTCACGGCGCTTTGCGTAACTTATAAACACCGCAATAATTAACCCAACCAGCATACCGCAGGCAGGAATAATCATTGCCATAGGCACTTGGGTGTTAACTATGTCTAGACCGTTATCAACTAAGTTTTTATGCAAAATAGAGTATAAGTAAATGCCACCAAATCCATAAGGCAATACCATGTAAGAGGTAGCTAAACCAAACGTTAATATACAAGCAATAGCGCGGCGGTCTAAACGTAGTTGATTAAACACAACGAGCAAAGGGGGGATTAAAATAGGTATAAAGGCTATGTGCACAGGCACTAAATTTTGAGATGAAATAGCGCAGCCTAATATAATTAATAAAATAAAATAGCTTAAAAAGGTTTCGCTGCCTGCACCTTGTGCATTCACTTTGTTTAATAGCTTTTCGGCGAGGATACGAGTTAATCCCGATTTTGAAATAGCCACTGCAAAGGCACCTAACATTGCGTAACTTAGTGCAATTTCAGCGCCGGCCGACAAGCCAGAATTAAATGCATCAACACTTTCTTTTATCCCTAAACCCGCTGTTAAACCAGCTACAAGTGCACTAATTATCATAGCTACAATGACATTTACACGGGCTAAGGAGAGCCCAAGCATTAAAATAACGCCTATAACAACCGCATTCATAGTTTTCTCTATTTTGAAGATTTAATTAATTTTATCAGATCTTTAGCCTGATTTTTACGTTCTTTAGTAAAAGGTTTTTTAGCGTAGCGCACTTGGTTAAATAAATAGCTAAATTCGCTTAAAGGTTCCGCAGCATTAGGGCTTTGCTCAGCAAAGTGTATTAACTGCTGATTAGGTGAATAGTGACTAGGCGCCGCTATGTGGTTTTTATCTGCCCAGTGCTTAATTACCTCAAATTCTGAAACTAACGGCGGGCATTTACTTTTATTGCGTGGCCAATTTAAATAAATAAAGTAAGCAGCAAAGCTAAAAGCAAGTCCTAAAACAACCGCTAAAGGTACCAACCAAAGATGTTTACTACCAAAAAGTGATTTTAAAAAATTGCTTTGCTTTTCTTCGTCAAAGCCAAGTACCCAGCTGGTCCATTGGTAATCAAGGGTTTCTAGTTTGAGCCTTAACCAATTAACGGCTGCAAAGTTACTTAAACTCACTAAGCCAAAATCGAGATTACTTTTAAATTCATCATTGAGTTCTTCGTTTTGCGAAAGTGAACCATTTAAACGCTCGGGGGCGACCACCGCAGTGGCATCAAAAATCTGCCACTGATTATTAATATACACTTCAACCCAAGCGTGGGCATCGTATTGACGAATCGATAAATAATTATTTGTTTGGTTTTTTTCACCACCTAAATAACCGCTGGCCAAGCGCGCGGGAATACCGGCGCTTCTAAAAATATACGCTGCTGCACTGGCGTAATGGCCGCAAAAGCCGCGCTTTTTATCAAATAAAAATTGATCAATAGTGCTGTCACCGGTCATAGGCTCGGGGGTTAACGTGTAACTAAATTCTTGTTTAGCAAAGTAGCTAAGCAATGCATTATAAAAGTCGCTTTGCGAGGTTGTTGATTGTTTAAGTCTGGCAGCAAGCTTGGCTGCTTGTTGGTTTGTTTGGTTATTTAAACGTGTGTAATAAGCGGTTTGCCAATTTGAAAGTTGCTCAGTACTCAGTGATGCACTTGATACCTGATACTGCAAGCTTTTAGCTTGATATTGTTTTTTTCGTAATAGCCCTAGCGCATTACTTTCAACATTTTTATTGTTACTGATTGCGTAATCAAGCCCATATAACCATTTTTGATTAGCAGGCTCGGCAATAATAGTGTAGGTATTTTGTACTGCAATTTGTTTATTGGGATCAGCACTTTGATTATTATATTTTAATAAATCAGATGTTTTCCACGCTTTACCATCAAAGGTATCGTGTACAAGTGCTCGCCAATAATAAGGTGAGGCGGGCGTGTCGTTATCAAAACGCGCTCTAAAAACCAGTTCATCAGAATTAGACAGCTTTGCAATATCAAACGGGTCTACCTGTTCAGAGAGCCCTGTTTTAGCAAGCTTTGGCCCAGGTAACTGCCAAAAAGCGGGCATTTTAGGTAAAAACAACAGCAAAAATATAGCTAAGGGCAAAGCAATAAATAACAACTTAGCACTTTGCTTAGAGGCTAATTTTAAACTATGAGAAGATTCAATTAAACTCAATACAGCAAAGTTGAGTAAAAATAGGGCGCTCATGGTTAAGGTGGTTATTATGCTTTGGTTAAACAAATACGCCGATGAAATAGAAAAAAACGTGAGTGTGACAATAATATGGTAATGTTTTTTTGTTTTAGCCTGCAGTAATTTAAAAATACTAGAGAGCAATAACATAGCAACAAACAATATGACTGTATCGCCTATACCTATGGTGTAAATCATTAATATTAAAGCTAACCCAGCCAAAATATTTGCAAGCCACGCGTTAGGTTTAGGGTTGTTAGTCAGTGTTAAGTACACGTTCCAAAGGCATAAAAGCGATAAAACCCCAATAAACAGTATGGGCATATGCGATAAATAAAACGCAAATAAGCAGGCGTATATAAAGCTCATTGCTAAATTAATTGCCCGGTAATTTAATAGCTCAGCCATTAGTTTCTCCGCCGTATTCGCTCAGAAGTGCTAAACACTGTGATTTATCGTGCGTGTCGTTAGTTGTTTTGTAACTTGCTGAGGGCAAAATCAGTGTAAACGGTGTGTTGTTTTCGCATGCATTACACACTAAAAAGCAAAGCTGACTCAAGCGTTGCTCGGTGTTACCCGTTAGCAGGTTAAAATCAAAAACAATATCGGACTTTTTATAATCTATAAATTCTTTTACGAGTAACTGCTGTGATTTAGCGTAATGTTTCCATGAAATTCGCTGCAATCCCATTTCTGGAAAATGCGTAATTAGTTCATCAAACTCTTCGCTGCCGGGCTCTTTAATACTGCCTGTTTGCGTTGTGTGTTCAAACGTACTGTTGTAAGTGTCGTTTAATACATGCTCTGGCGCAGGGTAAACGTAAACAGAGTCATTAGGTTGTATATAACTCCACACGCTTACCAGCCCAAATGGGTAATTACTGTGTATTTTAAAACGTTCAAGGGTATATTTACCGCGAGTATTGTAAGGTAGGTTAATAATTAAAGCGCTGTCTTTGGGCGTAACTTGCGCTAAGTGCTTTGCATATTCTGGGTCACTCGAGTAGCTAAGCGATACTGATTGAGTAAGTGTAGGGGCTTTTAAAATAAATTTAACCGAGCCTTTATTTGGTGAGAAGCTGGCAAAACTTTTTATATATTCAACTTTTAGCCCTTTGGCATTTGTATAACCAAGCAGTACGGCAATAATCATCACGACAAACATTAAATAAGCCATCACCAAAATTAAGTTATTTTGATAATTAATGCCCATAACAAAATTTAAAATAGCCACAATAATAAAGTAAAAGCCGAGTTGCGAGGGCACTACATAAATATTGTTATGAGCCAGCGTAATGGATTGCTTTGAATGCTTGTTTTTAAGTAGTTTATTAAGTAAACGCTTTTTTAATACGCCTAATATACCGACCTTTTTGGCTTTTTTTTTAAATAACACGTTAAACTGGCACAGCAACGGTTTTTAAGATTTCATTTACTTGCGCTTCGCCCGACTCGTTATGCAGTCCTAAGCGGTGCTGGCACACATTTGCAAATACAGCTTGTACATCGTCAGGGGTTACAAACTCACGCCCTTCAATAAATGCCCACGACTTAGCCGCTTTGGCAAGCGCCATACTTGCCCGAGGAGACAGCGAGCCTGCAAATGCTGCGCTTTGACGAGTGTGCGTTACTAATTCAATAATATAATCGATTACAGGGCTACTTATCACAATTTGGTTAATCAAGGTTTGAATTTGTTGTAGCTGCTTAGCGTCTATTCTTTGTGGTAATTGGCTGTAGTCTCGCGGTTTAATGTTTAAAATAAGTTGTTTTTCAGCCTCTTTAGGAGGAAAACCTAAACTTATGCGCATTAAAAATCGATCTAACTGCGATTCTGGAAGTGGGTAAGTACCCGACTGATAAAGCGGGTTTTGCGTGGCAATTACAAAAAATGGATTTGGTAACGTGTACTTAGTACCATCTACTGTAACTTGCTGCTCTTCCATCGCCTCAAGCAATGCACTTTGCGTTTTAGGGCCCGCGCGGTTTATTTCATCTGCTAATACAACTTGGCTAAAAATCGGTCCTTTATGAAATGTAAACGTGTGCTCATTAGCGTTAAATACATTGGTTCCTAAAATATCGGCAGGTAAAAGATCGCTTGTAAATTGTATACGCTGATACGACAGCCCAAGCACAGCAGCAAGTGCATGTGAGAGCGTAGTTTTGCCCATACCGGGTAAATCTTCTATCAGTAAATGTCCTTCACTGAATAAGCAGGTGAGTGCTAGTTTTATTTGTTGTTTTTTTCCAAAAATAACACTCGATAAATCGTCGATAATTGCCGTAACAGTGCTTTGCATACTGACCTTATTTTATTCGCTTAGTTCGAGGCGCTTCATAACAGAATTAACTTTTTTAGCGTTAAAAGGTTTTTCTATAAAGCCTTTAGCGCCTAATTCCCATGTATTTTGCACGTTTTCAAGGGTGTTATGACCCGAGCACATAACAACGTGAGCGTGAGGGTAGCTATCATTAATATGTTCTAGAATATCAGAGCTTTCAGAATCAGGTAAGTCCACATCCAAAAATATGACATTGGGTGATTTTTTATCAAGAAGGGGTTTTGCAGAAAGGTAATCGTTGCTTTCTAAAATATCTTCAAAGCCTAGCTCTGTTAATATTTGGTTTAGGTAGTCACGTATTTCCTTAACGTCATCAATAATAAGTATAGGCTCAAGCGGGCGCACAAATTCCATATGTTAATTACTTCTATTTTTTATACATCTAAAGTAATTTAATTTTATGCTAAGCACTGTATAAGCTCAAGAAAGTAAATCAAAAAACAACCAATTAGCGCTTTTACGCGCCTAAACCTGCCGTATTAATTAAACGCCCATACCATTTAATTGGTTAATAAATGTTAAATAACGCTCTTCAAAAGTTCTCTACAGAACATTTTAAATAAGACTTTAGTCATAACTGGCAATTTTATTTTGGAATTCAAAACTATTAAACCTTTGTTTATAAATATAAATTTTTATAAACACGATTTCATGTAAATGTTTTGTAATAAAAGATGTTGACGTTACATTATTCATTTGTGATTATGCTCACTAGCTGAGCCAATGCCCATTAAGAAGTTTAAAAACACATTAAAGTAAAATGCTCATTCGCTTTAGCTGCACACTGAAAATACACAACACACTAAATAGAGAGTTCATTATGTTAAATAATAAGAAAGCTAAATTTGCGCTAACTTTAGTAGCAGCAGCGTTGGCGGCGCCTGTACAAGCAAAAATGTCAGATTACTTTGACCGCCTTGACGTTAACTTTCTAGCAATGCAAAACTTTCAGTCTATTCAAGCTAAAGACGGTGCATTTCGTCCTGGAGATGAAGAGCAATCATCAGGTTTTGGGCGTATTAGAGCTAACTTAATGCTTAAGTTTCATATAAATGAATACATTACTGCCGACATTGATATAGCCGAAGAGCCAAACGATTTTGGCGGCGGCGACCGTGATTTTTCGTTCCATAACGACTTTGCAGGTATTGAATTTGATTTACTTGGCTTATACGGGACACCAAACGAAAACGAAAATTTAACGCTTCGTTTAGGTAATATTGGCGCGTCTCCATTTCAGTTTAAAGGTTTTCAAGACGGCGCTGATAACCAAGGTAATGCCTTAATTGGTAACGGCATTAACGACTACGCAACCGCAGAAAACGGTGCACAATTAAGCTACACAGAAACTTTTGACAGTGGTGTGCTTCGTTCTTATAACGTAGTGGGTCATATTACTACATCAAGCTTTGGCGAAGCATTTCAGGAAGATAGAGGCTTTAACTACCGCTTACAAGGTACATTAGAGTTTGAAGGTGGCTTTAAAGTTGGCTTAAATTACTTACAAGCTAACCAAGGCGACCAACTTCGTTTTGAAAATGGCGTAGCGAGCTTAGATGGACTCACAACAACAAATTACCGTTTTGGTGATGGCGAAAACTATAACTTTTCGGCTTCTCCTTCAAGCGAACGTGATACTCACGTAGGTGTTATGCCAGGGCTTGATCAGTCTATCATTCAATTAAATTTAGCGTATCAGCCATCAGATCAAACCAGCATCATTTTAATGTTGGGTAAATCGTCTGACGATTACACCTTTGCAGACTCTGCAGGTAACGCAGTGGCAGGTATTACCTACTTTGGTACAGATGGTGTGGCAGACGAAAACGGTACTACGTTTGATTCTAACAGTGTAATTAAAGGCGAAAGCTCAGTAGAATATTACGCCGTTGAAGCACAGCAATATATCATTCCTGAAAAACTTTACGTAGCCGCGCGCTATGCAGAGTCAGAAAACACTTCCGATTTAATCAGCCAAAACGATAACACCGTTGAGCGCTTACAAGTAGCCGCAGGTTACTGGTTTACAGATTCTACACTTTTAAAAGTTGAGTATGTAAACCAAGAAGAAGGCGCAAACTCAGGCGGCCAAATTGGTCGTGGTTTTGACGGTTTCACCTCAGAAATCTCAGTTAAATTTTAAATAGCTTACTAACTTACTGTTTGGTTTAAAGGTAATTTCAGCGCTGTAAATACGTTGAAATTGCTCACCGCTTTATTTACTAAGGCGCTTTACAGTTATTTTTTAAGCGTCATTTAACATATTTATGAGGGTTAACCCGATGAAAACTAAATTATTAATGCTCGCGTGTTCAGTTATGGCTATTAACGTAGCCGCTAAAGAAACCATAACCATTGCCACAGTTAATAATGGTGACATGATCACCATGAAAGAGCTTAGCAATCATTTTGAAGAACAAAACCCAGATATTTCATTAAAATGGGTAACACTAGAAGAAAATATTTTACGTCAACGTGTAACAACTGATGTTGCCACAAAAGGCGGCCAATACGATGTAATGACAATTGGCACATATGAAGTGCCAATTTGGGGTAAACAAAACTGGCTAACTGAGCTTGATAACCTAGGTGAAAATTACGACGTTGATGACTTACTACCGGCTATTCGCAGTGGCTTAACGATAGATAACAAATTATACGCGGCCCCATTTTATGGCGAAAGCTCTATGGTTATGTACCGTACCGACCTAATGGAAAAAGCCGGCCTAGAAATGCCAAACGCGCCTACGTGGAGCTTTATTCAAAAAGCTGCAAAAGCGATGACCAATAAAGACGAAGGTGTTTATGGCCTTTGCTTACGTGGTAAAGCAGGTTGGGGCGAAAATGTTGCTTTAATTACTTCAATGGCAAATTCGTTTGGCGCTCGCTGGTTTGATGAAAATTGGAAACCACAATTTAACACCCCTGAGTGGAAAGCCACACTCCAGTACTATGTAGATGTTATGAAAGAGTCTGGACCTGCGGGTTCGTCAGCGAATGGGTTTAACGAAAACCTAGCGTTATTTCAAACGGGTAAATGTGGTATTTGGATTGATGCAACGGTTGCTGGCGCATTTGTAACCAATAAAAAAGATTCTGAAGTCGCTGATAAAGTAGGCTTTGCACTTGCACCAGATAATGGCCTAGGTAAACGTGGTAATTGGCTATGGTCATGGACACTTGCAATTCCTTCTAGTAGTAAAAAATCTGATGCTGCAATGAAATTTATTAGCTGGGCTACATCAAAAGAGTACAGCCAATTAGTTGCCGATAACAAAGGCTGGGCAAAAGTACCGCCGGGTACTCGCGCATCACTTTATGAAAACGAGCAATATATGAATGCAGCACCGTTTGCACAAATAACGCTTGATTCTATTAATTCGGCCGACCCGAAAAACCCTACTGTTAAACCCGTGCCTTATGTTGGCATTCAGTTTGTAGCTATTCCAGAATTTCAAGGAATTGGTACTGCTGTTGGGCAGCAGTTTTCCGCTGCACTTACTGGGCAAATGACTGTTGAGCAAGCACTTAACACATCACAACGCCTAGTTGAGCGCACAATGCGTAAAGCGCGCTACCCAAAATAAATAAGTAGGCGGGTAAGTTTAACGCTTACCTCGTATTTTTCGTCAGCATTAGCATGTTATCTAGTAGCCGTTTGTCGCTGTTGCTAAGGTTAATGCTGACTTTTTGAAGGTCACTGATATGGCAACTACACAGTCTCGTACGCTTGCACGCATAATGCTATTTCCTAGTGTAATTTTATTACTAGGATGGATGATAGTGCCGCTGTGCATGACACTCTATTTCTCGTTTGTAGATTACAACTTACTTATTCCTGGTGAACGCGAATTTGTAGGCTTTTTAAACTACGAGTTTTTTTTAACAGATCCCGCATTTGTTGAATCCTTTTTTAATACCCTTTATTTAGTAACGGGTGTATTAGCTATCACAATTTGTGGTGGTATCGGTTTAGCTGTTCTCCTCGACCAAGCAATATGGGGGCGAAACTATGTTCGTATTATGGTTCTCGCCCCATTTTTTGTTATGCCAACCGTATCGGCTTTGGTGTGGAAAAACATGTTTATGAACCCTGTAAACGGATTATTTGCACACTTTGCAATTTGGCTCGGGTTTGAACCTATCGACTTTTTTGCGCAAATGCCTTTGTTTTCAATCATTATTATTGTTTCTTGGCAGTGGTTACCGTTTGCTGCGTTGATATTACTCACGGCAATTCAATCCCTTGACCGCGAACAACTCGAAGCTGCTGATTTAGATGGTGCAGGGCCTTTTAGTAAGTTTTTTTACATAGTGCTGCCGCATTTATCACGCGCTGTTACCGCTGTTATTTTAATTGAAACTATATTTTTACTGTCTATTTTTGCAGAAATTTTAGTGACCACCAGTGGCGGGCCTGGGTATGCATCAACCAATATTACTTACTTAATTTACACCCAATCGTTATTACAATTTGATGTAGGCGGGGGCTCAGCAGGGGGCATAGTTGCAGTAATTATTGCCAATATTGTAGCCATATTTTTAATGCGCCTTATTGGTAAAAACTTAGAGGGTTAATCATGGCTAGTGCAGCAAATAAAAAATCAAAACTAATTTATACCCTGGCAGCATGGACCATCAGTGGGATGATATTTTTCCCAATTTTATGGACATTAATCACCAGTTTTAAAACCGAAGCAGAAGCAATATCAGCCACACCAGCGTTATTTGCTTTTGATTGGACACTGGAAAACTATCAAGATGTGTTAGCCCGCTCGCCGTATTTTGATCACTTTTGGAACTCGGTGGTTATATCACTAGGCTCAAGTTTATTGGGCTTATTAATAGCCGTACCAGCCGCGTGGTCAATGGCGTTTGTGCAAACGAAAAAAACTAAAAACCTACTTATGTGGATGCTTTCTACAAAAATGCTCCCGCCGGTAGGGGTGTTAATTCCTATTTATTTACTCTTTAGAGACTTTGCTTTATTAGATACAAAACTGGGCTTAGTTATTGTTATGACCTTAATAAACTTACCGATTATGGTATGGATGTTATACACCTACTTTAGAGAAATTCCGGGTGAAATTTTAGAGGCGTCACGAATGGATGGTGCAACTATTGGCGAGGAAATATTTCATGTATTACTGCCAATCGCATTACCCGGCATAGCCTCAACATTACTGTTAAACGTAATTTTGGCATGGAACGAAGCATTTTGGACACTCATTTTAACCGCTGCGAATGCCGCACCACTAACGGCATTTATTGCCAGTTACTCAAGCCCAGAAGGGTTATTTTACGCCAAGTTGTCGGCAGCATCTGCCATGGCCATTGTGCCAATATTAATTCTTGGTTGGTTTAGTCAAAAACAATTAGTGCGCGGCTTAAGCTTTGGCGCAGTAAAGTAGGAGAACACACATGGGCAGCATCACACTAAAAAAAGTAACTAAAAGTTTTGATGAAGTTAACGTAATTAAACCGCTTGATTTAGAGATAAAAGACGGCGAATTTATTGTATTTGTAGGGCCATCGGGCTGTGGTAAATCAACATTACTACGTATGATTGCCGGATTGGAAGACACAACCAGCGGCACAATTGAGATTGATGGCCAAGATGCCACACAGACGCCACCGGCAAAACGTGGTTTAGCTATGGTATTTCAGTCGTACGCTTTGTACCCGCACATGAGTGTACGCAATAACATTGCGTTTCCACTAAAACGTGCAAAAGTAAGCCCTGCTGAAATTGAAAGTAAAATAGCAAATGCCGCTAAAATACTTAATTTAACTGATTACCTAGACCGTAAACCAGGGCAATTATCGGGCGGGCAACGCCAACGTGTAGCAATAGGGCGCGCAATTGTTAGGCAACCGTCGGCTTTTTTGTTTGACGAACCGCTTTCAAATTTAGATGCATCACTTCGTGTAAATATGCGCTTAGAAATTTCTGAGCTACACAAAAGCTTAGCTACAACAATGATTTATGTAACACATGATCAAGTTGAAGCGATGACTATGGCAGACAGAATTGCGGTATTTAATGGGGGGATTATTGAGCAAGTCGGTACGCCACTTGAGCTGTATCAGCACCCAGTAAATAAATTTGTGGCAGGCTTTATTGGTTCACCAAAAATGAACTTTATTGAAGTAGATAACGATAGCCATGCACAAACGCACAGTTTGGGTGTGCGTCCTGAGCACTTTGAAACTTCAACTGAGTCAGGAACTTGGCAAGGTACTGTAGGTGTAATCGAGCATTTAGGTTCTGAAAGCTTTTTACATGTAACTATTAACGATGGCAGCACGGTTACGGTGAAAGCAGATGGCGATTGCCCACTACAATATGGCGATACAATTTATTTAAGTGCACCTGAGCACAAGGTACATAGATTTGATAAAAATGGTTTAACGATTAAAAACCCAACAGTTTAATCCGCCGTTTTAGGCCAATACTTTAGGAATAGCAAATTTACTTAAAGTATTGGTTATTAAATTAATGTGACACTTCGGCATTTTATAAATGAATGATATATTTGCAAATATTATAAAATGATTTATCGCTAAAACTAAGCGGCTTATCAAAATAAGAGGTTTATGTGGCAAAGCTATCAAATACAGAAATACGTAAGCTCGATGATGCAGCTAGAGCAGGGTGGCTCTATTATGTTGCGGGTAAAACACAAGACGAAATTGCCAAAAAACTCAATGTATCTCGTCAATCGGCTCAACGTATGGTGGCATTATCTGTAAGCCAAGGGCTTATTAAAGTAAGGCTCGATCATCCTATTGCTAAATGTATGGATTTAGCAGAAAAAATTAAAAGCCGTTTTGGCTTAGACTCTTGTGAAGTAGTGCCTAGCGATGGCTCAGATCCAAACTCTACAGTGGGTTTAGCGCAAGCCGGTGCTGCTGAAATACAACGCCATTTAAAATCAGAAACACCGAAAATTTTAGCTATGGGTACTGGGCGCGTATTACGTGCATGCGTTGATGAACTGCCAACGCTAGATTGTAGCCAACACAAAGTAGTGGCTATGCTTGGTAACATGGCACTTGATGGGTCGGCTTCACCTTATGATGTCGTTGTTAGAATGGCCGAGCATATAAATGCAAAGCATTACCCAATGCCGCTTCCTGTATTACCAAGAAGTGTTGAAGAGAAACAGCAATTGCATTCACAACATAATATTACCAGTAACTTAAAATTGGCCACTCAAGCCGACGTAACATTTGTGGGTGTAGGTAGCCTAGGCGAAAAATCGCCATTACATATTGATGGCTTTGTTGATGAGCAAGAGCTAAAAGAGCTACAAAATTTAGGGGCTGTGGGCGAAATGATCAGCTGGGTTTACGACAAACGCGGCCAATTAATTGACTGCACTGTAAACCAACGCGTGGCCAGTACGCCATTAAAAATTGAAGGTAATAAACAAATTTACGCTATAGCCGCCGGTGAAGATAAAGTACTTGCGATACTTGGTGCAGTTAGATCAAATATGATCAGCGGTTTAATTACTAACGAATACACAGCAGAACGTATTTTAAGTATGGATTAGCCAAGGTTGTTTTAGGTAGCTTTTAAAGCTTACGGTAATAACTGACTGAATGAGCCTTTATTTCTCAAAAAGGAAAACTAACAGGCTCATTTTAAAATACCAATAAAGCTTTTATAAATGTAGGCTTTTTATAAAACGTTTTGAATAGCGCTGTGATAAAAGAACGTTAATGAAAATAGCAAAGCAAAAACTGCTATGGTTAAAATTTTGAAGTAGCCAATGCTTAAATTTATTTGTAAGTAATATAGTTAGTAAAGTTTTGAGTGTAATGGATAATAAAAACGTAATGACCAGGAATAAACTAAAAGCACATAGCAAAGTAAGGCTTGGAATAGCTTGGTAAAAATAACCTTAATGTCCGATACCGTCTAGTATTGGACATAGCAGGAGTGTAATACGCACTCCTTATTATAATATACATAACCACCTATAATTTATATTATGTTAAATAAGTTGAGTTAATACATAATCAGAGTAACTATAAACCCCTATTTCTGGTGTTTTGTAATAGTCTTTTAAAGTTGGTCTTTCAGTTAACCGTTCAAATTGTTATGTACAGTAACTTTCACAACAACTTACGGACTACATTATTTTACACCGATATTTTCGCAAATATTTATGTAGTCTTTCAATTTTATAAAGCCTAACAATTACAAATTCCATATAGCAGCCTCTATACTCCCGTCATAAAAATTAATTACCTTTTTTAAACAGGCTCAAATTTTGTAATCGTCGTTTCTATCATTTTATTTAAAGCTAACTTATTGCTACAAGAATTTATTACGCCTCATATCAGGTATAATTTATAGCCTTAGATTTTTCTTCAAAACCTAAGGCTTTAATCAAAAATAATATGGCTTAGTTACAACCTAGTTCAGACCTTAAACCATACACTGATGATTCAATTGTTTGTGCACTGTTATACGATAAGTTTGGCATTACATTTATACCAGAGCGCGATTCAACTTCATCAATACTTACTTCGGTATTACAAAAGTTATCACTACGACTCGCTGTTTGCTCCATAATAAATGCCGATGCTTTAATTGTGCTACCAGTTTGCTGCATAACTATTTTAAAATAGCCACTTGGAATCGTATGGGCTTCGTTAGCTTGTGGTAACTCTGCAAAATAATATTCGTATAATGGACCTGTTACTACATATAAATCATTTCCATTTCCTACGTGATTTCGCACTGCAGATTCAAGCCTAACCCATGGGCCTTGATTTAATGCGGATGATTGCGGCGTAATATTAGAAAGTAAGTTTGTTAGTTTCCAATCATCCGTATTGCTAAAAGATGCTAATGGAACTTGATGGCCTCTATCGGTATTTATTGTTGCATATGCATCGGTGTAATCACTAGGCTCTAACGTGTAATGTGAGTATAAATCTGGATCGGCTTTCCAACTTCTGCTTCTCGATGGTCCACTCATAGTGCTAGTTGTAACATGGTAAGCCACCCAATCTGCAAACTTTGTATAACGATTATTTTTTAAAGTATAAATACTTCGCTCAATTGTATTGCCATTATCTAAACCTGTTGGGCAACCTTGTAAACAATTGTCTGCACTTACACTGTGAGCAAAACATAAGCCTGTAAGTACTATTGATGCCTTTATTATTGTCTTCATTATTTTATCCTCAATTAAATGAGGGTAAAAATTAGCAGTACATTATTACAGCAATATGTATCTAACTAATTGTTTATAAATACAATAATATCGTCTTAGGCTTTTGGTATTACTAATAAAAGTCGCGAGTATACAGTTACCCTCGCCTTATATTCAACGTAGTAACGTCACTTGTAGACCTAGCGAATAAAGGGGTTTTTATATACCTACATGCATTATGTTAAATTAGCTTATTTATAGTTTCCCATGCGTAATCACCCTAATATAAAGCGTATGCGCACAATTTTAATGTATGAATATTGAGCTATTAATAGCGATTTATACTTAAATGGTTTAATACTAAAAAATAGATGAAAACAAAAAGCCGTTTGAGTAACTAATTATGCAAAAATTAATACAGCTCAAACGGCATGGTTTTATGTACATGTTGTCAAAGTGGCTAACTAGGCCTTTAAAATTAAGGTATTTTAAAACTTTTTATCTGCCAAAAATTCACCCATTAACGAAGTTACTCGTTTTGGTTTTTCATCTATAACCCAGTGCCCTGCTTTTTCTATCCACGTTAGTGTTGCATTTGGTAAGGTTTGAGCTAACTGAGGTGCATATTTAGGTTTTTGAAAGTTATCTTCATCACCCCATAAAATGAGGGTTTCATGCTTTAAGCCTTTAAGCTCACCGGCAATTGCTTGTGTGTACTCTTTATTAAGTCGGCGCATATTATTGAATAACGCTGCTTTACCTTGCTCATTACTCCATTGCTTTAAATACTGTTTTTTCAGCTCATCGGTCATTATGCTTTTATCGTATACACCTTTTGGCATAAAATCATTTAGCGTATCAACAAACTCATCAACCGATGTTTCTTGCTCTACACCAGGCTCAAGCAAAGGTTCAAACTCGGGTATTGGCCAAGAATCAAAGCAAACACTATCAATTAATATTAAGCTGTTTACTTTTTCTGGGTAATTTACCGCCATGAGTTGTGCTATTCCGCCACCTATATCATGAGAGGCAATGTTTGCTTTAGCAATACCTAGCTCATCCATAAATTGACTGATTATTTTGCACTGGGCATTAATTGATACATCGGTATTTTCTGGCATATCAGATTCGCCGTAATTGAGTAAATCAGGTGCAATAACACGATGTTGCTCACTCAGTGTTGGCATAACATTTCGCCATAGCGATTTGTTAGTCGGAATACCATGTAATAATAGTAGCGGTGTGCCCTCGCCCATTTCTTGATACGCAATTTTGTGGCCTTCAACGGTAATGGTTTGTGTTTTACTCATACTTACTATCCTCATCAATATTTTAAATTTAGTCTAAACCTGTGTATGTATAGTGATGAGCAATTATCATCCCAGCTTGTTTTTAAAATATTTTTTTTGATGTTTTAATAATTACAAAAACCTGAGAGCGTTTTAAAATGCGGTCTGCGGCTATTAATAGTAAGTAGGATTTATTTTGAGTTAAGCGAAAAGAGTAAAAAATAAAGAGTTATAAAATAATCTTCATTTTTAAAATTATGAAATAAAGTAGCAGCTACATGAAATAATTACTGCCAGTTTGGGCCTATTAAAAATAATAGGCCCTGCGTATTTTAAGTTTTATATTGTTTAATTTGGCCTAGCTTAGCAAATGCTTAATTTTATTAATTAATACTTGCTGCTTTACTGGTTTTTCAAGCATGTCGTCAAACCCAAGCTCAACATACTTAGCATTACTATTTGTTTCAGAATCTGAAGTGTGGGCAATAATTTTGGTTTGCTTGTCTGCGTTATGTTTTTTTATTTTAAGCATCGCGTCTGTGCCCGAGAGTTCTGGCATAACAATATCCATTAAAATAATATCGTAATTATTTTGCGACACCATCAACATAGCTTCTATTGCATTGCTTGCATAATCTATTGCTACGTTTTCATCTTTCAGCATGGCTTTAATAACCATTTCTACGAGCGGTTCATCATCAACTAATAGCAACGATTTGGTGTTGTTAAATTCTGTATGCGTTGTAGTTTCAGTAATAGACTCTTGCTTGTTTGCACTTACGGGTAACAATTCTACCGTGTTAACTAATAACGATAAATTAATAGATGTTGTTTTACCGCGTTCGTGCACAGTAATATTTTTACCGCCGAGCATTTTAAAAATTGACATAAAAAACCGCAGCTCTAATGTAGCATCAAAATTAATATCACTTTCAAAAGACCGTTGTTTGCATACCATTTGTAACTGACTATAAAAGCTGCCCTGATTTGCTAAGTTATTTATAGAAAAACCAAGCGACAAATAATGTTTACCTTGCTCGTTAATCAGCTCAGAATTTAACGACAATTTGCCTTGACGTGTGCTTTCTATAAGCTCACTAGCCAGCTGAATAATTAATTGCATAATCAGTTTTTCATCACTGCTTATGCCTTTATCTATGGGCATATTGTTATTAATGATTATATTTTTATCATCAGAGTCTTTATTAAGAATATCGGCCGTATTTTTAAGTAAGTCAGCTAAATTAATAGCGCTCATTTTAAGCTTTAATTTACCGGTATCGGTTTTATTTATATTAACCAACTGCTGCACAACACAACTTAACTGTGTGCATGCATTTTCTAACTCATTGTTAAAATTGCCTTTACTGTTTTTATAATTAAGCTCTACTATAGATTGCAGTGAACTAAGTGGTGCTTTTAATTGCATTGCTAAGCGTGCTACAAATTTATCTTTTAGCTGGTTAGCTTGCTTAGACTTTTCTACTACTTGGGCAAGTAATAACTCTTTTTGATGCGCTTGTGTTTCATCTCTAAAGTAACAAACAAAGCCACCAAAGTCGGTATACCTTTGCACAACGGTGATCCAGCGGCCATCACTAAATCCTATATCTATTAATTGGCTATGTTCATTAGCTAATTTATTATGCTCTTGATAATGCGTAATAATATTATTTTGTTGAGATATACTCATTATTTGGCTGTAACTTAATTGCTTATTGTTTTGAATAACATGAGAAAACAATTCGTTAAATGCCTGATTAGTTATTACCGGAAATTCGTTACTATTAAAAATGGCAAAGCCATGCGGCAGCGCATCAAGCGAGCTTGAAAACAGCGATTCTCTATTAAGTATAAGGGTATTTTTTTGTTTAATTTCGTCATGTAATCGCCTTGGTAAACGTAAAAAGTAATAAACAAATGCAAATATAGCTAAGCTAATTAATGCCAGTTTAAATAAGTCGAACCTAGATACATTAGCAGGCGTTATCGGTTTGATGGGTTGCACATGCAAGCGCCACGTAGCAGGAAAACGACTACTTGCTGCGCTTATGCTGTTAGGGATAGCTTTAACATTTAGCTCCCCCCTACTTCCTAATATAAACTGAGGGGTTGATATAAATAAATTATAATTTTGCGTATTTAGCTTACCTATTATGGCATTTAAAAACTTACTTAAATCAAAGGCTGTGAGTGTATAAATAGCGCTATTACCCATGTTTATTTCTGAAATTAAAAACGCTGTATCGGCAACAGTAAATACCTCTACTGATTGTTTATTTGCGCGCATTGAAAATGCGTTTAGCCAATTAGTAAAGCCATAAGCTGCTAAATCAAAGTTGTTTTTAGACCATATGGCAAGTTGTTTATAGTCATTATCAAATACAACAAAACCTTTATACGTCAAACTGCTTGATACCTGTGTTTTTACTAAATCACTTAATTGTTGCTGAGTATAACTTTGTTGGCTTTTTAAAAAGCCTGCGACAATTTTATCTTTTTGAGTAATGTAAAGTGCTTGGTTGTCAAAGCGCTCTAATGCATCAAACAGCGTTTGCCTTAACTGTTGAGTTTGTATGGCATAGGCACTTTTTTTGTCTTTTTTATCTAACGTATATATAAGCAAAGCCGAGAACGAGCAAATAACCAGCGCAATTAAAAAGGCCACCGGTGCTAAGCTAAATAAGTGAACAAATCGATTTAGTGATTTTGTCTCGCTCGGTTTAATTGTCTTAGTTGGGGAAAAATGTTTGTTAAGCTGGGTTTGCAGTAATTGCGCAAAAGATACAAATTGCTCTTTTTGAGAGCCAATAAGTGTTTTAGGTGAAATATCGGCAATGATCAGTACGCCAATTAAGCTGTTATCTAAATTATAAATGGGATATTGAGAGTAAAAGCGTACCTGTTGGCAGCGCCCTTTTGTTAGTGGGTCAAATAAGGTGTCTTCAATTATGTAGAGTTTTTCTTGTGTGCACGTTTGTGCCAAGCTATTTAATTCACTGTCGGCTTTGTATGGGTCATCGCAGCTAATAATTTGTTGCGTATACAAGGCATTATAATCAACGAATTTAACAATAGAAACATCGTAAAACTGCTTCATTAGGGTCAGCGTTTCGGTTATTTCTTGTTTTATTTCATCTATTTGTGTGTTGTTAAACTCATTTATATTATTTGCATATGAACTGTTCATGGGCGCACTCCTTCACCTTTCGGCGGTGTAGAAATCCAACGCGTGCTGTTAGCACTTGTATGTGATGGAAGTTTTACTCTAAATGGCGGAAGTAAGTTATTTAAAGCAGGTTCGCCTTGTGCATTTAACACCGGCTCTGCCGAGGTTAAATTGAGCGAAGCCTCGCAGTAAGTTACGCCAGGCTCTATGCCAATAAGGGCCAGCGTTTGAATAATTATGTCGTTATTTATTAAATCGATACCTAGCAGCTCAAAAGTTGTTTCTAAAATAGTAAATACCAGTGTTTCTACTATATTTTCATCTTCTTCTAGTTGCGTACCTTGTGGGCAGCAAATACTGCCTAGCTCTACATCTACACTGCTTGCTACACCTATGAGCGACAGTGCATCAAGCGCGGTTCCTAATAACACTTCAACTTGTGGCAAATATAAATCAAGAATATCGCCTTGCGGCTCATACCCTGTTTGGCAACTATTGCACGACTGCGATAATTGCTGACTGTCTATGCCTAATAACGGATTACCAAGTGCAGTTACACCAACCAAACAACTACTATCGGCTTGTTGTTTGGCAATTGCAAAGCTTTCGCACGGGTTACCAGTAACTACCTTTTGAGACATATAGCGCGATACAATTTCGTCACCTGTTGCGGGGCACGCTAATGCTGTACTTTTTAGTAATTTCCCCATTACGGAGTTACTTAATTGCCCAATGGCATAATTAGGGCCTTGCTGTAGCGCATTGATATAACTTACATTGCCACTATTAGCGGTGTTACTAACTCCTAAACTATCTGAAAACTCATCACTTAAACTTTTTATACACGGGTTGCCTTGGCAATTAGGCGCATCGTAATAAATGGCTTCTCGTGAGGTGAACCTGTCATCGCGTATCCCAATTAAAGCGCGATATGTTGCATTTGCTTGGCGGTCTGTGTAAAAAATTAAAGGCGCTTGGTGCTCATCAAACCCAATGGCGATACCTAAGGGGGTGTTATTAGCATCAACAACTGTTATTTGGTTATCTACCTTTGTGTGATAGCGCTTAATAAGTGCATCGCGCACTAAAATAACACCACCAATTGAGCCAATAATTAAAATGGTAATAATTAAAATCAGCTCAATAGTGAGTATGTAGCCCTGTTGGTATTGTTTATTCATAGAGCGCTCCTATAGCACTTCAACCAGCATTTTTAGTACATTCATTACCTGCAGCGCCGCAGGAAAAAACACCAGTACTAAAAACATAGGAAAACAAATTAAGATGATGGGAAAGGTGGTATGCAGTGCTTTTTTATTTACTTTTTTAGCTAATAAAATATTTTTTTTAAGCGCAAAGCTTTCTAATTGTGACTCAACCGCTTGTATTAACGGAGTGCCAAGTTTAGAGCCTATAAGCATTAAATTAGCTAATTTTTTTAAACCCGAGACCCCTGTTCTGTCATATAACGAATTAAAGGCTGTTTCGCGGTCTTTACCGGCACTGAGCTCAAACAAAAATAGTTTAAGCTCTTTATATAAAGGGTGTTTTTTACTTAGCCCATGATCAACTGCTAGAGCAAATGCGCGCTCTAGCGAAAAGCCTGCGCGCATATACACTAACAGCACACTTAAAAAAAACTCTAAGCTATTGTTTATTCGTACTTTACGCTGGCCTTTTTTAAATAAAAACCACATATCAGGCGCAAAAAAGCTAATAAAACAGATAATGGCTACAAGCGGTGTACTTAATACATAACCAGTGATCTCTATGGCAGTATAAGTACAAAATGTGGCGGCCATTTTAAAGCAGTACATGCTCAATAAAATTTTATTTAACTGATACCCTGCTTGTCTAAATTGGCTTTTTGAAATAACAATTAATGGATACCAATTTATATTGGTTTTAATAGGTTGCTGAACCTCAGCCTTTAATGACTGCTTTTGAATATGGATAAATGCACCCATACTCACCAATAAGCCAATAAATAAAAATAGGTCTATCATAGCGTTACCCTCAAGCTTAGGCGAAGCCATAAAAAGCCAAATAACTGGCAAAGCACAGCAACGGTAATAAACGCCATGCCATTGGGGTTATTTAACAGCGGATCGAACCAGGTTGGATCGGTGTAATTAAATAAAGGCACTAAAGCGTAGGGTAAAACGCCACTAAACAGCGCAGCGTATTTAGTACCAGAAAGCTTAGCTTTGAGCTGCTGGCGATCTAGTGTTCTTAATGACATCATTTTGCATACACTTTTAAGCATGTCAGTTAAATCGCACTGGCTTTGTGTATGAGTAATTATGCTATGTGCAAATAACCGCACGGTTTCGCAGTTGTAGCGTTTAATCAAAGGGGCAAACGAGCCTTGTATATCACTGCCCATATTTAAGCGCTGCAGTAATAAATGACTTTGCGGTTTAATGTATTTATCGGCGTGTTCGTCGGCAAATTGCATAGCCTGAACAAGTGAAAGGCCAGTAGTTAAACACGATTGTACGGTTTCTATGTACTCTAAAAATAAGTGCTCAAACTTGGCTAATTTATAGTGTGCTAAATCAATAATCACTATAAAGCAGGTTATAAATACAACCAAAGAAACAATTAATGCACTTGTAGTTGCTTGAGGATAAAAGTACTGTGCAACATACCAAGTACTGGTGGCAAGCGAGCAAGCAGCGCTTATAAATAAAGCATTACTGATGTTAATCCCAAGTACCCGCAGTGATACTGTGATAATGTCTTTTTCTTCGAGTACATCGACCTCGTGCTTAGTATTTGCAGCGTGTGTTTTTACTTTAAGGGTTATAAAAACACTCAGTGCTAAGGTAAATGACATAACACTTGCTATGGCCAGTAAGTAATCAAGTTTATTCATAATTACGCTCCCTGGCCGGTTGCAGTAATGCACTTATTTCGTTTGCATTGGCACCTTGGCTTTGCATAAAGCTCACCACGCTTGAGGTACTAATTGCCTTATCATTTACTTGTTCGGTATCACTTACGCTATACAGCGCAGAGTATTGCGCACGTGCGTCTACACGCTTTATTTCGCCAATACTTTTTAGGGTTCTTACACCGTTTGTATTTCTAGAAACGTGCACAATTAACTGAATGCTTGATGCGATTAATGCGCTGGTGTGGGTGTCGCTTAGCTGCGCGTTATGTAATTGCACTAGTGTTGATAATCGGGTTACCGCATCGCTTGCACTATTAGCATGTACGGTGGTCATTGAGCCTTGGTGGCCGCAGTTCATGGCTTGCAGCATGTCTATTACTTCACCTGCGCGTACTTCGCCTACAAGTATTCTATCGGCGCGCATTCTTAGTGCCGCTTTTACTAAATCACGCAGGGTAACGGCGCCTTTGCCATCGCTGTTGGTGTCATGCGCCTCTAATTGCACCACATGATTATGGTGCAAATTTAGCTCTGCACTTTCTTCTATAGTTACTACCCGCTCGTTAGTATTTATTGAATTAGCCAGTACATTTAATAAGGTGGTTTTGCCTGCGCCGGCATTTCCACACACTAAAATATTAACCCCTAAGGCCACCGCGGTTTTTAAAAAAGTGAGGCAGTTTTTGCTTAAAAACTTATTGTCGATTAAAAAATAATCGTTAATTTTTTTGTGGTTAAATTTTCTAATCGAAACAATAGCAGCAGTGGTGCATGCCGGTGGCACTACAATATGTACCCTGCTGCCATCTTTTAGTTTGCCATCTACAATGGGATTCAGAGCGTTAACTTGTCGAGCGCAACTATCAAGTAATCTATCAACAAAACGACGTAAGTGACGTTCATCGTCAAACTTACTGGCTGTACATAGCAATTTACCTTGCTTATCTATCCAAATATTTTGCGTATCGTTAATTAAAATATCGCTTACTTGGTCATCCAGCATAAATTGCGCTATTGGTCCTAAACCTTGTATTTCGTCGTAAACGGCTTGTACTACTTGAGCTTGTTGATGGCTGTTAAATGATGATTGTGCAAATTCGTCAATATCACTGCAAAGGGCGGATATTTTTTCAAGCAGCGCATCATTCAGTAAAGCACTTGGGTCTTGCTCGTATTCTTCAATTACTGCATCGTGGAGAATTTTTTTAAGTGATTCAAAGGTATTTAAATTGGTTTGTATAGACTCTGGTTTACTTGATAAATTAAACATAGCGCCTCACTTAGCTACATATACAGCTTGGTTTTTAACGCCTTTAACCACTTGAATTGTTCGGCTAGTTTGTAATTGGGAGAAATTTTGTAAGCGACCTTGTTCAATGTCATAAGCGCTGTGCACAATTATCGATACCTTATCTTGGGTATCAATTGCGGCTAACGAATACACATCTTTAGGGAGTACACCCAACACTAATGACACACCCGCGCTGGTTGCCGGCTCTTTTTTTGCTAGGCTGTCCATCACGCCATTTTTTTGCGCTTTACTGCCAGGACCCTTTGAAATACCAATAAGCTGCACATCGCGCGCAACGGTTCTTACAAGTCGGTTTGTTTTAGCAACAATATCTAAGCGGTCGCCTTTGTGCACCCTCGATAATGGAATATCTAAAGTGGTTAATTTTAATGTATAAAGCACTCTGCCTGCGGGGATCGCCTCTGATAAATTTTGGCTTTTAACCTGCATAAAATCTGTTTCAAATAATGGTTGTTCACCCATTTTATTAGTGGCTAATTGCTTACCAATAAAGGCGCGGGGATTTTGTATACTTAGCGCCATATTTGCATAGTTACTAGGGTTTACATCTTTTTGGGCAATGTCGTGCACACTCACTACTTGCCCCGCCGACATATTTTTATTTACCACCCAGGCAGTAACTAAGTCTTGTTCGTTTACTTGTCTGATGCCAAGCGCTGAGGCCAACATGCCAGAGGTGATAAGTAAGGTGAGTGCAGCGGTAGTCGCCCCTTTATTATTTTTACTTTTCATAATTTCCTCCTGACAAATTTCACTGCCACACGGTTGTGGCAGTGTGATTTAGGTAGTTATAATTTTAATTACCTTGTGAACCACCTGCTGCTGTACGTGTTGCAGCGTCGCCACTTGGCGTTGCATTAATAAGTGCAGCACTTTCACTAAAGTCAGAGGCAACAAAAGTAAACGAGCTACCATCGCCTGCGTAAACATCTACTGCATCAACATAGCCAGAGCCTGAAATTTCTGCAGTGCCTTCGGCGTTGATCATGCCATCAAATACATAGCTTTGATCTAACGAGCCAATTGCTTCTGCTACATCTTCAAGCTCGCTGGTTACAGAGTCTCGTAAGGTTGATAAACCAATTACCAGTGCTGCCACCATAGAAGTTGAAAGAATAATTAGCTCAGAAGTAAGTACAAAGCCTTGTTGTTTTTTACCGTTTAAGTTGCTTTTCATAGTTTTCATAATGATCACCTTAAATGTGTTAGAGCTTATGCCCACTTTACATATAGCGAGGACCGTGCCATTAATTAAATCATTAAAAATCAACAGCTTATTTTTATCATTTAAAATGTGCTTTGCTTATCCTTGTTATGATTCGCATTTTGCAAATCATTATTAAAGTGCGTTACAAGGCAAGCAGAGATTAATTAAAAGGCAGCTGTTAACTCATTTATGGCAAGCTTTTAAAAGTAAGAGTGGCGAGCAATTAGATGGGCGTTATTCACAAAGCGAGATAGGCTTAAACAACGACGAGTAAGGCTATTTTAATTGTTTAGGTAGGCACGTTGCTTTTACTTTTTATGAGCGGGTTTAACTAAGGAGTGCGCAGTTTTATAAAATAAAAAGGCCTTGCGGCCTTAACTTTTACAATTACCAAGTACCGAAAGTTTCGCGTAGCGCGCTGTGGCTTGGTTGTGCTGCGCATCAAAACCTATTGCCTCATTATAATAATGACACGCCAATGCGTTATCAGGTGTCGCCTCAGCTATTAGCCCTTTGTGATAGTAATAATGGCTTTTATGCGTGCCAAATTTATAGGCAAGCTCTAAATAATTAGCTGCGATAACATAATGCCCTTGCGCATAATAAATAGACGCCATTTGTAAATACGGTGAAGCCTCAGTACCAAATTCATCAATAGCGTATTGGGCAATTTGTTTTGCTTTGGCTAAATTGCCTTGCTCAATAGCTAAGTTAATGCCTAAAGACAGCGCGTTTAAAGGCGGATTAGGTAAATTAAGAAGCTTGTTTATTACCGATTGCGCCTGATTAGCACGTCCGCTTTTATACAGCGCATAAGCTGATACAGATAAAATAACCTTATTGTTTGGGTGCTCAAGCATTAACTGATTAAGCTCATGCACTAAGGCTAAACAATTAACCGCGCTTACCCCTTCACAAGTTAAAGCACTGCTGTTTAGTGCATACTTAGTAACAATTTCACTTAGCGCAGTATGTGGGTTTACACTGGGCGCATAATCTATATGTGCGCAGCCCGATATACTCAGTAAAATAACGATATATATTATTTTCATAACCCTTGCTCCTGTATAAAACTGGCCATTTGGCTATCTAAATCAACTGTTTGCCATACGCGTAAATTATTAACCGGCTCGCGGACTAAATTAGGGGTAACCACAATAATCAACTCGCGGTTGTTTTCGCTTTTACTGGTTGTTTCGCTTAATTTACCAAACAGGCTCTCGCCGTTTGCATCAGGTACAAAGTCGTGACTGGCGTTGTTATCTGTACTAATTAAGCCACCAATAATTAAAGGTTGTCCGTCTTGTAAACGGGAAGATGTTTGCATACTGCGCGTATTAAATGCACTGCTGTTTAAACTGCTGCCGGTGCTTTGTGCTATTTCTGCTGTGAGTGTGGTGTCTGGCAATGAAATAACCGGGTTTAAATCAAGGGTTATGCGGTCTTTGTCATCCACTAACGCACGAACATTAAGCTCAACGCCGAACGATTTAAACTCAGTACCACTAAACACTGAACCGCTGTTACCTTGTTGCCCGCTGGTAACGCCTGATGGGCTGTAGCTTGTAGGTACAGGCACTTCGCCGCCTACTTTAAATACCGCGCTTTCGCCTGCAAGTACGGTAAGTGTAGGTCGCGAAAGCGTTCTTGAAATTCCCTCTTGCTCTAGTAAAGAAAACAACATATCAATGGCAAATTGCGAGGTTGATAACTGCAAGTTATTTGTTAATTGTCCGCCAATTAATTGCAGTGCGTTTTCTATTGATGCTGAGCCAGACTCACGGGCATTCATGCCTTCTAGGCCAAATAAACCTTGCTCGTTGTTATACCCATTCGAAAGCACACTAATATCTGGACGCCATTGCTTTAAGCGGCGCTGATTAACTTCATAAAGCTGCACCGATACCCTCACTTGAGGTAAGTCTTCTACTTCAATGCTTGAGAGCACTTTACCTTTAGCCACCGAAAGCAAAGTTGCCCGCGCTACGTTTGAATTTACATTACTTAAAGTCATGCCAGAATCGCCATTTAATAACCCGCCTGACTCATTTGCGAGTACTTCAATAGCGCTTGTTTCGTTTTGCGTTGCACTACTGATAAGCCCGTTTGGATCTAGTGCCGATGTGGGTGCTTGGCTTGCTTGCTCTGGTTCAAATAATTTATTGATGGTATTTAACAAACGCACCAGTTCGATTTGATTTTTAACTGTGCCGCTGAGCATAAACACATCGTTATCATCGTTTGATAACTCATCCACCGAAATACGTTTTACAGTTACTTTGTCAGCCCCCATCGATTTTAACACCTGCGCTATGCGCGCTTCCTTAGGCTTTGGCGCTTGCGTAACTTTAATAAGGTTAATAATCGCTACTTTACTTGAGCTTTGTGCTAAGCCATTGTTTAAATTACCCATGCCCTGTAAACGCTGCGCTAAAGAGTTAAACATTCCTTGGTTAGGCGCAGAGGTAATAACAGGTTGCGCCGATTGCGAGCTACTTGCATATAAATAATTTTTTGCCGCTTCGTGGGCTGCATGGCGATAATTAAGCGTAGGTACTTCGCCGCGTAGAACTACCGCGTGTCTATCAGGTGCGATGGTGAGCGCTAAGTTAGGATGAATATCGTTAAGGGCATTTTCAAGTACACTGTAGTCTTCGGTCACGCCCAGTAAAAATGTTTCTGATGTGTTGTCGTCATACCACACCATCATAGAGGTGCGGCCCAACTTTTTAGCTAAAATTAACAGCTCGCGTCCGTTTACTACGTTTACATCGAGTGTGGTTTCGTGGCCTAGCGCAACACGTGCTATATCGCGGTTAAATACAAAGCGAGTATGGGTCCACTTAACTAAGTGGGATACTTTTTTTACTCTGTCGCCATTGGCGTTTTCTATGTAATTTAAATTGCTTTGCTTGGCGTATACACAGCACGGTAAAAAAAGTATTACAAAAATAATGGCTTTAAACATATGCGCGTCCTCAAGTATGCGTTGGTTTAACAGAGCAAGTTTAAGACCAGCAAATATTTAGCTTTAAATTCAATAAATTAAAATAATTGGAGATATAAGCACAGACGGCTTTAGTATTTTGATTTGCAAAATGCAAATGAAGTTAGGAGAGAAGGCACAAAGCAGTGCTTTGTGCCAAAAGTATTAATGCAGTGCGGCAGTAAAAGGAATGCTTTTACAAATTTCGGCTTCAGCGACTAGTAGCTCTTCTAAACGAACATCAACTTCTTCTTTATCAAAGTACTCGTACGCTAGCTCTACAAATAAGTTTTTATGTTTTTCTTCTGATTTAGCAATCGCCACATAAAAGTCTTTTTCTTTACCCTCTGGTAATGCTTGGGCAACCAATGAAAAACGCTCGTGGCCGCGGGCTTCAATAACGCCGCCAACCAGTAATCTATCCATTAAAAATCCATCACGGCCATGTCTAAATAAAGCGCGTATTTGTTTTATGTATGGATCTTTTTTGTCATCACCTAAATTAGTATCGCGTTCAATAAGCAGTTTAAGCACTTGTTTAAAGTGGATTAACTCCTCAAGCGCTAAATCGGTCATAGCTTTTACCAGTTTACGCTTGTCTGGGTAATGAGACAGCATAGAAATAGCCATGCCCGATGCCTTTTTCTCAGCAGCAGCGTGGTCTTGTAAAAACGTATTAAAGTCGGCTAAAACCGCTTCGGTCCATTCAAAGGGGGTGTTGTATTTTAATTCAAACATTTTTTGTACTACTTAAAAAATAATGCGGGGATTTTAGCGTATTTAATAGTAAAAATCTTGCAGCGAAGAGCAAAATTAACGCATATAAGGTAAATGCTTATCTATGCGCCCTTTTGCTGTTGAGTCAATTTTTAACGGGTGTTTAATATCGTTCCATGCGGTCACTTTGCCGCCTATGTTCATTTTTTCAAAGTCTGTAAGCTCGCTTTTAACGCCCAAAAACGCAGTAAGCTCGGTAAAACTTTGTGGCTTTGCTATATCAATTTCTAAGTAGTCGTTACTGCGGTGCTTAAAATACTCACGCGCGTTGGCTAAATGTGTGTTGTAGCACTTTGCTAAATAATCATCTTGGTTAATATTATCAATCGATAAGTCAGTAAAGGTCGTTAAGTAACACCGTTTTATATGAATATTAAAACCACCGTCTGGGCGCGTTAAATTAGTATGCATTCGCAGAAGCAATTGCCTAATTGAGGCAATCCAGGGTGTTTTTTCGCGAGCTAAATATATAAATTTAGCGCCGGGGTAATGGCTATCTAATGCTGGGTAGTCATTAAATGCGGGGGTATCGGCTATGGCTGTAGCGTTTTCAAAACAATACGAGGTGTACGCAGTGTGCGCCGTGGCAATGCCAAACTCTAAAAAAGCGTGGCATACACTGGTGGTGCCAGTACGCGGAAGCCCTATTATAAATATTTTACTCATAACAGCTATTACTAACTATTGCGTGTTACAAGCAACAAAAAGGCACTAATAACCATCACTAAAAAGGTGGCAATGGTACCAATTTGGCGATACTTAAGGTTGTTTTCAACAATGCCTAAATTGTGAAAAACGCGCCCTATTAATAATGCGCCACCTAAAATATTACAATAATGGCTGGCAAGGCCTTGGTATTCGGCTAAAAAAAGCAAAATAATCGCAAAGGGTACGTATTCCATAAAATTAGCATGGGCACGCACTGCACGTTGTAATTTAGGGTTGCCGTTATCGCCAAGCGACACTTGCTCACTGCGGCGCACTTTGATCACATTAAAGCTTAAGTAAATATAATAAAACGCTAAAAGCGCAGCATACGTAGAAACTATCACGGTGTTGTCCTATTTTATTTTTGGCAATAATAACATAGTTTTGCACAATCATAAGTTTACTTAGTAACTATGCTACAGTGTGTATTAGTTGAATTTTATAACGCAATGAAAGGAATTTATGTTTGTCCCTCGCAAAGTAGCCGACCGTTATCGTGAAATGATCAACAGCATTGGCTTTTACCCTTCTGTACTTTCGGTTGGTTTTTTACTTTTTGCTGTAATTACCATGTCGCTTGAATACATAGCACCTGTAGAGCAGCTCAAGGCGTTTATATCTGTTGTGCTGGTAGATAGCGCCGAAAATGCCCGCACCATTTTAAGCACGCTAGCAGGCAGTATTATATCGCTTACGGTGTTTAGTTTTTCTATGGTGATGGTGGTTTTAAATTCGGCCAGCGCCAGTTTATCTCCGCGGGTTGTACCTGGGCTTATTACCCGTAAGTCGCATCAAATGGTATTGGGCTTTTATTTAGGCAGCATAATTTACTCAATTATTATGCTCATTAATATTAATAAGCTTGAAGGTGGCGATACCGCTATCCCATCGCTTGGGGTGCTGCTGTCATTGGTGTTTGGTTTAGTATCGCTTGGCTTGTTTGTATTTTTTATTCATTCAATATCTAAAGCCATTCAAGTAGATAATGTACTTAACGGTTTATTTAGCCAAACTAAACGCGAAATTAAAGCCATTGTAGATAGGCAATCAGAAAAACCATTCACTGACTTTCCTGATTTTACACAGTGGCACTCAGTTAATAGCACTACCGAGGGTTATTACAAAGGGGTGCATACAGATAAGTTATGCGCCATATTAGCCGAGGAAAATATTCGGGTGTATATCTCGGTAAACCAAGGTTACTTTACCGTTAAAGGCTATCCGTTTTTAAAATGCGATAAAGACATTTCTAACAACGAAGAACTTATTGCTAAAATTTTAGACTGCTTTATTTTTTATATAGAAGAGTACATTAGCGATCATTACCGTTATGGATTAACGCAAATTTCAGAAATTGCCGTTAAAGCAATGAGCCCAGGTATTAATGACCCTGGTACAGCGGTTAAATCGATAGATATGCTGAGTATTTTATTAATTGAGCGCCTGTCGCTTAACGATACAAATTATTCGTTTAAACACAGCGACAACGCCCCGTTACTCTTTATACACGAAACCAGTTTTGATGAGTTACTGCACGATAACTTTACGCCACTGCGAAATTACGCAAAAGGCGATGCGTATGTAATGACAAACGTTTTAGAGGCATTTAAAAATATATTGTTTGTGGCGCATGGCAATGATGCAGCCCGAAACAGCCTATTTAATTACTTAAATGCCATTGTAGATGACATAAACGAGCATGTAAGTAACGAATACGACAGACAAGAAATTACCAACATGCTTAACGCGATTGCCCGCATTAGCAAGCCACAAGGGGATAAACTAGTGGCTCGTTTTACCTGCCAACATACTAGTCAATAAAGTAAACCGCATAGCTAGACGCTGTTACTTTAATTTCTCCAGCATGATACGCATCAGGAACAAAATTACCGGGTGCGCTATCTGCCACCATCATGGTTTTTTCTGAGCGTGCATAAGGCTGCGCAGGTACGTTCATTGGGCTTAGCGATGCCGTATATAACCCTTTAAGCTCAACGCCGTAATCGGCACTTAATTCTTTGGCGGCTTTACGGGCATCTTGAATGGCCAGTTTTTGCGCCTGTTTGTGTAGCTCTTCATAGTTGCTCGCTAAAAATTGCGTTTGGTTTATTTGGTTAATGCCGTTATTTACTAGGTTTTGTAACAGCTGAGGGTATTTTTCGATTTGCGAGAGTTTAACGCTTAACGTGCGCGACACTCTAAAGCCTTTAAATTCTTGCTCGCCAGAGCTTCTGTTATATTGGCTTTCTCGATTTATAGAAATATGCCCTGCATTAATATTACCGTCTTTAATGCCAAGCTCTTTTACTAATTTGATCGCTTTAGCCATGGTTTTATCGGCTTTGTTTTTAGCATCAATTAGGTCTTTATCTATTTCTACAATGCCTACGCTTAATTGTACGTAGTCAGGCATAGTGGTTACGGTTGCTTCACCTTTAACATAAATATGAGGGGCGTTAGGTGTTGAGTTTGCATGCGCATCAACACTTAAGGTAGTTAAGGCAATTGCGCTACTTAATAAAAGAATGTGTGTTTTCATTGCATTATCCATTGTATTTTTGTTGTCACCATTAAAGAGCCTACGTGGTTAACAATAAATGAACAAGCACAAAAAAACAGGCAATTGCCTGCTTTTTGTAACTGGCTGTAACGCAACGTACAGCCTTATTTACTTTACGTTACTCAGCGTAATTAAATGCTGCAACGTTTGTAGTTACGGTATTTAGGTAACCAGTAATTTCTATCAATAGCAGCCCACAGTGCATCGTCGCTAATCTCAAGAGCTACGCCCTCTTCAATTGCTTTTTTAGCCACTGCAAATGCAATACGCTTACTTAACGTTTCAATTTCAGTCAGTGCAGGTAATAAGCTGCCTTTACCGGTGTTTGCACGGGGGGATGACTCAGCAAGCATTTCGCTCGACATACTCAGCATTGCATCGGTAATGCGTGTTGCTTTTGCTGCAATCACACCTAGGCCAATACCTGGGAAAATATAACTGTTGTTACACTGTGGAATTGGGAACACTTCACCATTAAATTCTACTGGCTCAAACGGGCTACCCGTTGCTACAAGTGCTTTACCTTCAGTCCATTTAATAACATCTGCTGGGTGTGCTTCAACCTGCTTAGATGGATTACTTAATGGGAAAATAATCGGTTGCTCACAGCCTGAGTGCATAGCGCGGATAACTTGCTCGGTAAATAAACCCGGTTGACCCGATACACCAATTAAAATATCAGGTGCTGCACAGTGCATTACATCTAATAATGAAGCGTATTCGCCGCTGTAAGTCCACTCGCTTAATGCAGCTTGTGGTTGCGCTAGTGCTTGTTGGAAATCGCGTAAGCCTTCCATGCCTTCAGTGAGTAGGCCAAAACGGTCAACCATAAATACTTGGCTGCGCGCTTGTGCTTCGCTAATGCCTTCAAACACCATTTGGCTAATAATTTGCTCTGCAATACCACAACCGGCTGAGCCTGCGCCAACAAATACCACTTTTTGCTCGCTAAGGGTTGAGCCTTTAACACGACACGCAGCTAATAAAGAGCCTACAGTTACCGCTGCAGTACCTTGAATGTCATCATTAAAGCTACAAATTTCGTTACGGTAGCGTTTAAGTAAAGGCATAGCGTTTGGCTGTGCAAAATCTTCAAACTGCAGTAATACATTTGGCCAGCGACGTTTAACCGCTTTAATGAACAAGTCTAAAAACTCATCGTATTCATCTTGCGCAATACGCTTATGACGCGCGCCCATGTACATAGGGTCATTAAGCAGTTTTTCGTTGTTAGTACCCACATCAAGCATTACAGGTAATGTGTACGCTGGGCTAATACCACCACACGCTGTGTAAAGTGATAATTTACCAATAGGAATACCCATGCCACCAATACCCTGATCGCCTAGGCCTAAAATACGTTCGCCATCGGTAACCACAATTACTTTTACTTTGCCTTTGGTGGCGTTACGTAGAATGTCGTCAATTTGATAGCGATCTTCGTACGAAATAAATAAGCCACGTGCACTGCGGTAAATATCTGAGAATTTTTCACAGGCATCACCAACCGTTGGCGTGTAAATAATTGGCATCATTTCTTCAAGATGATCACGCACTAAACGGTAGTAAAGTGTTTCGTTGTTATCTTGAATGGCACGCAAGTAAATATGCTTGTTTAAGTTATCGTTAAAGCTTGAATACTGCTGATAACAACGCTCAACCTGCTCTTCAATTGTTTCAAAACGTGGAGGAAGCAAACCCGCAAGGTTAAAGTTTTCGCGTTCTTTTTTACTAAACGCGCTGCCTTTGTTTAAAAGCGGAGTTTCAATTAGGCCAGGGCCAGAGTAAGGAATATAAAGGTAGTTAGGATCAGTATTAGTTGTCATATTTCCAGGCTTTAACGGAGTCTTAAGTTATGATCTGCCATTATCATTGTAAAAGGTTAAATTGCAATGACAATTAAGCTTGTCAGACCATTGAGAGAAAACACATGCAGGCTTCACTGCCTGCATGGCTATTATACATAAATTAAAATTTGATAGTGGCGTTTTTGTCAGTTAAATCCGACAAAGCAACCCCTTCACGGCGCGGATCAGCACCGCCATACAATTTATTGTTTTTAACCTCTACGGCATGTAAGCCAGAGTTTAAATCAAGTACGCGTACCGCATGGCCGCGTTTAGTTAATTGTGGGGCTATGGCTTCAAGCACAGTGCCTTTTTCAAGGCTCGTGTAATCGTTACGATTGGTGGTTCTTGGCAGGTTAATCGCCTCTTGCGCCGATAAATTCCAATCCAGTACACCAATAACCACTTGCGCTACGTAATCAATGATACGGCTGCCACCTGGCGAGCCAACCACTAAGCGTAAGCTGCCGTCGTTGTTAAACACCATTACTGGCGACATAGAGCTGCGTGGGCGTTTACCCGCCTCAACGCGGTTAGCTACTAATTTGCCGTCAATACGTGGCGAAAGCGCAAAATCGGTTAATTGGTTATTTAAAATAAAGCCATTAACCATCACAGTGGAGCCAAACGCCATTTCAATTGAACTGGTCATTGATACGGCATTACCAAAGCTATCTACAATGGATACGTGCGATGTTGATGGCAACTCAAAAGAATCATCTTTTGCGTAACTTAAGTAGCCTACCGGATTACCTGCAACTGCTTTTGTGTCTTGCTCAGTAATAAGCTTGGCGCGCGATGCAATGTACTTTTTATTTAACAGCTCTTTGGTAGGCACTTGTGTAAAATCAGGGTCACCCATGTACATATTGCGATCGGCAAATGCTATGCGTGAGGCTTGGCTAAAGTAATGAATTGCCTCTTCGCTATTAGGTTTAAGCGCGCTCATGTCTTTGTGTTCTAGCAAGCCCAAAATTTGTAATACCGCTACACCACCACTGCTCGGTGGGGCCATAGAGCACACATTATAAGCACGGTATTTAATACATACGGCGTCGCGTTGCTTGCTTTTGTAATTAGCAAGGTCTGATTCGCTTAATGTACCCGGTGCAATTTTTGAATTTTGCACTGCGTTTACCATTTGCTTAGCGTTATCGCCTTTATAAAATGCATCAATGCCTTGTTTAGCAATGTCTTTGTATAAATTTGCTAAGGGCTGATTTTTTTTAATAGTACCAGCTTTAATTAATTCGCCATTAGGGTAAAAATACTCGTTAATCACCGGCATACTCATTACACCTGGATTTAATTGGCGTGCCAATAAACCGTGTAAACGTGGCGACACCTCAAAGCCCTGCTCGGCAAGTTTAATAGCGGGTTTAAATAACTCGCTCCACGCAAGTTTACCGTATTGTTGATGCGCACTTGCAAAGGCATGCAAAATACCTGGCACACCCACAGAGCGACCGCCAACAACTGCTTCAATCCACTTAACGGCTTTACCGTGTTTATCTAAAAACAGGTTTTCGTCAGCATTTTGTGGCGCGGTTTCACGGCCATCAAAGCTTGTAAGTAGGTTATCGGCTTTGTTGTAGTACATCATAAATGTACCACCACCAATGCCCGATGATTGTGGCTCAACTAAGGTAAGCACTAATTGCGTTGCAATTGCCGCGTCTACCGCGCTTCCGCCTTTAGCTAAAATCTGTTGTCCAGCTTGTGAGGCATACGGGTTGGCCGCGGCCACCATGTATTGATCACCAGTTACTAATTGTTTTTGTACAATTGAGGTGGTGGCTTCTGGCTCGCGAATTTCTAATTTTGCAGGTTCTTTTGCTATTGTTGGCAGCGTTACTGCAAACAAACCAATAGTAAATAATGACTTAAGTTTAAAATGCATAAAAATACTAAAAACACTTAATTACGTAGTTGTATTTGGCATCTTAAAGTTAAACGGGCACAATATGCAAAAATTTTGACTAAAAAAACATAATAAAATGCTTAATTTACCGCTACAACCTCGTTATTTACTTCCGCCATTATTTTTGATGCTTTTTAGCATTGTTTTTGCTGCATTTGATTTAAATAATTTACTTGAATTTAACCGAGCGCTCATTGAAAACGGCGAAGTTTGGCGAGTGTTTACCAGTCAATTTGTACATGCTAACTGGGCGCATTTAGGATTAAATGCATTAGGCATATTTTTAATTTGGTTGCTGCATGGCGAATACACGTCGCCTGCGCGTTATGCCTTTAATGTGTGTTTTTTAGCACTGTGGTGTGGGCTCGGCGTATTATGGTTTTGCCCTGCTATATCTATATACACGGGGTTAAGCGCCCTATTGCATGGTGTCATTATTTGGGGAGCGGTGAAAGACATTACCCTGTCGCTTAAATCGGGTTATTTATTATTTATAGGTGTGTGGATAAAAATAATAATGGAGCAAGTAAACGGCCCAAATGCCAGTATTGGCCAATTAATTGATTCAACCGTTGCCATTGATGCGCACTTAATTGGCGCGGTGGGCGGCACATTGCTTGGCATACCTTTAGCAATTAAATACTTAAAAAAATAGCGATTAAGTTTTTCAATATCAATAAAAACGCCGAGTTAGTTAACGCGGCGTTTTTGTTTTTATACTCTAATTTAAAAATTTAAGATTAAAGTGTTTCTTTAAATAATTTATGAATACGGCGGTATTCATCTAACCAGCTTGATGGCTGTACAAAGCCATGCGGCTCTACCGGGAAGATGGCCGTTTCAAAGTTTTGCTTTTCAAGTTCAATTAATCGCTGTACTAAACGTACTGAGTCTTGAAAAAACACGTTATCGTCAACCATAGGTGCGTTAATTAATAAGCGCTTGTTTAAGCCCTCTGCGTAATAAATTGGTGAGCTGCGCTCATACGCAATGGGGTCTACATCTGGGTGATTTAAAATATTAGCCGTGTAAGCAGTGTTGTAATGCGCCCAATCAGTTACTGGACGAAGTGCTGCCCCAGATTGAAATAGCTCAGGGGCAGTAAATAGCGCCATAAAGGTCATAAACCCGCCGTATGAGCCACCGTATGTGCCTACTGCGTTGGTGTCAACATTTGCGTTTTGCGCCATCCATTTAACGCCATCTGCTAAATCTTGCGTTTCAGGTGTACCCATTTGGCGATAAATCGCAGTACGCCAATCGCGACCATAACCTTTAGAAGCGCGGTAATCCATATCCATCACTATGTAACCTTCATCGGCAAGTAATGAATGAAACATAAACTCACGAAAATACACAGACCAACCCATGTGTGAGTTTTGTAAGTACCCTGCTCCGTGGTTAAAAATAACCGCTTTACGGGTTTTGCCTGTTTCACCTTCTACATAGTCACTTGGGTAATACACCTTGGCATAAATAGGTTGCTCTGTGTGGCTAGATGGCACGGCAACAATTTTAGGTGCGGTGAGCTTTTTAGCTAAAAATTCATCCGACACCGTATGGGTGAGCTGTGTAGCCGTGGTGTTTGCTTTAGCATCGGCAACAAAAAGCTCTGTTGGCATTGTTATTTTAGAGTGCTTAAGCAGTAATTTACTTTCGTCTGGGCTTAACGTGTAGTCGGTCATACCGTTAAGGTCAGTCACTTGCTCGTTTTTACCTGTTTGTGGATTAACACGGTAAATTTCGTAAAGGCCTGGGTGCTCTACGTTTGCCTTGTAATAAATAGCACTATTATCATGAGTTAACGTAATGTCCGATACTTCAAACTGGCCACTAGTTAAAGCGGTTGCTTTGCCGTTAAGCGGTTTTTTGTAAAGCTGACTATAGCCCGACTCTTCTGATAAGTAATACAGGGTGTTTGAATTATGTAACCAGCCAAAATTGTTAAACGCGTAAGCTATCCAAGCATCATCATGCAGGCGGTGCTGCGACACAAGCTCGTTTTTATCAAAGTCGATTGTGGCTATCCAGCGGTCTTTGTTATCCCACGCCTCTAGCATAATGGCAACTTGCGTGCCGTCATCGTTCCACACTATGGGAGCTTGGTTTAAACCCCAATTAGTAATTAAGTTAATACCGCGTGGCGCTTTTTTAGATTTATACGTTTTACCATCACGCGCGTAGTTTTCTTTTTTAACATCGGCTAAAACATCTTCATCAAAGCCCGGTAGGGTATCAAAGCTCAGTGGCGTTTGTGTTTTATCTACAAGGTTAATGTGTATCACCGATGATGTTTGCTCTTTTGCATCAGCCACACGACGGCGCACTTTTTTAGGCTCAATAGTGGCATCATCGGTGATGTAATTAGGCATAATATCGCCTTTATCACGCCAAGATTGCTGCTTTTGCAGCACAACAATTAAAGCATCACCGTTTGGCGATAATTGCGCTTCTTTAATTACATTGCCATCACCTAAATAAAAAGCGGTGTTAGCAATGGAGCTATTTTGCGTGTTTATTTGCTCATTGCGTATTTGTGTATCCTGTTTGTTTTTATGCTGCAGCGCCACAAACTCAATCAGTTTATGCTGCTCTTTTGCTATGTAACTAGTTGGCTCTTGTAAGCCTTTTGGCTCATCGGCCAATTTTAAGTTAGCAAGCTCTGTACTTAGCCCTGTTTTTAAATCAACTTTAAAAAACACATTACCTTGGCGGTAAACTAAATCGCCATTGTTTAAAAACTGTGGTTTAGACTCATTAGCTGAGGTAGCAGTTATTTGTTTAAGTTCACCCGTTGTTAGGTTTTTAACAAATACATTGCCTTTAAACGTATAAGCTTGAAGTGTTCTATCTGATGAATAAACCGCTTTAGAAGCACCTACAGTATGCAGTTTATCAAGTGAAACTTGCATCGCTTTTTTGCTGTTAATTGGCTGGCTATAAATATCGTTTAGGTTACTGCCTTGCTGCTTTTGAGCAAAAATAATGGTGGCTGAATCACTTGCCCAGTACGCATTTTTAGGCTGGTTGCCTATCCAATCAGGATTTGCCATGGCTTGTTCTAGCGTAATATTTTGCGAGCCAGCATCAGCAGGTGTGTTTACAACCGCAGCAACAGGAGTTGCTGGTAAAGCGCTTTGCTGTGATGAAGAGGTATTAGCGGTAGCACTACAACCTGCAAGCATAATGCTAGAGGTTACAGCAAGCGCTACTAATGTTTTTGATGACGATAGGTTAAAAATCATAGTGCTTCTATACGGTTATTATAATTGAGCCGTATTTAAGCAGAAGCACTTGAGTTATTGCAATTTTTTAAGATAAATAACGCATTTTCACGGTAAAGCTGAGTTTACTCTATTAGCAAATCGAGCCACACCAATCGGTGATCGCTCGATGCGTTTCTATCTTTTATTAATCTATATTGCTCGCTGTTTTTAGTGGGCCAAAACACCCCGCCATCTTGTATTTTAAACCCATAGGTAGAGGGTAATACATAATCTACACGCGCTTGCCAGTTAGCGGTAAAGTGCTTTGCATATGGCTGCGGGTATTGCTCTTTAGCACCGGCGCTTTGCGGTATAAATTGCGAATTTATAAGTGGGTTACTTAAAATTTGATTAGTGGTTTCAACCCGTGCTTTATCCCCTTCAGGCGCGGCGTTTAAGTCACCTAAAATAACAAACCGCGAGTTTGCTTTTAATCCGCCTTTTTGGCCGTTATCGTCGTAAATATAGGCTTTATTAGCAACATAATCGGCAATTAACCTAACTTCATCATGATTACGTTTGCCGTTTCTGTCTTCGTCGCCATCAAACACCGGCGGTGTTGGGTGCGAGGCAAGCACATGCACCGTTTTATTGTTTACTATTACGGGTACATCCCAAAACGATTTAGAGCTAAGCCTAAGCGCTTGCCATTCTTGCGTGTTATACCAATTCTCTTTTGTTTTAGGGTCTATTGGCATTTGCGCATTAGGCATATCTTTATATTTAAACGTTTGAAGCGTGCGCAGTTTCTCAAGGTTAATGGGGTATTTAGATAAAATAGCCATAGCGTAATGGCCTTCAAAAAAACCAAAACCTTGCGCATCGCCCATTACAGCGGTTTTTTTACCGTTGTTATCAAGGTCAAACTCAGTAGCAAGGCCTGTATTTACAGGGGCAATAAAACTGTATGGGTAATCAATGGGGTCTTGTTTATTTTGGCTTACATTTAAAAACTGGCGTTTAAAATAATCTATACCTTGCGCTTTTGGTACGTAGTCAAACTCGTTTAATAAAATAATGTCAGGGCGAACACGCTGAATTATTTCGGCTATATTTTTTATTTGCTGGTGGTTTGATTTTAGTGCATTAACTAGCGCATCGGGGTTAACTTGCTCGCCTTTTGGCGTGTGATTAGTCGCATCCATACTCACATTAAAGGTGGCAATACGAAGGCTTTGGCTGGCTGTAGCATTTAAACTAAATGAAGCGGCAATGGCTAATGCGCCATAAAGTATGTTTAGTTTCATTTTTTTACTTCAAAAAATTAAAAAATAGACTTTACCAGTATTACACAATTAATACCTATTTTTATGACAAAAAAATACCGGCTTAAGCCGGTATTTAATTAGTTAATTGCAGCCTTTACTCACTTAGCATAAGTGCAGTTGCAGCTTTTAAAATGCCGGGGTACGCTTGCTCAGGTAGGTAATCGGTTAGTTGCCCAAGCTTATCGGCAAGGTTATTAATGTTATCTGCAGATACATTAATATGCCCCATTTTACGCCCAGGTTTTGCCGTTTTTCCGTACCAGTGGCTGGTTACATCACTGACTGTTAAAACCTCGGTAGGAATACATCCTTGGCCCAGCACGTTAATCATAGCGGTAATATGCTTAAGCTCTGGATTACCTAGCGGTAAACCCGCTACAGCTCGCATGTGGTTTTCGAACTGCGAACACTGGCAACCTTGCTGTGTCCAGTGCCCTGAGTTATGAACTCGCGGCGCAATTTCGTTAACCAGTAAAGTACCGTTTACATCAAAAAACTCAATGGCAAGTACGCCAACATAATTAAGCTCGTTGGCAATTTTTGTAAATGCACTATGGGCCTGCTGTTCAACCAGCGTGTTATTTTTACCTGCAATCGACAAAGTAAGCACGCCGTTGGTGTGCTCGTTTTCAGTAATTGGGTAAATAGCCACATTACCTTGCTTATCGCGTGCACCAATAATAGAGACTTCACGGTCAAACGGGATCATTTTTTCAGCAATAATACTGTGTGGCGCATCCTGTGTGCCAGAGGCAATAAAATCAGCCATTTCCGACCAAATTTGCTCTATTTGGTCATCTGATTTTAAACGCCACTGCCCTTTACCATCGTACCCTGCTTGGCACGTTTTAATAACCAGCGGTTTGCCTAGGGTTTTAACCGCTAATTCTAAATGCGCTTTTTCTGTGATCAGTTGATACGGTGCACATGCTACGTTTGTTTTATCTAGTAGCGCTTTTTCTAATGCGCGGTCGCCACCGGTTTTAATGGCAGCTTTACCTGGGTAAAATTTATTACTGTTGCAGCACATTGTAAGTACATCATCGGGGATATGCTCAAACTCTGCGGTAATTGCATCAGCGTCACTAATTGCCTGCTCAAGTGTGGTTGTGTAAATTTCACCGGTTAGCGGATGCATAATTTTTTGGCTGCCTACATCGTACGCAACCACATTTAAATTAAGGGGGGCGCCTGCTAGGCTCATCATTCGCGCAAGTTGGCCGGCACCTAAAATTAAAATTTTCATTTTTACTCTGCAGGATTAGGGTTAGCTAAAATAGTCTCGGTTTGTTCTTTACGAAATGCTTCAATTTTTGCAAAAATTTCTGGGTTTTGGCACCCTAAAATTTGTGCAGCAAGTAAACCTGCGTTAGCAGCGCCTGGCTCACCAATAGCAAGTGTACCCACGGCTACGCCTTTTGGCATTTGGCAAATAGATAACAATGAATCTACACCGTTTAAGGCTTTAGATTTAACTGGAACACCAAGCACAGGAAGCGATGTAAATGCCGCTGCCATACCTGGTAAATGCGCAGCACCACCGGCACCAGCAATAATCACTTTTATGCCACGATCTGCGGCTGAATTTGCATAATCTGCAAGAAGTTGAGGAGTGCGGTGCGCAGAGACCACTTTTGTTTCGTACTCAATACCAAATTTTTCGAGCATGAGCGCTGCGTGTTCCATGGTTGGCCAATCTGATTTAGAACCCATAATAATGCCAACAGTCATAAATACTCCTCAGTAATGTATTTTAAAAATAGCGGACTTATGTCCGGTTTTAGGCGGGTATTATACCCAAACCAAGTTTAATTGCGACTCACAAAAACAAAAAAAGCCACGTTTAAACATGGCTTTTAAAGGGTTGCAGTTACAAAGTGCTTATACTTCTTTGCTTGCTAAGTATTCGCTGTAGTTGCCTCTAAAGTCAATCACCTGGCCGTCTTTTATCTCCCAAATACGGGTGGCAACCGATGATACAAACTGGCGATCGTGCGATACAAACAGTAATGTGCCTTCGTACGCTTCTAATGCAAGGTTTAACGCCTCGATAGACTCCATATCCATGTGGTTTGTTGGCTCATCCATTAACAGTATATTTGGTTTATGCATCATAATTTTACCAAATAACATACGGCCTTGTTCACCACCTGAAATAACCTTTACAGACTTTTTAATATCGTTTTGCGAAAACAACATGCGTCCTAAAAAGCCACGAACCACTTGCTCGTCGTCGCCTTCTTGTTGCCATTGCTCCATCCACTCAAACAAGTTCATGTCTTTTTCAAACTCGTCAGCATGATCTTGCGCGTAGTAACCAATATTGGCATTTTCAGACCACTTAAACTCGCCCGACTTAGGTGCTAAGCGCCCAGCAAGAGTATTAAGTAATGTTGTTTTACCTACACCGTTTTCACCGATAATAGCAATGCGCTCGCCTACTTCTACTAAGCCTTCTAAATTTGAAAATAGCGTATTGTCTTCAAAACCTTGGCTTAGGTTAGTCATTTCTAGTGCGTTACGGAATAGCTGTTTTTCTTGCTCAAAGCGAATAAACGGCGATTGGCGAGAAGAGGCTTTTACTTCTTCTAGCTGAATTTTATCAATACGTTTTGCGCGTGACGTTGCTTGTTTAGCCTTTGACGCGTTTGCAGAAAAGCGCGATACAAACTGTTGTAGTTCAGCAATTTGGCTTTTCTTTTTCGCGTTTTCACTTAATAGGCGCTCACGTGCTTGTGTTGCTGCAAACATGTACTCATCGTAGTTACCTGGGTAAATACGAAGCTCGCCGTAATCAATATCAGCCATGTGCGTACATACTGAGTTTAAAAAGTGACGGTCATGCGAGATGATGATCATGGTGCAGTCGCGTTGATTAAGCACATCTTCTAACCATTTAATGGTGTAAATGTCCAAGTTATTGGTTGGCTCATCAAGTAGCATAATATCAGGGTCAGAAAAAAGTACTTGCGCAAGTAACACACGTAGTTTAAAACCGGGTGCTATTTCAGACATAGGGCCGTAATGCTGCTCTGTCGAAATACCTACCCCTAATAAAAGCTCACCGGCTTTAGACTCAGCTGAATAGCCGTCCATTTCGGCAAATTCAGTTTCTAGATCGGCTACTTTCATGCCGTCTTCTTCACTCATCTCTGGTAATGAGTAAATGCGATCGCGCTCTTGTTTAATATCCCATAATTCTTTATGGCCCATGATCACAGTATCAATTACAGAGTATTCTTCGTAAGCAAACTGGTCTTGGTTTAGTTTAGCCACACGTTCATTTGGATCTGTACTTACGTTACCTGCAGAGGGCTCTAGTTCGCCACTTAAGATTTTCATAAATGTAGATTTACCACAGCCGTTTGCACCAATTAAACCGTAACGGTTTCCTTCGCCAAACTTTGCAGATATGTTTTCAAATAACGGTTTAGCACCAAATTGCATGGTGATGTTAGCTGTACTAATAATAGCGCTACCCTCCAAGGGGACATGATGTATTTAAATTGCGCGCAGTTTAAACTAAATACAGCTTTTTTTCTATGAAAGTTTAAGGTTGAAAGCGCATGAACTATGCCCTATTCCACTCATTAAAGGCGTAAATTAATGGCTAACAAACAGTGCCTAAAAACGTGATTAAGCCAGTGAATGCTTATTCAACTAAAAAAATGCGCTTAGCTAAAATAATAGCGCGATATGTGCACCATTTCAGGGGTTAAATTTTAATTAATAAACCCGTTTAACTTAATAAGTCGATTGTTTATCGCAAAGCATTTTAAAAAACAGATAACTGGGTATATATTTATGATATAAAATGCTTTTTAGAGTTTTTGCACTAGCGTTTTATTTTTATCCAACATGAAAAAAACTCATTTTAAAACCCACTTACTTGCGCTATTTTTAGCACTATTTACGTAGTTTTTAATCAAAAAAAACATATCCCTTAACAGATAAAAAACACCATTAACCTCCAGTGAATATTTATTCATTTTTGGCGCTAATTTCATTGATTATTTTTCACTTTTGAGCCCATTAGGGCTTTGCTAGTCTTCATGCCTTCTAAATTTAATGTCACTTTTTAAAGTTAATACACACAAGGCATCACAAATGATTAAAAACTTTGTAACCCTACTATTAGGAACAAGCATAGTAGTTGCGCCAGCTGCTTCAGCAGTAGAGCTCTATAAGGATGAAAAGAACACTATTAAAGTAGGTGGTTACCTTGATGTGCGCGTTATTAATACGCAAAACCAAACCGAAGTGGTAAATGGTACATCGCGTATAAACTTTGGCTTTACTCGCCAACTTAAAAAAGACTGGTCGGCACTGGCGCTAGTTGAATGGGGTGTAAACCCTGTTGGTAGTAGCGACATTATTTACAATAACCGCTTTGAATCTATTCAAGATGAGTTTTTATATAACCGTTTAGGTTATGCTGGCCTTTCGCACGAAAAGTACGGGCAAATTACCATTGGTAAACAATGGGGTGCATGGTACGACGTAGTTTATGGCACCAATAACAGCTTTGTATGGGATGGTAATGCTGCGGGTGTTTACACATACAATAAAGACGACGGTGCAGTAAATGGTACTGGCCGTGGTGATAAACTAATTCAATACCGTAATAGCTACAACGACTTTAGCTTTGCAGTTCAAGCGCAACTTAAAAACAGCGAATTTTATACCTGTGATGTTGATGACATTTCTGAAGAAGCGTGTGAAGCCCTATGGAATACTGGCGACAGTGCAGCTCAAGAAGTAGAATTTAACTACACCTTTGGTGGGTCTGTAACTTATAACGCAACCGACATGCTAACGTTAACAGCAGGCGTAAACCGTGGTGAATTTGATGTAACGTATGGCGATGGCACAACACAAACTGTTGAAGACTTAATTTTTGGTGCGGGTGTAATGTGGGGCAGCATTGAAAAACCAGGTTTATACGTTGCCGCTAACATAAATAAAAGTGAAAACCACGATACCGATAACCTAGGGCGCTTAATTAAAGACTCTATTGGTGTAGAAACCTTTATGTCGTACCGTTTTGATAACGATGTGCGCCCTTTTGTGGCTTATAACATTTTAGATGCCGGTGACGATTACGTTATTCAACCTAACTTTAATACCGATCCTAATGATGTATTCAAACGTCAGTTTGCTGTGATTGGTGTTCATTACTTAATTGACGAAAACACCATTGCCTACGCTGAAGCCCGTAAAGACTTTAGCGACTTTGAAAGTGATGACAAAGACCAGCAATCACAAATGGAAGCGTCAGAAGACGACGGGATTGCATTTGGTTTTAGATACAAGTTTTAATTTCCCACCATAACAACACACAAAGCCCAGCTATATGCTGGGCTTTTTATTTTAAACGTTAAATGATGAAAAAAATTAAATGTTTGAAGTCGTTAACAATCGCTATTATTTGCTATAACACTTTATAAAAGCTGTGTGCGCTGCGTATTAATAACGCCTGTAAACATGCTTACAAATTCACCCGTAACTTAATGGAGAGAAAATGAGTTCACTCAAAACCGCCGGTAATTTTACTCTACTGTGTATTGCCAGCTTAACCATAATGGTTGGCACCTTGTTAGCGCCGGGTTTAGTTACCATTGCTGATGGCCTAGGCATACAAAGCAACAGCGTATTATTAATTACTTTACCTTCTTTAGGTGCGGTGGTGTTTGCCCCCCTAGCCGGAAGATTAATAGACAAGTACGGCGCATACCCTTTACTTATAATAGGTTTATTTTTATACGGATTAGTGGGTGCATGTGCTTACTTTTTACATGGCCCAACCTTAGTATTTATTAATCGTTTTGCATTAGGTGGTATTACAGCAATAGTGATGGCAAGTTGCACCGTATTAATTTCAACGTGGTACAGCGGCGAAGCCCGACTGAATATGATTGCCAAACAAGGTATGGCGATTGAGCTAGGTGGCGTTATATTTTTATTTTTAGGCGGTGTTTTAGCGTCTATGTATTGGGGATTACCCCTTGCTTTGTATTTAATTGCTTGGGTATTTTTAGCTATGTTGCTCATGTTTGTCCCCCGTAAGCAGCAATTAAACGCCCATAATACAGAGCAAACTCAACAAATAAAAAAGAGCCATTCAAACGCATTAACGCTTAAAGGGGTGTATATAGTATCAACCCTAGCTATGACCATATTTTTTACCTCTACCGTGCTTTTACCTATTACCTTGCACGCACTAAATTTTAACGAGTCTGAAATAGGCCAACTATTGGCTTTTATATCGTTAATTGCGGTATTTACAGCGGGATTTATGCCTAAAGCAACTAAACGCCTTAGTGAGAAAAATGTATTAGCAATCGCATTTTTTGCCTTTGGTTTATCATACCTTTGCTTTATACAATCAAGTACATTGATATTAGTATTAGGCGCGCTATTAATTGGTATTGGCTTTGGTTTTAGCATTCCTCTTTTAAACCACATGACCGTAGAGCTAAGCCCAGAAAATGTTCGCGGACGTAACTTATCGTATTTTACAATGGCGGTGTTCTCCGGTCAGTTTTTTACCTCTTTTATGGAGTACATACCTGGGGGTGAACATAACGTATTTATAATATGCAGTATTTTAAGCGCCGTTGTAGCTATCGCCCTTCTTGTTAAACCTAAAGCGCACTAAGTAGCAATCAATAACCGGTAAAATTATTAAATTATGTAGCCAGTTACCCCCTATTTATTGGTTACTTTTATTCCTCTTTACTCTTTAGCTAAGTTTACCACTTAACGATAATTTAGTATGATGTGTTCTTTTGCTCTAACGCCACCAGCAATGGTTGTTGCTTTAGTTAATTGCGGTGTAAAGTCAGTTTTTTTTGCCTTAGCAAACAAGTATTAATTAAAGCGATTATAAGCAAAAAGGAGTGTGCTGTATATAAATACAGTACACTCCTTTTTTATAACAAACCTATAAGGTTGGTCAGCGCCCTAGTGTAACCCACTGCTTAACTTCAAGTGCAGTCATTATCAACTCTACAGAAAAAGCGGCCAGTATCATCCCCATCACACGCGTTAAAATAGACGCACCGCCAATACCAATTAGCGTTATAATTTTGCCCGACAGCAACAACAAAATTAGGGTTACACCCAACACTGCCAGTGTAATTAACGCAGTGCCTATTTGGGTTGTAATTGGATGAATGTGATTATCGGTAAGTAATATAACGGCTAAAATAGCCCCTGGTGTGGCGGTAGCAGGTATAGCAAGCGGAAACACTGCAATATCGTGCCCAGGGTCTTGTTTTGCTTTGTTAGAATCATTACCAAATATCATTTGTAGGCCAAACAAAAATAAAATTATCCCACCCCCTAACTGAAACGATACCAGCCGTATACCCATCGCATTTAAAATAAGCTGCCCTATTAAAATAGAGCCAAGTAACACAGCGCCTGCATATAGCACAGTTTTAAACGCAGTTCTACGACGTTGTTGATCAGTTAAATGAGAAGTGAGCGCAGCAAAAAGCGCCATAGTCCCTATTGGGTCAATAGTGGCCCAAATAACGAGGGCATCTTGAGATAGTTTTTCTAGCATATAAAATCCTTGTTAAGCGAACACGTTTTAAAAACTCGGGTAACAAATTCATTTGCTTACGCTTAACTATAAGCCAAATTGGCTATTTTTTATATTGCATTTGTTCCTCTTATGATGAAATTTCCTAACGTGTATAATGTAAATGCAGTACTAAACGTGTTTATACCAAATAGAATGCTCACCCAAGCTAAAGCCTAATTTAACTAATAAGTTATGCGAACGCGCATTATGTGCACTTACCTGCGCCGCTAAGTAATTAAGCGGTATAGCCTGTTTAAGTGTTTTAACAAAGCCGGTTATTACCTCAAACATAATGCCCTTATCCCAATACATAGGATCAAGCTCAAATCCAATAAACGCCCTACTTTTACAAGGCGATAAATTATAAAGCCCGCAGGTGCCCATAAGTTTGCCATTTATATTATGTTCAATAGCCACTCTTATCACTTCGCCTTCGTAATAGGCGGTAATATCGTCTTGTATTAATTGCTTAATTTGGCATTTACTTAAGGGGGTTTTATAGTCGTTAAATTCGCTCACTTGCGGGTGATTCAAAATAGAAAATAACTGCGGGGCATGCTTATGGGTAATTAAACGCAATGTAACGCGTTCAAGCTGAGTTGTTTTAAACATTTTATACAGGAGTTAAAATAGCGCTTTATGGTTAAGCATTATTAACTTACCATAGCGTATTCACAAGCATTATCTTTATAGCCAATATTGAGAGCAATAATGAGCGACAATTTTAAAGTAATTCAACCTACCACAACCGTATACTGCCCTAAACGTGGTGAGGGCTGGACCCTAACAGGCATTACTAATATAAACGAGTTTACCTCGGTAATGTTTGACGGCACACGTTATACACTCCCCGCACGCGAAATAGTAGAAGAGCTGTTACCCAACCAACTAGCCCGAGAGCAAAATAGCTAGCACCCGTGTATAAACGGTAGTGGCTGCCACTGTGCAGCCACCTATATAAAGAGCAACGAAGGATTAAAATGTATCGTCTTCACTGTATACATTTACTTTTAACTCGTCTTCATCTTCAAAAACTACAAACGAAATAGGCTTACAACATACTTGGCAGTCTTCTATGTATTGCTCACCAATATCTGCCGCGTCTAATAATACTTCTATGCTTTCGCCGCAATACGGGCAACTTATCGATTTTTCGGTTAACTGGTTCATTTAACACCTGCTACTTTTATCTCAATGCTTTCACTTTAATAAACACACTCTAATAATACAACATTGTGCTACAGAGGTTAGCTAATGTACGTATGGCCTTAATTAAAAACCATTACGTATATTACTTTTTCCGCTATTGACGTTAGCCTACTAAAAACAATGAAATAGTAATAACACTTAGCAGGTCTAGCTATAAAGAATATGTATTTAAACTCATACTAGAGGTAGATTATTATATGAAAAAATCACTTACGCTTGCATTAACATCTGCCGCAATTTTGTTTAGCACCTTTTCACATGCAGCCAAAACCGAAAAAGCAGTTTTAGCCGGTGGATGTTTTTGGTGTATGGAAAGCGACTTTGAAAAGCTCAAAGGCGTAAAAGATGTTATATCGGGTTTTACCGGCGGTAAAATTAAAAACCCGACCTACAATGGTAACCATCAAGGCCATTATGAAGCAGTACAAATTACTTACGACCCTGATGTAGTAAGCTACAAAGGCATACTTGATCATTTTTGGGTAAATATTGATCCCTTTGATGCCAAAGGCCAATTTTGCGATAAAGGCCCAAGTTATTTAAGCGCCATATTTGTAGCTAACGAGCAAGAGCGCAAAATAGCAGAGCAAACCAAACAAGCCGTAATAGCAGAATTCCCAAATCAAACAGTAGTCACGCCAATACTTAATGCCAGCACTTTTTACCCAATTAAAGGTAAAGAAAGCTACCATCAGGATTATTATAAAAATAACCCCATACGCTACAATACCTACCGCTGGCGCTGCGGACGCGATAACCGCCTAGAAGAAATTTGGGGCGATAGAGTCACACATTAAAAGTCTATAGTTAAACGCTTGATGGGTTTACACAAACCCATCTTTTAATAAGTAATTTTAACCTATTTTTTCAAATTATCATGCTCTGAAAGTCTATATTGTTTAGGTATAAAAACCATTACAGTAACTGCTAGCGCTAAAAGAAATACAAATCTTAATACTGAAGATGGAATAATAGTTTCTAAAATATTCACTAAAATTATCAGAGGAATTACAGCAATAATACCAATCAGCTTATGCCTTTGGGTAAACTCATGGAGAGCCCCGCATTGAGTACACCTATACTTTGTAGACATACGAGCAACAACAAACCAAGCTAATGATATATTCTTTTGGCAATTCAAACATTTAGGTAACATGTTATTTCCATACTTTTACTACAAGGCTTAATTTTATCGCACCAAAATATAGGTTCCTATTGGCGTGACTAAATGCAGGTTATTATTATCAACAAAAATAATCTCCCATTTAATAGTTTGAGAACCTGATGTTACAAATAAACTGTTCTCCTCTCTATGGTAGGGATAGTTTCTATTGCCAAAGGTCTTCATTACCTCGAGTATTGAATTTTCATCAATATCAAGGTAGTTACCAGCTGGAATTGTTATAGCTTTATCATCTGATTCAACAATTTCTACTAATTTCCATTTATACTCTATTGATATATTTTTAGCGCTCAAAGGCGAGGATATAACAAGACTGAAAAAAATATATTTAATTAATAATATTTTCTTAAACATACTAACTATAGACTGAAGTTGTTATTTTGGGAGGAGAGCTTGCTAATAATCGACCTAGGCCATCAGGCAACTGATTAAGCTCGTATTTCTGAGTGTTTTTATTTAATTTAACTTGCTGTCCTAGATGATTTTTAGACACTCCAGTGATGGTTTGAGTTAAAGTCCTTCCAGAAAAAGGATGGGGTGACCATGAAAAATCATACTCAAATATAACCTCATAGCTCCAATCCCTTTCCATTTTAGGGTATTCAATTGAAGCCTGCGTTTCACCTAAAACAATGCCTGATAATACTGAAACTGAAAATGAAGCCGAAGCCGTAGCTATAAATCCAGTTGCTAGACCTAATAAAGCAGAAGCAACATATCCTCCGTGTCGAATGGTTTTTTCCCATTCAGAATTCCATTTATTAGCTGATAAGTCACTAGGAAATAGAAGCGTGTGTGAGGATTTACTTCTTACTCTTTCCTTGATCATACAATTTGGAGCTTTCCCTCTCCCCATCCAATTACCTCCATCAGTCCAATTAAGTCTATTTGAGCACTTAATCTCTAGCTCTTTTCTCTCTTTAAGTGACAAATTTTCTGTTCTCATTATTATCGAAGACATATAAGTTCCCTTTACTTTGCTTAATAAATTTACTCCTACATTAGGAAGTTGCTCCTTATATGTCAAGCCTAGTATTTCTTTTTACTAAGTAAACTGACATTTTTGTCTAAAAAAGCTTAAGCGATAAGCAATTCACTAATTAAGCCAAATAAAATAATAAAACTTATAAAGTAGCCTTACCTTACTTAATTATAAACATTATTTTGATACTGTTTCCTAAAACAGCTTATTTATCTAACTTTATAAATATAATAAATTGCACTCCTAGATTGATAAAACCTAATTCAACAACTGGAGTTACACATTATGTCTGCCACCCAATTACAACTTGCTCGTGCTCTAGCGTTACCTTCAAGAGAGGCCATGTTAAATCGTGAGCACTCTGTACAGCATTTTTGGTACAACAACGACCAACTACTTACACAAGCTTGGAAAGAGTGGGAAGAAACCGAAGTAGATACAACCACCTTTACCCTTGACGATTCATTACTAGATAAAAACTTACGTGAAGCCGTTAATGCTGCATGGCAAGATCCATCAAAAGAGCATTTAGTAAAATCACTACTGGAAGAAGTAGCGACTGATGTGTATCAATTTCAGTTTTTTGATCCTGAACGCCTAGCAGTTTTACGTGGTTACCTAGAAAAAGTATGGAATGCTAACATTCCTATGCGTCCACCGTACGGTATTGTATTAAACCGCCGCGGCGCCATGCTCGACAAACGCTCAGAGGGCTATTTAGCTGCTCCTAGTTTTCAGGAATTTTACAACCAAGTATTAAATACATACATGCGCCCTATTTCACGTTTATTATTTCCTGAGATCATAGGTTACGATACGCAAACATTTGGGTTTTCTATTTATTACGACCCAAGTACAGATGCGTCTATTCGTCCGCATACCGATGCATCATCAGTAACATTAAATATTAATTTAAACTTACCTGGGGAAGAATTTAGCGGATCAGAACTTGATTTTTACGACCAAGTAAACGCAAAAGTTGTACAACTTAGCTTTAAACCAGGCACCGCCATGATCCACAAAGGCAATGTACCACACGCGGCAAAACCTATAACCAGTGGCGACAGAACAAACCTAGTGTTATGGCTTTTTGGCGATAATGGCCGTATACCAGCACCGGGTTCAAAACGTACAGATATTGATGCAAAAGAGCGTTGGACTACGCCAAAAACAACGCCAGACGGCTACGCACCTTTTTAAACGGTGCCAAGTTTAACCTTTTGTGCCTAATACTTGCCCATTAAAGGTATTTAATCATACTTTAATGGGCTATTTACTTGTTACATAACCACTTAGTTACTATCTTTTTAGTATGCCAAGTTAATTTAAACAGCCTAATGAAGTTAAACTTTTTTATAATAACTACACTGCTTGTATCCTCTTTTGCCTGTGCATCGCCTACTAAACAAAAATTAGTTGTAGGTTTAGGCGAAACCCTACCGCCATTTGTAATGTCACATACCAACAGCGGGCTAACCCTCGATATTATTAAAGCCGCATTAACGCCATTAGGTTATCAAATAGAGCCACGCTATTACCCCTATACGCGCCGCGCTAAAGGGTATGCAAAAGGCAGAATAGATATTTTAGCCGACATAAACTTAAACACCGCTAACGGAAACCAACTCAAAGGGTATATTTCTGATGCGGCCTATGTATACGAAAACGTAGCGATAACCCTAAAAAGCAAACAGTTTAACTTTACTAAAATTGCAGATTTAACACATTACAGCTTAATTTCGTGGCCCAGCGCCGCCATACACTTAGGCGAAGAATATGCAAAAATGGCAAAAGCCAATACGCAATATTACGAAGTGCACGACCAATCTCTTCAAGTTAAAATGCTTTTTTCAAACAAGGTAGATGTAATTCAAATGGATAAACAAAGTTTTGATTACTATCGCTCAACCCTTAAAGATATTGATACAACACAATCTGTAGATCGCTTTGCGCTGTTTGGCAAAAGCCCAAATGGCTATTTATTTAAATCAAAAAGACTACGTGATGACTTTAATATTCAGCTACAAAAACTTAAAAATTCAGGTCAGTACAACAAAATTTTTGAAAAATACAAACACGTCAAATAAAAAAGGTCGCTTTAACTAAGCGACCTTTTTACGTTTACAGCGCAAAATACCAATTAAAACTTATAAGAGGCAGAAAATTTGACGTTACGCGGTGTACCAGGTTGTACCCATGCATCGGCAAACGAGTTTGTGTAATACGTTTCATCAAACAGGTTATTTACCTCAGCCGTAACACCAATCGCGTCTGTTACATCGTAATTTACAAATACACGCGCGGTTGTATAACTGGGTAGTTTAAAGTCGGTACCAAAATAGCCATTGCGTTCGTCTACAAATAATAGCCCGCCACCAAATTTAATTGCATTGCCATATAACTCGCCCGATTTAACAAGCTGCAAGCTAAGTTGATGCTCTGGTACATTTAAAAGTGACTCGCCGGCCTCTACTGTGTAGCCAAAGTTAGCATCAAAAAATGAGTTTTCTATTTGGGCATCTACATACGCATACGACGCCCAAATTTCTAAACTATCGCTAAGCTCACCTGTTAGGTCTATTTCTATTCCCTTACTTTGCGCTTCACCAATGGCGGCATAAGTAAACGCTGTTGGGTCGTCTACTACTAGCATGTTGTCTTGATCTACTTTAAATACAGCAACGGTACCAAATAACGCGCCATCGTTAAGGGTAAATTTTACACCTAGCTCAGTAGAGGTAGATTGGTTTGGCTCAAAACCATCGCCATTGGTATCTGTGCCCGACAGCGGACGAAAGTTTTCACCATAGGCTGCATAAACAGATACATAATCACTGGCTTCATACACCACACCAAACTGCGGGCTCACGCGCGACTGCGTTTGTTTAGTATTAGTGCCTGCTAAACGGTTATTTAAGCGCTGCTCGTAATCATCAAAACGGGCACCAATACGAATATCTAACTTATCGGTTACGCTTATTTGGTCTTGAATAAATACCCCTAGTGACTCTTGAATCTCTACACGGTCGGTATTAGATGTAGGCGTTGGTAATTCATACGCGCCGTATACAGGGTTAAATACATTAATGTATTGATCGCCCCGTACACGTAAAATAAATTGATTGTTTTCAAATTTATCAGCGTCAACACCCATAATTAAACGGTGCTCAAAACCGCCAAGCTCAAGGCTGCCGCTTAGCTCTGCACGCAATACATGGTATTGAGCATCAAAATCGCGGTAGCGCCTAAAGCGGTTTACTTCGCCATCAACTACGCCGCCAAAACCGGTTTCGGTTGCAAAGCCTTCCATAGAGGTATCACGGTAGTTTGCACCAAATAAAATGCTCCAGTTATCATCAAAGTCATGAATGTACTCTAACTGATGCCCTAGTACATCGGCTTCAATTGGGCCATCGCCCGGCTCACCTAAAAAACGGCTTTGTGGAATAAGCCCAAGTTCGCCATCTATGGCTAATACGCCTCTATCAAACGGCACTTCTTGATCGCTGTATTCAAGCTCGTAAACAAGTTGGCTGCTGTCGTTAATATTCCACACTATTGACGGGCTAAAACCGTGTTTAGTGGTTTCTATGGTGTCTCTAAAGCTCTCGGCGTCTTCGTAAAAACCAACCAGTCTAATTGCAACGTCATCGTTAAGCGCCGTGGTGTAATCTACATCGGCGCGGTAAGTATCAAAACTCCCTACCGAGAGCTTAATTTCACCTTGCGTATCAAACGTTGGGCGTTTAGTAACTAGGTTGACTGTACCACCTGGCTCACCACGGCCAAATAAAGCCGCACGCGGGCCTTTTAAAACCTCAACCGACTCAATACCCGACAAATCACGCGAGCCACCAAAACCGCGCCCAGCATTAAAACCATTTACTAAGTAGTTACTCGGTAGATTTTCATCGCCTACAAAGCCACGTAACGAAAAACTATTCCAAAGCCCACCAAAGTTATTTTGCCGTGCAACAGAGGCCGATAAATCAAGCGCTTGGTCAAGGCTTACTGCACCTGCATTTTCAAGCGCTTCTAAATCAATTTTAAGCTCTGATTGTGGAGTTTCTAGTTGGCTAAAGTTACCTTGGTAAGCTTGGCGCGTAGCTACTACAGACAGCCTTTCAATATTTGTGTTAGCACTGTGTGTTTGCTGGTTTTGCTCAGCAGCCAAAGCCTGGCTGCTAAATAAGCTTACTAGGCACGCACTTAAATAGGTGAGCTTAAGCCCTGTTGTGTTGGTTTTCATTGTGAGCCTTGTTAGTAATATAAGTATTTTATAATTATGGTGTTGTTACTAGGTGCGCTAAACAACGGCGTTTAGCGCACCTAGTAAGGATTACTTTGCTATAGCCTCAAAGCGTGGCATGTTATTGAGAACTGATTTAGGCGGGTTACCCTTATAAAATAACCAAGGGTAATAAAACTCACGTAATTGTTGATGATAATCACGAATTTGCTGCTCGTATGCATACGCTGCGACTGAGTCGGTTTGGGCGGCTCGTGTTAAACTGCGCTGCAATAACAGCGGTGGCGAAAACCACGACACAACGCCTGCTAAGTCATATTTTTTAGCGGCTGCGTCTCGGTATGCTTTTGAAAGCGGCGCTGCTTTTAAATCGCCCATTTGCTGAAATGCGTAATACCATTTCCACTCAAACTCACTGCTCATAGCAATGTAGGGCGCAAGTGCTGGGTACTCTTTAATAAAAGGCTGCATAGTGGCAGATTTAGGTAAATCCCAGGCATCATTTACCGCCTCACGCTGAGTAAGCATAATGTCGCCACCCTTAGGCGAATGCACCGACTTGTTTATAGCAAGGTCGCCTAAAATAGGAATAATAAAAGCAAATAATACCCATAAGCCAATTAGGCCAGAGGCAACGCCCGGGGCACTAGTCGCGTTTTTTCCCCACCACACACTCAGCGCAGTCCAAAATGCAAGGTATGCAATACAAAGCAGTGATACATACGTAATTTCAAACGCGCTTGCCCCAGCTATAAATGCACCTATAAAAAATGGCAGCATTAAACACACTATTACTGCTAAAAACCTTACCGTTATACGTGCGCCCCACAAAGCAAAGTACGATTTAGCCGTAGTAACCAGTAAGTCGTGCCTGCCGCTAGTGCGCTCATTTGCAAATAAGTCATGAAACAGCAAAATAATAACCAGTGGTGCTAAGGCGCTAATTACAAATACAAAATCAATTTTACCGGCTTGTGCCAGCTCGGCATTTTGCGCATCGCTTTCGTAAATTTGCCCCTCTATGGCCAATAAATTAATACGGTGTTTCCACGGGAATATATCGCGCTCCCCTAATGCAGCAAATGCAAGGTTAGATGGCTGAGAATACGTTAAATGAAAACTGTAATAAGCCAACATGCCCGGATCGTCTTGCTTTTGCTGCACTTTAGCGCGATCGCTTTGATCTGCAGCTTTTAAACGCTCTATTGTTTGCTGCTGCGCGCTTACTTCGCTAAGCCCGCTATATATGGCAAAGCCCGATAAAACAAAGCTACATAACAGCAATACCACAAGGTACTTTTGACGCAGTAAAAAGCCCCATTCTCGTGTAAGTTGTGTAATTAAATAACTCATATCAAACGTTTTCCTACCAATTTAATACCGCCTACAAGTACTACAATCCACAGTATTAACTGTAAAAAAGCAGGTACACTTCTTTGCGCGCGAACATCAGCGCTATCCACATCAAAGGTAAAGTTTTGCAGTATTTGCCAGTTCTCTGATCCTACGCGCGCTTTTTTAGTAGCCTCGGTATTGGCGTTTCGGTTCATATCAACTTGGTAATCAAGCTTTTCAATGTGTACTTTGTTAAGCCCTTGCACAAAATCAAAGCGCAGCTGTTCGGTTTCGCGTAAAAAGCGATGATGGGTTTCTATGCTTGTGCCCACTACAATCATCGACAGCGAGCGAATAGCCACCATAGGCGATACCCAACCAAAGTAACGCGATACCTGCGTTTGTTTAAGCTCACTTTGCATGCGCTGCTCGGCAAACTGGTTTAATACCTTAGTTTGTTTGGCCTCTGATTCACTGGCCACTAACCCTCTAAAGTTTACTGGCAGCTCATCAATGCTGCTTACGTTGTATTTTTTAAGCAGAGATTGTTTAAATTGCTTAAAGGCGGGGTCGTTGGTGTTATGGCCATCACCTAGTTTTCTAAGCTCAGCTTTTACTGCAAAGTCGGTTTCTATTTTTCCGGCCGATGGCACAGCCGTAGAGGCACTGGTACTTGCTACGCGCGGCATAACAATGCACAGTAAAATCCACACAAACGCAAGCGCTGTAAAGCTGCCACTATTTTTACTAAACACGCTCGATGCTAATAAAACAACTAACACCCACACGCTTAAATACAATGCATAGCCCACAATAAAACTAACAACTGCCAAAAGGCTCTCACCCGCGCCCAGCGTAAATAACGCCGACACCGCTAATGGCGCAATAATAAACCCAACAACACACAAAAGGGCCAGCCCTTTACCCGCAATCAGCGTGCTGCCTTTGGTGCCTTGCGCCAATAAATACGACAACGTTTGCGATTCGCGCTCACGGCTAATAGAGCTGTAACCAATTAAAATAAGCAGTAACGGCGCTAATGTTTGCACTATAAAAGCAGGCGTTAAGCTGCCAAGTTTTGTTAAAGCTGTGGCTTGGCGCTGCTCGGCAAACATTGCGCTATTTTGCCTATGCCCTTCTAAAAATATTGAGTTACCTGTGTAAGCATCTATACCTGGGTCGAGTGTGCTAAGTGGGGTTGGTGTTCTAAAAGCGTAATGCCCGTAATGCACCATTCTGTGTGGGTGCCGATCGGGTTGCTCAGCAAAGCTTTGCTCGGCATTACTTTGTAATTCATTACGAGTGTGGCTAAGTTCGTGCATTGTAATGGCAGTAACCACCACCGATGAAAGCGTAAGTAATAAACCTATGGCTAAAACGGTCATCGCCAGTTTTGAGCGAAGCCAATAGCGCCACTCATCTTTGGCAACTATCACCATCTTTGAAAAATTATTTTTGTTCATTACGCGCCTCTTTGTGCAAACGCAGCATGAACTTGCTCGGTATCAATTCGGCCGTTTTCTGGCGCGTCAAATTCGCCCACCAGCTCGCCCGCTCTTAATAAACCAATTCGGTTTGCAACTTGGCATGCGCCGTATACATCGTGCGTTACCATTAAAATAGTAGCGCCGGTTAATGCAAGCTCACGCACTAACTGGTTAAACTCATCAATAGCAACAGGGTCAAGGCCCGATGTAGGCTCATCGAGTAAAAATATGGGGGCTTGGCGTAAAATAGCCAGTGCAATCGCGGTTTTTTGCCTCATGCCTTTAGAGTACGTTTGCATAGGACGCTCCCATGCAGCTTGTTGTAGCGCTACACGGTTAAACGCAGCATTGATTTGTTCATCGGTTTTTTTAATATCAGCAAGCGATAAAAAATACGCCACGTTTTCGCGGGCAGTTAAATGCGGATATAACGTTGCCGACTCTGGCAAATACGCCGTTTTACCGCGTACAAAATCAAGTGCGTGTGTTACCTCTTTGCCCGCTACTTTTACAGAGCCTTGAGTGGGTTTATTAAACCCGAGCAAGGTTTTTAACGTGGTTGATTTACCCGCGCCGTTACCGCCAAGTAACGCGTAAATTTCGCCCGAGCCTACGCTAAAATTTAAGTTTTTTAAAATGGCGTTGTTTTTAATGCTAAAACTTAACGAGTCCACTTCAATAATGGCTTCGCTTTTAACTGCTTGAGTTGTATTTAGGGCTTCATTACGTGTTTGTTCCACACGTGAAGATTCTTTCGGTGATGTTTGATTAACAGCTGTAGGTGTACTCACATTCAAACTCTATTAAGGGAAATTAGAATGCGTTGAATGTTATACTATATCAAATACATATTGCAACACTATAACATATTAATAATTAACAAATGATGCAAAGGTTTTAATAGTGTTACCCACGTTGATTTATTCATCGGGTTTTGCCTATTACAAAAATCCATAACCATTTAGGCTAAAATCATTCCTAAGGCAGCGTTTAAAATTAAGTACTTAAGTTATTTACGTTTTACCTTTAAAGTAAATTGAACAATGAACTTTTCAATTGCTAGAATGCCCACCTATTTTTTTATCAAGAGATACAATGGCAAATTTCAATACTCATCTTAATACTGCAGTCATCATCACAGGTTTAGGCTCGGCCACTTTATTAACTGCAGGCCATATTGATTTAAACGGCGCACTTTGGTTATGGTTTTTAGGCTCAATTGGCGGCTTATTACCCGACATAGACTCAGATAACTCAACCTCGCTCAATACTATTTTTAACTTATTTGCACTGAGCGCTGTATTACTGGTGCTGCATTACATAACCACCGAGCTAATAATCGAAATTAGTTTTATAGAGCTAATCGTAGTGCCGTTATTGGTGTACGGGTCTATGAAATATGTTATTAGGCCCATTTTTGAATGGATCACCGTGCACAGAGGCAGCTGCCACTCATTATTATTTTTAGTGCTATGCGCGCTGTTAACAACGCAAGTAACGTGGCAACTAAACGAGCAAACAACCACACAAGCAGCCACCTTTGCCTGGTTAACAGGAGGGTTTATTTTAATCGGCGGGTTAATTCATTTATTACTCGATGAAATTTACAGTGTAGATTTAAGCAATGTCACCATTAAACGCTCCTTTGGCACTGCGTTAAAAATAGCCGACTTCGACAATAAATTAATTACGTTGGCATCAATAATTGCCATTGCAGGTTTAATCTATGTAGCCCCGCCTACAAAACAAACTATTACCGCATTAAGTGATTGGTCTCATTTTAGGCTTTTATCTTAATAAATAATATTTAGCTTGGTCACACAAAATACCCATAAACATTGTTTATGGGTATAAATGCTTATTTAAGTGATTGTTTTAATTTCCTTTCGAACAAACAGCCAGCTTAGTTAGTCGAAATTACCCCAATATTTAATTTAAAGGTTAATTCACAAAAAGGATAAGAGGCGCCTCGCTTTTATAGGCTTAATAGCTTAACTCAATGCGGCTTTGCCAATTTAAGTTCATTAAAAGCGCAAGTTTTAGCCTATTTGATATTAATTATTATTTTTATTGGTTTTAGTGAAATAATTACTCCGCTTTACCTGTCTTATAGCAGCAATACTTTCATCTGTTTGATGTATGCAAAGCGACTGCAACTTTTAAAGCGTCAAATATAAAATTATAAGAGGACCATAATGGAATTTACACATAAGCGCACCACCCTAATTACAGCATCGTTATTGTTGGCGTTGGCGATAACCCAAGCTATTTTTACTGCCCTTTACAGTGCTGAAATTAGCTTTTCAAGGCAGTATGCATGGGGACTAGAAGCTGTGCTGTTTACTGTGCTTGTAGCCTTTGCAAGTACCACTATGGTGCAAGCTAAAAACGCTCAACTAGGTTGGTCGGCTATCACATTTAGCGCAATATTAAACATAGTACAGGTAAGCATTGGCCTAACGTTGTTTTCAACATTTGGCAAAGTGGCGGGCGCAGTAGAAGGCGCACAACCTTTAATTGGTGGCGTGGTGTCTTTATCATTCATGATTTACTACGCAGCTAAATTACTACTAGGCTTAGCAGCTGTTGTTTTTGGCCTGCCTTACTTAGCTAAAGGTGGCAAAGTCATTGGCGGCCTTACAGCCCTAGCAGGCGCGGTTGCAATGCTTGCAAATGCAGTATTAATTATTGCTGGGCGTGATGGATTCCTGCCATCAGGTGTTGCTGGTGCATCAGGTATGATTGCAACATTACTCTTAGCAATCTGCTTATTTAGCCTTAACCGTAAAGCAGACTAAGGCTTAATACCTTATAAGTAAGGTAGCTACTTAAATAAGTTATAAACATCGGCGTGTATTAGAGTGCTAATTCGCCGATGTTTTACGCATGAAGTATACGCCTTGCGCATTCCAATTTTCCTCCTTCTTAGTAATCTAAATACTAACTCACAAAGAGGTTATGAGGCGCTGCGCTTTTAGAGGGTAAAAATATCTTATATCAAAAGCTTTTAACCAATTTATGTTTTGATGTATGAAGTCAAGATTTAACCCCAATTACTTTCTCCACATAAAAATGCACGACGAACACAGCGTGAAATGCAGTGATAGTATTTTGTATCAACCAAACTTACTTGACGCTTTCTTGTAATTGCCATAAGACGCACTAACTAAAACGTAGTCCTAAATTTTGAAAAGAGCAAAATTTAGGATGGGTGTCACTGTTAATCCGATAAAGACACGAGATTCAATCTAGTTTGGGCGAATATTTTTTAGGTCCGTTACTACGAAGCTCATTAGGAGCATGGCGCATGATAACCATGACGCCATAGCTCGAATATATGTAAGTACCTTTGCTTTTAAGCAAGCTTGTGACGCATCATTACTCTGATATGAGATAAATTATAATAAAAGCATCAACTTTGATGTTTGTATGCCAACTCGTCTTGACTTCAAGGGAGCGCCCATATATGTCAGTGTAAATCGTTTTATAAAAATCTACTGTAAGCTGCTATCCGCTAGTATTTTCTCAGTGACTCTTTTATAGTCCTGACCCAAAGCAATACGAATATCTATATCATCACCTAGCTGCTCTAGCTCCTCAGATACGCAATAGAGCTTCGATTCAGACGACCGGCTTAGGTTAGCTTTTGCGGGAGTCCAAACATTAACTTCCAAGTAACTAAAATCAAACATACCTAATTTGTTCAGAGAGTTGAGTTCAGTTGCTTGCCGTATGATTCTATTCTGTTGCAAAGGAAATGAAGAGCTATCGGGATCTAACGCTCCAAAGTTAAAGGCTATATTGTTACCGACATATCCAATACTTGCCGCTTTCGCACCCTCTCGAAACTTGAATTCACGATTAAAGTTATTTGAAAGACTTGCTCTGAATTTCAATGTTTCCGTTCTAATTGTATTTGCCCAAACCTTAGCCTGAGATTCTGTTCTACTTCTAGTTATTCCATCCTCACCGCTTATAAAAAGAGCTGAAAATACAGAGTAATTTTTTCTAACTTGATAAATTATTGATTCAAGGTCTTTGTCAAAAGTCTCTACAGTATCGCCGATGAAAACCCCCTTAACATTAGGAATAAAAGTTTCGAACTTGTTCGTTGCACGAACATGAGTATCAAAGCTCATAAGCACAAGGTTAGCCAATGAGTGCAAATCATTTCCTTTGTTACCAAATACTTTATTCAGTGCATCAAAGGGCAAGGTGTTAACAACTTTTATCGTTCCATCAATAGCCCTGAAAACCAACCCAATAGTAATTCGTTCTCCAGAGAAAGTAATTGGCTCAAGATAGACAGGTACCCAAAGAGCTGAAAACGTATTTGAAAAATCTGGCAAACTAAACTTCAAACTAGCTGAGGAATTCCCAATTTTTGACATAATAACTCTACCGAATAATCTATTCTTTCTTGAAGGAACTTGGCGATGTCTTCCACGTTAACATTGCTGTCAATCATTTTATAGAAGCCGCTAGCATCCAAACTATCATAATCTACATTATGGGCTTTAGTCATTAATGTAGCCGCCTTTTTCTTCATTTCGTACTTTTCACTGAGTTCTTTTTGGTGGGCAATACTCTCATACAAAGCGTTATGCGTTTCCACCTTTGCATCATGCAACGCCCAACGAGGCATATAATCCCCTGTCAAGGCAGACCCGTGATCGATTAACCAAAAATCATTATCCGAGGGTGAAAATAGGTAGTTGCACATTGTTCTATCGGGATTTGCAATCCACTCATCGAAGGCAATAACTAAATCAAGATTTTCCCATGCATCAAATAGAGCATTTGCTTTATTATCATCTATTACAAGTAATCTCTCGAAGCTCATAACATCCGGATCAGGGCTACCGCTTGCAAAAGCTAACATTTCGCCGCGATTAGCAAACATCGATTCCTTTTTTACTTTTTCTGGTAAGTTGTCCGTATTGACATAAACTAGATAGCAATCAGGGATATTTAACCCAAGTGCTTTACCCACCTGCGCGCAAGCAAGCTCAGCTATTGTTTGGCGATAATTGTTTGTTAACTTGATATATGCATTAACAGAACGAGGTTCTGCTCTCAATGAAACTTTCCACGTTTCGGCTTGAGAACCAGAATGCTCTCGCCCAAAATACGTTGAAACAATCGTATATGGTACGCTTTTCAACTTAATTTTTTTTGTCATCTCGTGATGAATTCCTTATTTTTTATAGCGACTTGCTAAACAGTCTAAATAAGCTGGCTAAAATTTCAGCAAAATGTTGGACGTGATCTTCACCCGATTTAATGGCTTGTTAGCTTTACATACCACCAGAGCGAATAGTTCTTAAGGATGTAATCTTTTCTGCCATCAGGCAATCTTCAAAACAATAAAATTCACCAGTTTTATGAATAAAGCCTTTTTCCCACTCTAATAGTAAAGTTTCCAACCTTTCGCTATGGGAAGTTAATTGAATTAAAATAAATTTAACGTCCATTGGTATTTGTAACCAAGCATCATCACGGGTTGCGTACTCAGTTTCACTACTGTTGTGATAGTTAACATCATTACCCGCACCATCATCTTTGCACCAAACACTATAAATACATAATTTTTCAAGAGCTTTGCCTATTAACTCAATTTCTCTCTGATTTAATAAAGTGTTTCTTTGAAAGTCTTTGACTGTATTAGCAATATCATTTGCTTTAAATACAGCAAAAACTGAAGCAATAGCTGCAATTGCAGAAATTATTGGGGCTATTAATTTTAAAATTTCTATCACAATACAATTTTCGTTCATATAAATACCTAAAATCGATTTATAAAATTACCATTCATTTTTAAACCGTGAATCGTTCTCGCAAGGTTTTCCATCGCCATCCCCATCCATTTTTGTATTGGGGCAGTTATTTATAAAAAATACCGCCTCTGCACGTGAAGTCATTTGGCTACAGTGCTGCCTGCCATCGCAGGTAAAATTATGGGTGTTTTTTTGTATCACGACTTTTGGGTATTGCTCATCAAAGGTGGCTAAATCGGCGTTGGTAATAACAGGTGTGTTGTTATTAAATTGCTCACTACTTTGATAATGGTTGTATTTATTTACTGCAACAAAACCAAGTACGGCGATAATGCTAATTGAGGCGACTTTGCCTAAAAAACTATCGGTAAAATTAGATTTAGCAACACGATGATGGTTTGATTTTTTAGGCGTGACTTTAAGTGCAGCTACGCCTTCAATCCGGCAATTAACGGCTTTTGATTTACCATCGGGCTGTTTAGCCACTTCAAAATAGATGGTGTCGCCCACTTTTGGCTTGCGGCTCATATGTTTGAGCGCTGAAATGTGTATAAAGGTGTCGTGAGCTAGGATGTCTGATTTAATAAAACCAAAGCCCTTTTCGTCATTCCACGCTTTTAACAATCCTTTGTTCATGTATTTACCTGTGCTGATTAAGCTGCGATTACGCAAATTCCATTTAAGTTAAGAATTGTTAGTATACGTTCCTAAATTGCTACCACGCAACCAAATATTCATATTAGGTTAATTTAAACGCGCCAATTAGCTGGCAAAATACTTAACCGTATAGGGAAAATACCGAGCTTTGAGGTTTAAAATGCAACAATAAAATAGCCTGTTTTATTTTATAAATTACGGCCATTTGTCCTTTATTCTACTACTGCTAACTTTTGCGAAGCGATTAGCTTAACAGCTTGTTTACACTCGGTTTTGTTATTAGTTATTTCTATCTGAATTAAGCGTTTTTAGTGTGATTTTTCATTCGTTATTTACTTAATTTATCTATACAATCCACACCTTATTTTTACGCACAGATTTCAAGTGATTATCTCATGCTATTAACCGTTGTTTATATTATTGGTATTACCGCAGAAGCCATGACCGGCGCACTTAGCGCTGGGCGAATGAAAATGGATTGGTTTGGCGTTGTATTGGTTGCTAGTGCAACAGCAATTGGTGGTGGCAGCGTGCGAGATATTTTACTAGGCAATTACCCACTTACCTGGGTACAGCACCCTGAATATCTTTTAATTACTTGTATAGCGGGCATTGTTACTACGTGGCTTGCTAAGTGGGTGGTTAAATTTAAAGGCATTTTTATGCGCTTAGACGCGTTGGGGCTTGCAGCATTTAGCATTATTGGCTGCCAAGTGGGGCTAAATATGGGCCTGCACTATGGTATTTGCGTTGTGGCTGCGGTTGTAACGGGCGTTTTTGGTGGCTTACTGCGCGATTTAATATGTCGCCAAGCGCCGTTGGTATTACATAACGAGCTATACGCGAGTGTATCGTTACTTGTTGCTTGCTTATACTTAGCGCTGCACCATTACAATATTGATGACAACATCAGCATTATTGTAAGCCTTGTTGCAGGCTACTTAATACGTATGGCGTCAATTCGCTTTAAATGGCGATTACCTACCTTTAGTTTGTTAGAGCAGCACGCTAAATAAATTAGGCTTTAATAAAAGATAAGGCAGGTATTAAACCTGCCTTAATTAATATAAATATAAGTATAAGTATAAGTACTAGCGCCTTACTTTATTGCTCGCTAACATCACTTAACGCGGTTTTTAACCCGCTGTTATTTTGCTTTAGTACGCTAAAACTGCCATCGGTTTCTAGCACTACGGCGGCTACATCTTCTATGGCTAATATACCCGCACCACGAATGGCAGCGCGAATTTCTGATTTTGTTACCCGCTGCGATTTAAGCGCCGCCGTACAATATTCACCATTACTCAGCAATAGCGTAGGCTCTGCTTTTATAAGCGAAGCAAATTTAGATGAGCGCACACTTAGCCACGTAATAAAATATTGCAGCCCTATTAATACAACAAACGCGAGCATGCCCTCTAGCAACGCAACGCTTTTTGTAATAATCACCGAGGCTAAAATAGATCCCAGCGCAATAGTGACAATAAAATCAAACACGTTCCATTTAGAAAGCGTACGCTTACCCGATATACGCAGCCAAAACACCAGCGCTACATAACCCAGCACGCCAATGATAAGTACGCGTATTAAGCCCTGCATATCATCAAAAAACATCGTTACTCCCTGTAGTTAAAATTACGTATAGCCTTTAGTTAAACCGTACATGCTTATAAATTAAAACTGTATGAATAAGATAGGCAATAGTAATTTAAAGCAGTTTAAATTTAGACGATGGTTGATTATGATAACTTAAGCATTATATCTAAGTTTTCGCTTCTTAATTTATACAAAGGATTACCATGTCTAGCTATAACGAATCGCCAGAGCAAATTGAACAAGCCACTAAAGGCTATGTGATGCAACAAACTATGTTGCGTATTAAAGATCCCAAACCGTCGCTCGAATTTTATCAAAACGTATTAGGTATGAAGCTGTTAGGTAAGTATGACTTTCCTGAAATGAAGTTTACGCTGTACTTTTTAGGCTACGAGCCCGAGCAGCCGCAAGGTGATGATAAAACCAAAGCTAAATGGGTATTTGGTCGCCCTGCGCTAATTGAGCTAACCCATAACTGGGGCACAGAAGATGACGACAGCTTTGAGGGCTACCACAGCGGTAACCAAGAGCCTAAAGGCTTTGGCCATATTGGTATTAGCGTGCCAGATGTTTACGCAGCCAGTGAGCGCTTTGCAAAATACGATGTAGAATTTGTTAAAAAGCCAGATGATGGCTCAATGAAGGGCCTAGCATTTATAAAAGACCCTGACGGCTACTGGATAGAAATACTCTCACCAGAGGGAATTACCGATATTATTTTTGGTAAATAACCTTAACGCTTAATAAACCGGTTACCACATACTAAAAAGCCAGCTAATTAGCTGGCTTTTGTGTTTTTAAATAAGGGTGAGCTTATTTACGCAGAGCGTCTATTCGCGCATCTAGCGGTGGGTGAGATGAAAACAGTTCAGCCATCCCTTTACCACTTGCTATACCAAAGGCCATCATTGAGCCTTGTAATTGCGACGGATGGTTTTGCTTTAATCGCTCAAGAGCTGAGCGCATTTTGTCTGCACCTACCAATTTAGCTGCGCCGCTGTCGGCTGCAAATTCACGCTTACGGCTGTAACTTGCTACCACTATGCTTGCAAGCACACCAAATACAACTTGGAATAACATGTCGAATAAAAAGTAAGACCAGCTACTACCGCCCTCTTCTTCATCGCTATTTAAAAAGTTATCAACTATGCCTGCCAGTACTTTTGCGGCAAATATTACAAAGGTATTTACCACGCCTTGTATTAGCGTAAGTGTAACCATGTCGCCATTAGCAACGTGCGATACCTCGTGGGCAAGTACGGCTTCGGCTTGGTCTTGATTCATGTTATGTAATAAACCTGTGCTAACCGCCACCAGCGAGTTGTTTTTACTTGGGCCGGTTGCAAAGGCGTTCATTTCTGGGCTGTCGTAAATTGCTACTTCAGGCATTTTAATACCTGCTTTTTGAGCTTGTGCTGATACAGTTTGTACAAGCCAGTGCTCGGTTTCGGTGCGTGGTTGAGTAATTACCTGTGCGCCCGTTGATTTTTTAGCAATCCACTTAGACATAAATAACGAAATAAACGAGCCACCAAAGCCAAATACAGAGGCTATAAGTAATATTCCGCCAAGGCTACGATGGCTTAAACCCAGCGCGCTCATTATTATTGAAAGCACTACACCTAATACCAACATAACCGCTAGGTTAGTTAATAAAAACAAAAATATACGTTTCATATTGTCCTCACAAAAATAGGTTTGATCACCGAACATAAAATTAAATTAGGTTAAAGCAATCATTACGTTATGACACACTATGTCATGGCGTTGAGGCTATTCTGTGACAAACTATGTCATAACGCAAGGGTTATTTGCAGGTTTATTAATAAATTTTTTGAGGAGTTTAAAAAGGAAGTAAAGTGTGGCGTAACGCAGTTATTAAACCTCGTTACGCCAATAAAAACAATTAGTTGCTGGTTATGCCGCTACTTGTAATGCAATTATTAATTGTTGCCATATCTGTAGGAAAACCGCGCTCTTTTGCGAGTAATTGTGCCACCTTGGTTATATCTGCATGGTTGTGTTGTTGAAGATACGTCCACTGGTGATGAGTACGATGCTCATTTATGCGCGCATCGTCGCTTATTAAGCCAAGTTTAGTAAATTCAGCCACTATTTCATCGGCAGCGATTAAGGTAGATGACGCTTTGACGTTTTCGGCACGTGCGTAGCTAATATGCGAATATAAGCTAACATCTGCGACGCGCAAGGTGTCGTCTTCTCCTGGGATTTGCTGGCCACCAAACAAGGCATTGTTTTGCGTGTTGGCGTTTTTAAATGCCGGAACAAACTCGGCTACATAATCAATGGCTTTTTGGCTACGTGCTTTTAGTACCTGCTGATCCCACCCATTTTTTATGTAATTTAAGTATTTAGCTGGCAATTGCGGCTGTGCACTTTGCTCGTTAGTATCGGCTAGGCCATCGTTAAACAAGGTAATTGAGTTGGTCATACCATGAATTTGATAGTAGCCATTAGGATACGGCGTTAGCTGTGCCATGCCCTCTGGCGTGCCACGGTTACCATAAATAATAATTTCTGGAATTTGCCCGCCAGCACCTTGCCAATGCGTAATGTAAGAGGCTTTAAATTCGACCATACGTTTGGCCTCTACGCCTACCATGTCATCTACAATACCGGTTTGAAAGCCACAGGCATTAATTAGGTAGTCTACCTCTACTGTTTGCGTAGTGTCGCTTTGATTATTTTGGTATTCAATTTTCCAGGTTGGCGATTGGTTATTGGCACTGGTTTGCTCGGTTTGGCTAACTTGCTTTACCTCTGTGCTGGTAAGTACATTAGCGTGTTCGTACTGGGCAAGCGCAAGTTGGGCGCTGGCCGATAACCTAAAAATATTCCACCCGTATTCTTGAGCAACAATTAGCGGGTATTTTACTTTGTTTAAGTTTAGGTGCTTAGCAACGGGGATCATCCACTCATCTAGCGTTTTAGGCTCACTAACCTGCTCTTTTTTACTCAGCGCTATCATTTGCTCATGACTATACAGCTGGTAGTAATTGTCGGGTTCACCTAGTACTTTGTTGTTAGGGTCTTGCTCAACTAACTCTTTATACGCGTTGGTGATTTTATTTAATCGTGGTAGTAAATCATCGGGTGAGTCGTCATCGCGCGTAGGCACTGCAAACACGGTTGGGCGTACGTCTATGGTGTAGGGATATAGGCGTAAAATATCGATACATTGTTTGAGTAAATCTATGCAGTCTTCGTCTGGTATTTCACGGTATAAATTACCACCAGCATGTAAATGGCACATAGGTGGGCCATCTATAAGTGACTTTTTTTTCTCAAAAATAGTGGTCTGAATCCCTAGCGCTGCCAATCGAATAGCTATTGTTGCCCCTGCTGTGCCGCCACCTAAAATGCCCACACGAGTTTTAGGCTGAGCACTTGGCTTTACCTCGGGTTCACCCGTTACCTGTGTGTTTTGAGCGAAGCGTTTAATGTATGGGTGCGTCATGTAACGGTTTATTTCCTTAGTAACAATAGCTTTAACTTGTAATATGTGTACTAAAGGGGGTAATTTCAAGGCGTAAATACAATTAATAAGCTCATGTATTTAATATAAAAACTGCTTTGCATTTAAAAACGCAAAGCAGCAACAATTAGCTTTGTATATTGAGGGTATTAAGTAAGGTTTTATATATTTGCAGTTTAGGGGTTTGCTCGCTGTATGGGCTTATAGCCAAAATAGGAAATGGCAAACGTGCTTTTAACGAATCAAGGTTAGCTTGGTATTCGTCCATATTTGGGTCTACTTGGTTGGCAATCCAGCCTACACAATTAATGCCTAAACTTTGCATATGGGCAGCGGTAAGTAAAGCATGGTTTAAACACCCTAGTTTCATGCCTACTACTAAAATTACGGGTAGTTGCTCGGCCTTAACCCAGTCGTATAAATAATCGGTGTTATTAATTGGCAGTGCCCAGCCACCAGCGCCTTCGGTTAGGTGGTAATCGGCACCTTGTTGTTTGAGTGTTGAGTACGCTGTACTTAGTTTATCGAGCGTAATATTAACCCCTACTTGCTCTGCGGCTATGTGCGGCGCAATGGGCGGCGCAAAGGCAAAGGGGTTTATTACATCGTATTTGGCACTGACCGTGGCGCTTTCCATTAGCATTAGTGCATCAGCATTAACTAGCTGATCAAACGCCATTTCGCAGCCTGCGGCAAGTGGCTTAAAGCCAATTGCGTTTTTTTTATGTTGGGCAAGTAGCTTTAATAGCAAACTAGTCACGTGGGTTTTTCCGGCGTCGGTGTCGGTACCGGTAATAAAAAATTCTTTCATTTTACTGCCTTGATTAATTTTAATATTAGCTACTCATGGCTTTTTTGTAATGATAACAATACCACATGGTAAGATACACACGCTTGATTGTTTAAAAGCGGATACGCATTGCATACCCGTTGTAGCGCCGACTTAGTTAATAACCCTTGGCGTGAATTAGCATGATTTTGCGTTGTAGCACCAATGGCTTTAATAGATTTAATGGCTTTTAACGGGCTTGAATAACAATCGGTATAAATTACTTTTTGTGAGCTATTAATACTAAACCCTGCCTTTTGGACCGACTGGTTTATATAAGCGTGTGTATTAAAGGTATTTATATGGCTACGGTTATCAAGCGCTGCAAACGCTGTTTTAATTTCGTTAAGCGAGCCCGCCACTAAGGTACTTATATAAGCCTGCCCGCCAGGCTTTAAGCTTTTAAAAAGCGAATGCATTAATTTTTCAAAATTAGCCGACCACTGCACTGCAAAATTACTAAATATGGCGTCAATACTGCTTGCTTGTAGCGGCAGGTTATCCATATCGGCGCAAACTTTTGGGTTATTTAATGCAGCGCTTTTAAGCATGTTTAAGCTTAAATCTATCGCAATTACTTGGCCGTATTGTTTGCTTAGCTGTGAGGTATTAACCAGTGGGCCAGCCCCTAAATCTACACAGCACTTACTTTGGTTGTATGGCAGGGAGTTTATTAATTTATATAAATCGCTTGCTGCCTGTTTTTGTACATTAGCATGGCTGTTGTACTGCTCAGCTGCTTTAGAAAACTTATCACTAGCCCCCTTTTTAAGCGCTGTATGAGGGCGTACTTGCTCAGCACTTTGTATTTTCGCACGCTTTTTTGAAGCCCCATTTATAGGTAAAAGCGCGGGCTTTTTATTTAAAGCTTGCTTGCTTTGGGTATGAGCTAAAGCCTGCGCAATCATGCTATGGCGCCTTTTAAGTGCTCAACAAGTGCTGTTATATCTGAATGGGTATGCGCCGATGTTAAGGTTACACGTAACCGCGCGGTATTGTGCGCAACCGTAGGTGGGCGAATAGCAGTTAGCCAAATACCCTGCTGTTTAAGCCTTTGTGCTGCGTGTAACGTTTGCTCGGCGCAGCCAAGTACAATGGGCTGAATAGCAGTGTTTGACTCCATTACCGCAATGGCGTGTTGTTTACAAAGCTGCTTAAAAAAAGCAATGTTACTACTAAGCTGCTCGCGTTTAACATCTGCACTTTTAATGGCTTGCAAGCGCGTAAGCGTAAGTGCTGCCATAAGCGGCGACATAGCGGTTGAATACGTGTAGTCGCGGTTAAACTGCAGCATGTAATTAATAAATTCATTATTTGCTAATACACAGGCCCCGCTGCTTGCTACTGCTTTTCCAAAGGTAATAACCAGTATATCGGGAAGTGCTAAGCCTTCATCTAATAATGCCTCACAGCTACCTAAACCGGTTTTACCTAGTGCGCCAAAACCATGTGCATCGTCAATCATAAGCCAGGCATTGTGCTCTTTAGCTAAAGCAAGCAGCTCTTTTATGGGGGCGGTGTCGCCATCCATCGAAAACACCCCTTCGCTAATAATTAGCTTATTGTGTGCTTTTGATTTTTCGAGCCGCGAACGTAAATGCTTTAAATCGTTATGGTTAAAGCGGATCAATGCGGCGTTTGAGTGCATTGCGCCGTCAATCAAACTGGCGTGGTTGAGTTTATCTTGAAAAATTGCACTGTTTTGCGCCGCACTTTTATCGTTAAACAGCGCTTTAATTACACTGCTATTTGCACTAAACCCCGAGTTAAACAACATGCCAGCTTCGTAGCCAAGCGCGCTACATAAGTATTGCTCTAGCTGTTGTTGCTGCGCCTGATACCCAGTAACTAAAGGTGAGCTGTGGCTACCGAGTACGTTGTTTTGCTCAAGGTTAATACTGCAATCACCAAAGCCTAGGTAATCATTACTGGCAAAATTAAGGTACGTTGCGTTATTTACCGTAATGGTACGTGCTGTGGCGCGCTGCACCACATGGCGTTTACGCAATAACGCATGTTGCTGTTGTTGCTGCAAATGCGTATTTAAAAATTCAAATGGCATAAAAGGTAAGCTTAGGCTTCGTAAAATAAGGCTGACGTTGCTTTATCGGCCACTTGAGATGACAGCGATGCGGCAACGGCTTCGTCTGAGTAGTCTTGGTGTTTTTCTGGGTTCATGCCTAATTTTTTTATTAGCTTCATGTCGGCATCGGCCTCTGGGTTTTCGGTGGTGAGTAGCTTATCACCATAAAATATTGAGTTAGCGCCTGCAAAAAAGCACATTGATTGCATTTGTTCGTTCATGGCGCTGCGACCTGCCGATAAACGCACATAGCTGTGTGGCATCATAATACGGGCGGTGGCTATGGTACGTATAAATTCAAAATGATCTAAATCGTCTACGTTTTCAAGCGGTGTGCCTTTTACTTTTACCAACATATTAATAGGTACGCTTTCAGGTTGTTGCGGTAAATTTGCCAGCTGCATTAATAAACCGTAACGGTCGCTTGCTTGCTCGCCCATACCGACAATACCGCCTGAGCATACTTTCATGCCGGCATCACGTACGTGATCTATGGTGTTTAATCTGTCTTCAAAGGTGCGCGTTGATATAATTTGCTCGTAATATTCAGGCGAAGTGTCGAGGTTATGATTGTAGTAATCAAGCCCTGCGCTACTTAGCTCATGTGCTTTTTCGTTGGTAAGTTTACCAAGTGTCATACAGGTTTCTAGGCCAAGTTCTTTTACTTCTTTAACCATTTTAGAAATATACGGCATGTCTCTGTCTTTTGGATCTGACCATGCTGCGCCCATACAAAAACGGGTTGCGCCTTTTTGTTTAGCTAGGCGTGCTTGCTCTACCACTTTTTCTACTTCTAGTAGGCGCTCGCGCTCTAAATCGGTTTTATAATGCCCCGATTGCGGACAGTATTTACAATCCTCTGGGCAAGCCCCTGTTTTAATGGATAATAAAGTAGATATTTGTACTTCGTTAGGATTAAAATTAGCGCGATGAACCGATGCCGCTTTAAATAATAAATCGTTAAATGGCATTTCAAATAATGCCTTTACTTGGGCGTGGGTCCAATCGTGGCGAACAGGTGCAAGTTCCATAGTAGTCTCTTATTTTTCTCAGTGGTGATGTTGGATTAGTCTACGTCTTGAAGTACCATTGTCAACGAAACTCACCACGTTAAAGTTTACATATGAATAAAAAACAAACGATTGACCTTGATTTTGATCGTGACCATATTTGGCACCCTTACACATCAATGACACAGCCTATTCCGGTTTACCCTGTTACTCATGCAAATCATAATTTAATTTATCTAGAAACCGGCGAGCAACTCATTGATGGCATGGCCTCATGGTGGAGCGCAATTCATGGCTATAATCATCCGGTATTAAATAACGCCATGATTGAACAAATTAATAACATGAGCCATGTAATGTTTGGCGGCATTACCCATAATAGCGCAGTAGAGCTGTGTAAAAGGCTTATTACAATTACCCCTAAAAGTTTAACTAAGGTGTTTTTAGCCGATAGCGGCTCGGTAAGTGTAGAAGTAGCGATTAAAATGGCGCTGCAATATTGGTTAAGCCAAGGGTTTACACACAAGCAAAAATTAATGACGCCGTATAAGGGTTATCATGGTGATACATTTGCCGCTATGAGCGTGTGCGATCCGGTTAATTCTATGCACAGTTTGTATAAAGGTTTTTTACCAGAGCATGTGTTTGTACCCGCTCCTGTGAGTAAATTTAATGGCGAGTTTAACCAAGCAGAAGCCAAAACGCTTGAACAATACTTTAAAACGCACCACCACGAGGTTGCCGCCTTTATTATTGAGCCCATAGTACAAAACGCCGGCGGCATGAACTTTTATCACCCCGCGTATTTAGCCTGCGTTCGTAAATTATGCACACAATATAATGTATTACTGATTTGTGATGAAATAGCCACAGGGTTTGGCCGCACAGGTAAATTATTTGCTGTAGAGCACGCTAATATAGAGCCCGATATTTTATGTATTGGCAAAGCCCTTACCGGTGGCTCAATGACCCTTTCGGCCACACTAACCAGTGATAAAATAGCCATAGGCATTAGTGAAGGCGAAGCCGGCGTTTTGATGCACGGACCTACATTTATGGGCAACCCGCTTGCCTGTGCGGTTGCGTGCGCCAGTATAGATTTACTTTTGGCGCAGGATTGGCAACAACGCATTAGCGATATAAACACTCAACTACAACAGCTTAAAAAGTGCAATGAATTAGATGCGGTAGCCAATGTGCGTACCTTAGGCGCAATAGGTGTTGTAGAGCTAACTGATGCCGCTGACAATGTAGATGTTGCTAAAATTCAAGCCTTTTTTGTAGAGCAAGGCGTATGGATTAGACCCTTTGGTAAACTTATTTACCTAATGCCCCCGTATATAAGTGACTCAGCCAGTATAAACACCTTATGTGATGCCATTTACACTGCAATTGCAGGTAAGCATTACTGCTAAGCGTTAAATTATACCTAAGAGGCATAGTCATTATTTGCCTGTTAGGTATTAATTTTGGTCAGGTTTTGAGCTTTGCATTGACGTATTTGTTATATTGATTTTAGTAAATATTACGGATATGATAATGTCTATCATTTACAATTACCTTTTCGGACTCTTTACTATGAAACACCTTTCTAAATCTGTAAAAACATTAGGTGCAAGCTTATTGTTAGCTTCTGCTTTTGTAACGCAACCGGCGCTAGCTAACGGCCCAATTGGTGAGCACGTAAACCATTTACAAGAAAACATTAAAGACTATTCAGAAGAAGTTGAATGGATGGTTGGTAAAGTAGACACCATGGTAACTGACTACAGCAAAAGCGGTGCTAAGGCTGTAAACAGCGACGATTTAATTGAATATTGGGAGTCGGTTAAGTTTCACAGCGCTATTGAAACTAACTTTGTGCCTGTATATGCCTCAATTTGGCAAGGCATTTATGGTGTAAAAATGGCCATTGATAACAACAAGCCTGCCCAAGAAGTGCGCAATCAGCAAAAAGCCATGAACATAGCCTTGTGGCAAGGTCTTGGTGCTGTTAAGCTTGCGGCAAAATTCCAGCAAAAAGGCTTACTTGATACAGTTAAAGCCACTGCTACAGAAGGCATGACCCAAAGTGCCACCATTGACGAAATCAAGCACAAGCTTGACCGTGTTGTTGCTAAATTTGCAGAGCGCTTAAACGAAGAAGCCACTGAAATTGTTCACGATACGTATTTACACCTTTTTGAAGGCGTAGAAGGTACGCTTATCGAACAAGATGCAAAATTAGTAGAAGTGCTGGAAAAAGATTTTAACGTAACACTACCGCAAACAATTAAAAGCGCTAAAAGCGTTGATGAAGTACGTGACGTGGTAAGTGATATGCACACTAAATTAGACCGCGCTAAAACGCTAATAGAAAAAGCGGAGAAGTCGCGTAAGGATGTTTTTTAAGTGAAGCGTAGGACCTTTATACAAGGCCTAGCTGCGTTAGGGGTTGTTGGCGCTTTGCCACTGCCCCTTTCTCGCGCACTAGCTGCCGATATAGCAAACCCAGTTTCTGTTGATAATTTACCAAAGCTTAAAGCTGATTTAACCTTATACCTAGGCCGTGGTGAAGGTGGTTTGTATGAAAATGTATTACAAGCGATTCAGAAAAAAAATCCTGACTTTAACTTAGCTATTCGCCGCGGCCCGACTGCTGCACTTGCCAATACTATAGTGGCAGAGGCAAAGGCAGGTGTACGCCGTGCCGATTTATTTTGGGCGGTTGACTCAGGCGCTATTGGCCTAGTTACCGATGCAGGCCTTGCAAAGCCCCTACCGAGTGATTTATCTGCACAGTTACAACCGCAATTTAGATACGATCAATGGGCGCCGGTTACCGGTCGGATCAGAACCTTACCGTATAACACATCGCGTTTAACTAAAGATCAAATTCCAACAAGCATAATGGACATTGCAGATAGCGATTTATCAATTGGATGGGCGCCTGCTTATGCATCGTTTCAATCGTTTGTTACCGCTATGCGTATTTTAGAAGGCGATGATAAAACCGCTAAATGGCTTAAAAAAGTTAAAAAGCGCGCTAAAACATACGCCGGTGAACTCGGTGTTGTAATGGCAGTAGAACGTGGTGAAGTAGATATTGGTTTTGCTAATCACTACTACACGCTGCGTCTTAAATCGGGTAAACCCGATGCTAAATTAGACTTAGCCTTTACCGAGCAAGATGCAGGTTGTTTAGTCAATGCCTCGGGTATTTTAACGCTAAACGATGACCCACTTGCTACTAACTTTATGCGTTACTTATTAAGCGAAGAAGTACAAGGTTATTTAGCCCGAGAAGCGTATGAAATACCGCTTGTTAATGGCATTACTCAACCGGCAGGCTTACCGTCGCTGAGTGACATATCTCCACCAAAGGTTGATTTAACTCAACTTGCGGATTTACGCCCCACCATCAACTTGATGCGCAACAACGGCGTTTTATAAATGCGAATACCTGCTTCTTACCCAATGGCGCTGCTTGCAGCGCTCATTACGATTACCCCTGTTTATATTTTAATTACCCTTGCTAGCGACACCAGTACCCTTTTTGACAGTCATAATTTAAAAATACTGGGCAATACGTTATCGCTAATGGGCTTAACCGTATTAGGCTCAATTTTGATTGGGGTACCACTGGCTTTTATAAGTGCTTATGTGCATTTGCCTTTTAAAAAAATATGGCTGGTGATTTTTGCCGCGCCCTTGGCTATTCCAAGTTATATTGGCGCGTTTACTTTGTACGCTGCGTTTGGCCCAGGGGGTGAAATAAATAACCTACTTGGCTTTGAAACCCCACCCATGTACGGGTTAAGTGGTGCAGCCATTGTAATGACCTTATACACCTTCCCTTTTGTAATGATGACCACACGCTCGTCCCTGCTTAGTTTAGATGCCAGCATGGTAAACGCAGCGCGCACTTTGGGTATGTCGATGACACAAAGTGTGTTTAAAGTAATTTTACCCCGTGTAGTTAACGGTATTGCAGCGGGCTCATTATTAGTGGCGCTTTATACACTTTCAGACTTTGGTACACCCGCAATGATGCGCCTAGATACCTTTACCCGGGTAATTTATGTAGAATACAATGCGTTTGCATTAGGGCGTGCGGCAATGTTGTCGCTGCAATTAATGGTTATTGTTGGCTTTTTACTTTTAATAGAATCACAAATAAAAACCGCCTCTGAACGACACGGTCGCCCACTGGTTTTATTTCCAACTAAATGGCAAATAACCGCAATGATTGCTGCGTTTGGCCCTATTTTATTGTTAGCTATTGGTTTACCGCTGGCGATATTTTTTGTTTGGTTAGCACGCGATGGTTACAGCAACTTTGACTTTAGCATAGCGTGGAACTCAGCGTACGCCTCAGCCATTGCAGCTATGGTGGCGGTTATCGTGGCTATCCCTGTTGCTCATGCCGCATTAAGCGGAAAAGCCGGCAGAATAATGGAGCGTGTTACCTATTTTGGTTTTGGTATTCCTGGCATTGTGATGGGTACCGCGCTGGTATATGGCGGCTTGCAACTCCCGTTTTTATATCAAACATTAGCGCTTCTGATTATTGCTTACATGCTACGATTTTTACCGCTTGCAGTTGGCTCTATTCGCACCAGTACAGAGCATTTAGATCAAAGCTTAATAAAGTCGGCGCGCGTATTAGGCGCAAGCCCGCGTGAAGCCTTTACTCGCATTACCCTGCCGCTAACAATGCGTGGTATTATTGCCGGTGCTGCATTGGTATTTTTAGAATCAATGCGCGAGCTTGAAGCAACGCTATTGCTAGGCCCAACCGGGTTTGAAACCCTTTCAACCTATTTATGGCGTGTGTACGAAGCCGGTTATTTTGGCCGTGCTGCCATTCCCGGTTTATTGTTAGTGGTGATTTCTGCCTGTGGCTTAGCTATTATGATGTCTGGCGAAAAACGTAACCAACTCGAACATTGAGGATTTAAAAACAAATGCTATCTGTAAGCCAGTTGTCTATAGATTACGGCAGTAACCGTGTAGTAAGCGATTTAAATATATCGTTAGGTGAAAATGAAATTCTCATGCTAGTAGGCCCTACGGGCTGCGGTAAAAGTACAATATTGCAAGCACTTGCAGGGCTTATCCCCATTAGTGAGGGTGAAATAAACGTAGGCAAATGGCGCGCAACGCCAAAACGTAATGTCCCCCCTGAAAAACGCAGTGTTGGTATGGTGTTTCAAGACTTTGCATTGTTTCCTCATTTAACGGTTGAGCAAAACATTTGTTTTAGATTAAAAGACACCGCCATTGCTGACCATTGGATTAAACTACTTGGTCTAAATGATTTTAGAGCAAAAAAGCCAGCCACCCTCTCCGGTGGTCAAAAACAGCGCGTAGCACTTGCGCGTACACTTGCTCACCAGCCAGATTTTGTGTTACTTGATGAACCACTTTCTAACCTTGATGCCGCATTAAAAGATATGCTGCGCTGGGATATAAGAAACGCCCTAAAAGAAGCGGGAGTGCCTGCCGTGTGGGTTACTCACGACCAAGAAGAAGCGCTTTCGGTAGGTGACCGTGTAGGTGTATTACAAAACGGTAAAATACAGCAACTCGATAGCCCTGAACAATGCTTTAGCATGCCAAACAACCGCTTTGTAGCGCGCTTTTTAGGTGAGGCAAGCTTTATTGCTGGGCAGTTTGAAAATGGCCAAGCAACCACTAGCATTGGCGTAGCACCAGGGCAAGGTATAGACTGCGACAGTGGCGATGTAGATGTGTTGCTTCGCCCTGACGATGTACAGCTTATTCAAAACTTAAATCAACCTAACGGTGAAGTTGTTTGGGTACGCTTTGAAGGTGGCAGCCGTTTATGTGCGGTTAAATTAAGCTGTAATACGCTCGTTACTAGCCGTGTAAGCCACGAGGTTGTGGTTAACCCGGGTGACAGCGTTCATGTATCTATTGTTACTACTCACCCGCTGGCTGTGTATAAAAAACAATAATTAAACTATGAGGTAGCTATGTCTAAACAGGGCCCTAATCCAAATAACCCTGCCCCTGTTGAGGGCTTTCCTCAGGTTGGCTTTTTAAAAAACTTTATTACCTCGCCTAATATAGTGGTGGGTGATTATACCTATTACGACGATCCTGACGGCCCTGAAAACTTCGAAAAAAATGTCCTTTACCATTTCGATTTTATTAAAGATCGTCTCATTATTGGAAAGTTTTGCGCCATAGCTAAAAACGTGACCTTTATAATGAACGGCGCTAATCATCAAACCTCGGGGTTTTCTACCTATCCATTTTTTATATTTGGCAACGGCTGGGAAAAATCGGCCCCACAGGCTGGCGAGTTACCCTTTAAAGGCAATACGGTTATCGGTCACGATGTATGGATTGGTTATGACGCAACCATAATGCCAGGGGTAAATATTGGCAGTGGCTCTATCATTGCAAGTAAATCGGTGGTTACCTGCGATGTAGCCCCTTATAGCGTGGTAGGTGGTAATCCGGCAGAAGTAATTAAGCCCAGGTTTGATAGCAACACAATAAGTACGTTATTAGATATAGCTTGGTGGGATTGGAGCAATGAAAAAATCACTGCTCATCTAGATGCTATTACTCAATGTGATTTAAGCGCTTTAATAAAGCTTAAATAACCCATAAGTAACACTCACCTACCACTCAAACATGTACGCCATTTTACTAATGGTTTTTAAAGGCACGTTATGCGTGTTGCGCTTAGCGTATAAATGCTGCATAGACTTGTCTTTTACTTCACCAACAATAACTTCTTTAACTTGATAACCAAGTGCATGTGCTGCTTGAGAGTACGCAATAAACTCCCATTTTTTTATATTGGTGTTATCAACAATTACAAGCGGAATATTTTGCGCTAAAGCATTTATAAAGCGCGCTAAATTTAAATTATGATATTGCGGTAGTTTAAATTTATCAAAGTGATACTCGCCCTGTTCATTGACAAAGTAGTCATCGGTTGAACAAATTAAATACTGGCTTGTATCTACTCCACCAAGCTCATCGGCTAGGGTTTGTGCATAGTAAGACTTACCACTTCCTGGTAGCCCTCTTAAAATAAAAACTTGTTTCATAGCATCCATTTTTGGGTAATGGTAAATATTAAATAGTTAAAATTATGATGTGCTGATTTACCGGCTTAATTGTTACTTATTATTTCATCATTGTAAGCCATTAGAATAACGCTGAAGCAGTTAGCGCGCCCACTAGCTTACACATTTTGCTCGGTAATTAAATAGCCGCAAGGTTGGCTAATTTCAATCCGTAGAGACAACACGCAGTAATAATGCCACAAAATCACTAAATTTCAGAGCACCAAATAACAATAGTGGTAATTTAAAGCAAAAAACGCTTTAAAAGTAACCCACTTGCATAAAAACTTTTAAAGAGTTGCTCACAATAGTTTTTTTATTTTATTTAACTAGGTAAGATACACGGTTCAAGTTCAACGCACTAAATTTAACCGCTGCGTTGAGTAGTTAATATTATACAGTTAGGCAACTTATATCATTGGAGTGAAGATGAGCCATTTAGCGATTTCAGAGCTATTAAAAGGCAATGTTGCGGTAGACAGCCAAGTAACAGTAAAAGGCTGGATCCGTACACGCCGCGATTCAAAAGCAGGAATATCATTTTTAGCCGTTCATGACGGTTCGTGTTTTGATCCTATTCAAGCGGTAGTTCCTAATTCACTAAATAATTATGATGAAGTTACTAGCTTAACAGCCGGTTGTTCTGTGTCGGTTACTGGTGTGTTAGTGCAATCTGCAGGTAAAGGTCAGTCATTTGAAATTCAAGCTAATTCTGTAACAGTTTTAGGTTGGGTAGAAAACCCAGATTCATACCCTATGGCCGCTAAGCGCCACAGCATTGAGTATTTACGTGAGCACGCTCACCTTCGTCCACGTACAAACATGATAGGTGCGGTAACACGTGTGCGTAACTGTTTAGCGCAAGCTATTCACCGCTTTTACCACGAGCAAGGCTTTTACTGGATCAGCACCCCAATCATCACAGCCAGTGACTGTGAAGGCGCAGGTGAAATGTTCCGCGTATCAACACTTGATATGCAAAACTTGCCACGCACTGATAAAGGCGACGTTGATTACAGCGAAGACTTTTTTGGTAAAGAAGCCTTTTTAACGGTATCTGGCCAGTTAAATGGTGAAACATACGCATCGGCTATGTCAAAAATTTACACCTTTGGCCCAACATTCCGTGCAGAAAACTCAAACACGTCTCGTCACTTGGCTGAGTTTTGGATGGTTGAACCTGAAGTAGCATTTGCTGATTTAGAAGATATTGCAAAACTTGCTGAAAACATGCTTAAGTACGTATTTAAAGCGGTACTTGAAGAGCGCCGTGACGATATGGAATTTTTTGCACAACGTATCGAAAAAACAGCAATTAGCCGTTTAGAAGAGTTTGTAGAAAAAGACTTTGCCCAAGTTGATTACACTGACGCCGTAGAAATACTTAAATCATGTGGTAAAAAGTTTGAGTACGCCGTTGAATGGGGTGTAGATTTACAATCTGAGCACGAGCGCTACTTAGCTGAAGAGCACTTTAAAGCACCGGTTGTTATTAAAAACTACCCGCGCGATATTAAAGCGTTTTACATGCGCCAAAACGAAGACGGTAAAACCGTTGCCGCTATGGACGTTGTAGCACCAGGCATTGGTGAAATTATTGGTGGTTCACAACGTGAAGAGCGCCTTGATGTGCTTGATGCGCGTTTAGATGAAATGGGCTTAAACAAAGAAGATTACAGCTGGTACCGCGATTTACGTAAATACGGTAGCGTGCCACACTCTGGCTTTGGTCTAGGTTTTGAACGCCTAGTTGCTTATGTTACTGGTATGGGCAACGTACGTGATGTAATTGCCTTCCCTCGTACTAAAGGCAGCGCAACGTACTAATCAAATTAATTGATTTTAAAAGCCAGCTTTTTTGCTGGCTTTTTAATGCCTGTTGTTTTTAATTATGGCTTTGTTAAATACTGTTTATAAATTAGAGATTTATAAATTTTGAACTATAGTTTTATAACGTATTCGTTATTTGGCTAATAGCATGATAAAAAACCTTATTTTAGCAGCCACCGTACTGCTTTCTTCCTCTAACATTGCAACATCAGTTTCTGATATTGCCCCCGATCACAAGCCTTTACTTATTGGCGGCTCTTCTTCGGTCTCGCACCTATTGCATTTATTAAAGCCCAACTATGAAGAGCAAACTAATACGGCCATGCAAGTCCGCTCTATGGGCAGTACTAAAGGCATTAAAGCCATAGCACAAAACATTATTGATATTGGTGCTTCATCGCGCTATTTAACCAATGAAGAGCAAGAGCAATACCCTCATGTACGTCAAATTGTTATTGCGCAAGATGCGCTGGTATTTTTTACTAACAAAAAAAATAACATTGATTCGCTAAGCGTAGAGCAGCTCAGCGACATTTATGCGGGCAAATATAAAACGTGGCAAGAAGTTAACCCAAATTATAAACCAGAGACACAAAGAGATAATAAAATTCTTTTGTTTAGTAAGGCCTATAACCATGGCACATTTGATATTTTATTAGAGTTTTTAAACCTATCTTTTATGCGGGTTCCAAATGGTAATACAATTAAACTAAAGCAGGCAGGTAACCACGGGTTATTTCCTAAAATGGAAGTGCAAATGTATGACGAATTTAACCAAGCCCTTGGCATAGTACAACGCATGCCCAATGCCATTGCTTTTGACTCTTACGGTGCAATCTCGCAGCTGCTTGGCTCTAAAAAAATAAATAAAATAAATTTACTTGGTATCAATGGCGTTAACGTTTCAGATGAAACTATTAAAAATGGTGAATATACGTTTGTTCGCCCCCTAATTTTATTGGTAAATAGCCAATCTAGCCGCTCTGTAGAACAAGCAGAGCTGCTGCTCAATTTATTAAAAGATAAGCGTGTTTTAGATACTTTGTCAGCGCATCACTATTCTATGCTTGAGGTGGAATAAAAAAAGCCGCAGGAACCTAAGTTCACCGCGGCTTTACAACCAGAATATGTTTATAGCGCGTTTTCAAGCTGCGGTAATACCTCAAATAAATCAGCAACCAGGCCGTAATCTGCCACCTGAAATATAGGTGCGTCAGGGTCTTTATTAATCGCCACAATAACTTTTGAGTCTTTCATACCTGCTAAATGTTGAATAGCACCACTTATGCCCACGGCAATATACAGATTAGGCGCCACTATTTTACCCGTTTGCCCTACTTGCATATCGTTAGGTACAAAACCTGCATCAACGGCAGCACGAGACGCACCAATTGCAGCGCCTAACTTGTCAGCAATACCGTTTAATAAAGCAAAGTTTTCACCATTTTGCATGCCACGACCACCCGATATAACTACCTCTGCTGCAGTTAGCTCAGGACGCTCTGACTCGGTTTGTTCAACACTTACAAAGTCACTTAATTGAGTATCACTTAGTGTATCTAATGCATTTATGCTGGCAGGTGATTGTTGGCTTTGTAAGTCAAAACTACTCGCTCGTACGGTGATCACTTTTTTACTATCAAGCGATTTAACTGTGGCAATTGCGTTACCGGCGTAAATGGGGCGTCTAAATGTATCACTATCTATTACTTCTATTATTTCTGACACTTGCGCTACATCTAAAAGCGCTGCAACGCGAGGCATAAAGTTTTTACCTGTGGTGGTTGCACTGGCAACAATATGTGTATAATTATCGGCAATAGTTAAAACAAGCTCAGCTATATTTTCAGCTAACTGATGCTGATAAAGTGCATTATCGGCGGTGAGTACAGTTGTTACACCTTCAATACTGGCAACCTGTTCGCTCATTGCGCCTACATTTAAACCCGCAATAAGTACATCTATATCAAAGCCTAATTTACTTGCCGCATTGATTGTTTTTGAGGTTTCTGGTTTTAGTGCACCGTTATCGTGCTCTGCAATTACAAGTGTTTTCATTTAAATCACCTTTGCCTCTGTTTTAAGTTTCTCTACCAGCTGGGCTACATCTTCAACAATAATACCGCCACTGCGCTTAGCCGGCTCTTCTACTTTTATTAACTGAACGCGGGGTGTTAAATCAACACCTAACGAATCTGCTGCTATTACATCAAGTGGTTTACGCTTTGCTTTCATTATATTTGGCAGCGATGCATAGCGAGGCTCGTTTAAGCGTAAATCGGTAGTTACAATAGCGGGCAGTTTTAGTGCAACAGTTTGCAAGCCACCATCTACCTCACGGGTTACATTCACTGTGTTACCGTTTACATCCACCTTAGAGGCAAACGTACCTTGGCCGCGCTTAGTTAAAGCCGCCAGCATTTGGCCTGTTTGGTTGTTGTCTGAGTCAATAGATTGTTTGCCTAAAATAACCAGTTCTGGGGCTTCTTGCTCAACTAATTTTGCTAATAATTTAGCAATGTGCAGCGATTCTAGTTTTTCATCGGTTTCGATGTGAATGGCTTTATCTGCACCTAATGCAAGTGCGGTGCGTAGCTGCTCTTGCGCTGCTTTTGCACCAATTGTTACCGCTATAACCTCTGTTGCTGTGCCCACTTCTTTTAATCGAATGGCTTCTTCTATCGCAATTTCACAAAATGGGTTCATTGCCATTTTTACATTTGCTAAGTCAACGTCGCTGTTGTCAGCCTTTACGCGTGCTTTAACGTTGTAATCGATCACTCTTTTTATTGGAACGAGAACTTTCATAGGAACTCCATCTATATTTAAACCTACAAGCTAACGTGTACGTCAACCTATTTATTTTATGAATTCAGACTACTTTCTGTTGACGTAAACGTCAACCTAAAATAACCTTAAAGTATTCACAGCCTGTAACATTTAATGTGCAAGTATTAAAAAGGCTGCATTGCTTATCTAATTTAGCTAAGCCCGTCATTGATTAAGAGGTTATTATGGTCGAACGTGAAACCATGGAATTTGATGTAGTTATTGTAGGTGCGGGCCCAGCAGGCCTTGCCAGTGCTATTAAGCTCGCACAGCTAGCGCAAGAAAAACAACAAGAACAAACTATCTGTGTGGTAGAAAAAGGCTCCGAGGTAGGCGCGCATATTCTTTCAGGTGCGGTATTTGAAACCAAAGCCTTAAATGAGCTTTTGCCTAACTGGCAAGAGCTTGGCGCTCCCGTCACTACACAAGTAACACAGGATGAAATTTATTGGTTTAATAACAGCGAAAAAGCCACTACTCTCCCTCGCTTTGCGACCCCTAAAACATTCCATAATGAAGGTAATTACATTGTTTCTATGGGCAATGTGTGCCGATGGCTTGCCGAGCAAGCTGAAAATTTAGGCGTTGAAATATTCCCAGGCTTTAGCGCTCACTCTTTAATTATTGAGCAAGACACCGTTAAAGGCATCATTACAGGCGATATGGGCGTTGATAAAGACGGCAATGAAAAAGATGGTTATATGCCAGGTATGGAACTTCGCGCTAAATACACTGTATTTGCTGAGGGGTGTCGCGGCCATTTAGGTAAACAGCTTATCAACGAGTTTGCGCTTGATAAAGATGTGTCACCACAGCACTATGGCTTAGGCTTTAAAGAGATTTGGCAAATAGATGCCAGTAAGCACCAGCAAGGTAAAGTAGTGCATGGTACGGGCTGGCCGCTAAGTGGCGATACCAATGGCGGCTCTTTTATGTATCACTGCGATAACAATCAAGTGGTTGTAGGGTTAATTGTTGATTTAAATTATTCTAACCCGCATTTAAGCCCGTTTGATGAGTTTCAACGAATGAAACACCACCCTGTTTTTAAGCAAACCCTTGAAGGGGGTGAACGCATTGCCTATGGCGCCCGTGCAATTGCAAAAGGCGGCCTTCACTCGCTGCCTAAAATGCATTTTGCCGGTGGCTTATTAATAGGTTGCGATGCCGGTACACTCAATTTTGCCAAAATTAAAGGTAACCATACCGCAATGAAATCGGGAATGGTGGCGGCAGACGTTATTTTTAAAGCACTCCAAAATGGCCAAGCTAATACTGATTTAGCCGATTATAAAAACGCATTTGAAAAATCTTGGGCTTATAAAGAGCTTTACCAATCGCGTAATTTTGGCCCCGCGATGCATACATTAGGTAAGTTTGCTGGGGGTGCGTATAATACCCTTGATCAAAACATCTTCAACGGTGCACTGCCCTTTACCTTTAAAGACAACACGCCCGATTACGATACGCTAAAAGATTCAGCTAACAGCCCTCACATTGACTACCCTAAGCCTGATGGCCTACTTAGCTTTGATAAACTCTCTAGCGTGTTTTTATCTAATACTAATCATGAAGAGTCGCAGCCTTGCCATTTAAAGCTTAAAGATCCCGCCATTCCTATTGCGGTTAATTTAGTAAAGTTTGACGAGCCCGCACAGCGCTATTGCCCTGCAGGGGTATACGAAGTTCAACAAATTGAAGGTGAAGATCAGTTTGTGATCAATGCTCAAAACTGTGTGCATTGTAAAACTTGCGACATAAAAGACCCAAGCCAAAACATTACTTGGGTAACACCCGAAGGCGCTGGCGGGCCAAACTACCCTAATATGTAACTATTTTATGCACAAAGGTGCATTAAAAACCTATCTTTTACATATAAATTATAAACCTATCCTAAATTGCAGGGGCTTCGGCCCCTTTTTTACGGTATGCTCATAGATAAGTTTCATAAAGTGAGTATTTAATATGCCGTCGTCAAATGTTGTATTTCGTTTTTTAGCAGAGCCTACCGATGTAAATTTTGGTGGGAAGGTTCATGGTGGTGTGGTCATGAAATGGATTGACCAAGCGGGTTATGCCTGCGCTGCAGGTTGGAGCGGCCATTATTGTGTTACTGTTTCTGTTGCTGGGGTTAAATTTAGACGCCCTATTTTGGTTGGCCAAATTGTCGAAGTTGAAGCAAAAATTGCGCATACAGGCTCAACAAGTATGCAAATATTTATTCAGGTACGGTGTGGCGATCCTAAAACTCAAAACATGGTAGAAACAAACCACTGTGTTATTAGCTTTGTAGCAATGGACGAAACAGGTTACCCGGTAGAGGTTCCTGCTTTTAAAGCACAAACAGAAGAAGATATTAAATTGGAAAACTACGCTATTAAAATGAAACAAATTGCAATTGAGACAGAAAATTTGCTTCATAAAGTATAAAAGTACAATGTAAAATTCACATAGACCATGTAAAAGGTACAACCTTTACTTAGAAAACAAAAAACTAAAAAAGTTCACCCTGCTTATAAAAAATACAAAATAGCCGTAAAAATGCCGTATAAGTCGTTTTTACGGCTATTTTGTAACCACACCCTATTGTTGGCATGCTCACTGCAAATAACTAATTGTCGTTTGATAAGTTAAATCAAACATTTATTATTTTTTTAAAGGAGCTATACAATGATTAAAACACTTTCTCTTTCTGCAATTGCTTTAGCAACACTGGGTTTTAACTCTGCAGCACACGCTGACATTACGGATTTTGATTCTCCTCGCATTTATACAGGTGTTGGTTATGGCCAATACTCATTTGAATTTGAAGACAGCGAAAACGACACTGAATTTGATGACGATGCACAAATGCTAAAAGGTTACATTGGTACACAATTTAACGAACACTTTAGCGTTGAGTTAGCTTATCAAAACTTTGATGAAGTGAGCGACATCGACAGCAAAGCAGAAGTTGATGGTGTGTCATTAGCAGCTATTTTAGCGGCTCCGCTTTCTGAAAGCTTTTCAGTATATGCTAAAGGTGGTTGGTTTGAATGGGATGCAGATGTAGAGCAAGAGCTTCCTGTTGGTAGCATTTCAGCATCACAAGACGGCGGCGACGTGTTTTACGGCGCGGGTATTCAATACGCGTTTTCTAGCAATGTTCAAATGCGCTTAGAGTACGAACGCTACGAACTAGATGATGAAATTGACCCAGAAATGGATGTTGCATCAGTATCAATTCAATACATGTTTTAATAGCATTAAAAACACTTAAGGTGAGCCATGTGCTCACCTTTTTGTTGCTTATACATAATATCCATCGGTAATAATAGCTAATCATTTTGCGGCACTAAACGTGTCGTTCCAGCCTCAAAATAGCTCCACTTAATTAAGCAAATTGGTATAAACACTAATCACTATATTTTAAACCGCTTAGTCTAATACTCCATTAAACCAGCCAGTATAAAATATAACGTATTAACTGTACTGCTATAAATACCAAATAGAGGTAGAATAGCGCCCTATTTTTTAGTTAACTGAGCATTATGAGCGATTATAGCATTTCGGCTGTTGGCCACATTCAATCCCCTTATAAACAAAAGTTTGCAATACCAAGGCAGCCACGTTTAGTGCCTCAAGCTAAAGCCAAACTTATTTTTACTGCTGAGTTTAATCGTGAAGAATTTGTGCGAGGCATTGAAGAATTTAGCCATATTTGGCTGTTGTTTAGGTTTCATGAAACCGCCGATAAAGGCTATTCAGCTATGGTTCGCCCACCACGTTTAGGCGGTAATGAGCGCAAAGGCGTTTTTGCAACACGCGCCACATTTAGACCAAACGCCATTGGGATGAGCGCTGTAAAACTTGAAGGCGTTGAGTATAAAAACGGCCAACTTAGTTTACTGCTTGCTGGTATAGATTTACTCGATGGCACGCCTATCATCGACATAAAGCCTTACTTACCGTATTCAGATGCAATGCACGACGCCAGTGCCGGTTTTGCCGATACCCGACCAGAAACACAAATGAGCGTCGCGTTTTCACCCGAGGCAATTGACTTTATTGCCAAGCAAACACACTACCCTGAGCTTGAAGATTTTATTGCTAATGTACTAAAACAAGACCCACGCCCTGCCTATAAAAAACAAAAACAAGGCGAGCAAAGTTATGGTATGACACTGTATAATTATAATATACGCTGGCAGGTTAACGGCGAGCATAACTTAGTAACAAGTATAGAAAATAACTAAAAAGTGCAGTTAGCGCTTTAGTGTAAAAGCAAGCGCTGGTAAACTTAGTGCCCTATTAAAAAGAACATATTACTTAATTTCGGAAAAATCATGCGTACCAGTCAATATATACTCGCAACACTTAAAGAAACGCCATCAGATGCTGAAATTGTTTCGCATCAATTAATGCTTAGAGCCGGTATGATCCGTCGCGTCGCTTCGGGTTTATATACATGGTTACCCTCTGGTTTACGCGTGCTTCGTAAAGTAGAAAGTATTGTTCGTGAAGAAATGGATAAAGCAGGCGCAATAGAAATGTTGATGCCGGTTATTCAACCTGCTGATTTATGGCAAGAGTCTGGCCGTTGGGAGCAATTTGGTCCTGAACTTGTGCGCTTTAACGACCGCCATAACCGTGAGTTTGCGCTAGGCCCTACGCATGAAGAAGTAATTACAGATTTTGTTCGTAAAGAAATTAGCAGCTATAAACAACTGCCTGTTACTTTGTACCAAGTACAAACTAAAGTGCGCGATGAAAGACGCCCACGCTTTGGTGTAATGCGTGCACGTGAATTTACGATGAAAGACGCGTATTCATTTCATCTAAGTGAAGCGTGTTTAGATGCCACATATAAAGTAATGCACAAAGCGTACTGTAATATTTTTGAACGCTTAAACCTAGAATACCGCCCAGTACTTGCTGATACAGGCTCTATTGGTGGTAGCTTATCACATGAGTTTCATGTACTTGCTGAATCAGGTGAAGACGCGATTGCCTTTAGTGATGCAAGCGATTATGCAGCTAACATCGAAAAAGCAGAAGCGTTAGCTCCAACTCAAAGCCGCCCTGAGCCATCTAAAGAGCTTAAAGCGTTTCCTACACCGGATGCTAAAACAATTAGCGAGCTTAAAAAACACTACGGCGTTAAACCACACCGCGGTGTTAAAACTTTAATTGTGTACGGTACGCCAGATGAAAACGAACAACGTGGTTTAGTTGCGCTTGTACTACGTGGCGATCACGAGTTAAACGAATTAAAGGCTGAAAAGCACCCACTTGTAGACTCTCCACTTGAAATGGCCACTGAGGCTGACATTGTTGCGGCTATTGGTGCAAAGCCAGGTTCACTTGGCCCTGTGGGTTTATCAATGCCAATTATTGTAGACAGAACTGCTAATGTAATGGCAGATTTTGTTGCCGGTGCTAATAAAGATGACGAGCACTTTAGCGGAATTAACTGGGATCGCGATGTTAAAGAATATCAAGTTGCTGATATTCGTAACATTGTTGAAGGCGATCCGAGCCCGTGTGGACAAGGTACTTTACAAATTAAACGCGGTATTGAAGTTGGTCATATTTTCCAACTTGGTACTAAGTACTCAGAAGCCATGAAAGCAGGCGTACTGAGCGAGTCGGGTAAAAACCAAGTAATGACTATGGGTTGTTACGGTATTGGTGTTTCGCGCATTGTGGCAGCGGCTATTGAGCAAAATAATGATGATTACGGTATTATTTGGCCACAATCTATTGCCCCATTTGATTTAGCTATTGTGCCAATGAACATGCATAAGTCGCATCGTATTCCTGATATTGCTAATAATCTATACCAAGGTTTAAAAGATGCAGGCTTAGATGTTTTATTTGATGATCGTAAAGAGCGCCCTGGCGTTATGTTTAACGACATGGAATTAATGGGTGTACCTTATACTTTAGTGATTGGTGAGCGTAACCTTGATGAAAACAAGGTTGAGCTCAAAAATCGCCGTACCGGTGAAAAGTTAATGGTTGATTTAGACACCGCAATTGAGACTATTAAAGCGGCTGTTAAAGGTTAATAACACCCACGCTTAAAACAAATTATAAGGCCGCATTTAAACATGCGGCCTTTTTTATGCGCGTTTAATGGTAATGTATATAAAAGCTGGTCACCTAATCTTCTATCCAGCACAATAAACTTTAATTAGCTGGTTGGATATAAATTGTCATGGAGGCTTCGCTAAAGTGTCTCATAAGTGTCATTAGATTTATCTACAGTGTTTAATTATTACACTATGGATGACGGGCATGACAAACAATCAACAGCGTAAAAAACAACATTATCCAGCCGTTTGGATATCGGATGTACACTTAGGGTATAAAGACTGTAGAGCCGACTATTTATTAGATTTTTTAAACTCAATTGAATGCGATACGCTTTATTTAGTAGGTGATATTGTTGATTTGTGGGCGATGAAGCGCAGTTTTTATTGGCACCCATCTCATTACCAAGTGCTTAGTTGCATTCAACAAAAAGCCCTTGATGGCACCCGTGTAATATACATACCTGGTAACCACGACGAGACCTTTCGCCACTACATAAATCAAACTTTATTTGGTGTAGAAGTCCACCAGCAGTTTATTCATACCACAAAAGCCAATAAACGCTTTTTACTGCTCCACGGTGATGACTTTGACTCGGCAACCCGCTACAACAAGCTCATTAGTATTGCAGGCGATGCAGGTTACGACTTACTGCTGTTTTTAAATCGTTGGACTAACCGAGTTCGTAAAGTGTTTGGCGGTAACTACTATTCGCTTGCTGCATGGATAAAAGCACGCGTACATAAAGCCCGTGAAGCCATAGCGGCTTTTGAAGATGCCGCTATTCATGAGGCAAAAAAACAAAAGGTCGATGGCATCATTTGCGGACACATCCATCACCCTAAAATTAAAGTAGTAGATGGCATAGTGTATTGTAATGATGGTGATTGGATTGAAAGCTGTACCGCATTAGTTGAGCAGCCAAACGGTAAAATAGAGCTGTTGCATTGGTCTGATACGCAAAAAGTACTTGATACAGCCGATGTAACCAGCTTAGTTAAACCTATTCAAACTGATACCAAACCAAGTAAGTCAGCAGCGTAACTGCTGACTTAGCTCATTTAGTTTAACCAGGTTAGCAGCCTATTTTTAAGCGTTTTAGGCTTTATTGGCTTGGTAATATAATCATTCATGCCGGCGGTAATGCAACGCTCTCTATCGCCTTCCATTGCACTTGCGGTCATGGCAATAATTGGAATGCTAATATACTCAACCCCAGCTTTAGCATTTCTTATCTCGCTGGTGGTATCGTAGCCATCTAGGTTAGGCATTTGGCAATCCATTAAAATTAAGTCAAACGGTTGCTCTTGATTAAATTTAAGGGCAGAGAGTGCTTCTATACCATCACTTGCACAGGTAATTTTTATCCCTGTGCGTTTTAAAATAGCCTTCGCTACCTCAATGTTAATCATGTTGTCGTCAACCAATAATACATGATATTTAGACAACTCAGGCTCTGGCTCTATGTCGTTTGCTTGTTTAGGCGCGGTTAAAACAAACTCATTATTAGCACCAAAAATACTGCCTAGCTTATATGTAAATTGATCTTGCGTAAGTGGTTTGTGCAAAATGTGGCTATGCTCAGGAAACACCTTTTTAGATTGCTTATTAACCACCATGTCTCGCAATATAAGCACATATTTTTTATCTGCCTTTTCGCAGTAGCTTATTAGCGCATTAACTTGCGGGTGTTCGTCATCAATAATCAGTAAATCGGCATCAAATTCGCTGTGTTCACTAAAGTAGTCGAGCCTTGTAATATGGCTCGGCTGAATTTTACAGGTTTGAGTTAATAATCCGCATACATTTTTAAATACATTATCGCGGGCAATAAGCGCCGCTACACTGACCTCTTTAGAAAGCTCAATGCCGGTATTAAGTTTTTGCTGTTGCGCCACATGTAACTCTACCGTTGCAACAAAGGTGCTGCCTACGCCTTTTTCACTGCTAACGGTAATATTACCGCCCATTAATTGCGCCAGTTTTTTACATATAGATAACCCTAAACCGGTGCCACCAAAATGGCGCGTTGTGCTTGAATCTTCTTGGGTAAACACATCAAACAGTTTATCGATGTTTTCAGTGGCAATACCAATACCGGTGTCTTTAATTATAAAGCTCATTAAAATTTTACTGTCGGTAATGTATTTAGAGTTTAAGGTTAAACTTACTTCGCCTTTATGCGTAAACTTAAACGCATTATTTATTAAATTAATTAAAATTTGCTTAAGGCGATGGCTATCACCGATAACCATTCTGTCGACCACGTTTTGGGTATTTAAAAAGACCTCTAGCCCTTTACGTTGGCCCTGCAGCGCAATTGAATTAATCATATCGCTACAGACAGAGATAACATCAAACGAGTGATTATCAATATCTAGTTTACCCGCTTCAATTTTAGAAAAATCTAAAATATCGTTAATTAAACTCATTAACGAGTGTGCACTGCTATTGGCTAACTTTAAATAATGTTGCTGTTGCTCAGTGAGGCTGTCTTCTTTAAGCATTTCAAGCATGCCTAAAACACCGTTCATGGGTGTGCGTATTTCGTGGGAAATATTGGCTACAAAGTCACTTTTTGCTTGGCTTGCGGCAAGGGCTTGGTCAATCGCTCGCTCAAGTTCAACAGTACGCTGAGATACCTTTAACTCTAACGTGCTGTTTAAACCCTGTAACTGTGATTGAGTATGCTTTAACGAGCTGATATTACGTAAAATAGCAGCAACTTGATAACGATTACTAAATACATCAAATACGCTGGTCAGCGTGATTGAATAGTATTCTTTATTGCCATCATCACCAGTATAAACCGCTTCAAATGGCATTTTAGAGCCGTGCTCTATGGTTTCACTAATGCAGTTTTTATCTTCATCTGCAAGGGTAAATAAGTTACTAAAGCGGGTGTTGTCATTACCTAGCCTACTCGCAAAAACTTTTTTAGCCGTTTGATTACAGTGAATAATAGTTTCATCACTGTCTATGGTAATAATAGCGTCGAGTGAATTTTCAATCACTTTATTATTTTGCTCTGTTAAAGAATGTATAAGCAGCTTGCGATTAATATAACGCTGATATAACAGCGTAATAATTATAAATATGGTAAAAAATGTGGCGGTAATGGCAATAAAACTTTCGCGCCTTTTTGCAACGCGTTCCAATAAGGTTTCAGAATCAATAGAAACGGCCATCTCTAACGGCAGCATGGCAATATCGCCTTCAAAACTTACCCGTTTATTTAAAAAGTACTGTTCTGGTGCATCACCTATTAACAAGGTTTCGTGAGAATTCATGTTTTGTGTGGGGCTAAATTCATCACTCCAGGTTTTGGCTTGGTTAAATTCAAAGCCAAACCGTAAATCAGGGTTTGGGTGGTATAAAAATTCGCTTTCATTATTAAGCAAATAAATATTAATCCCAGGTGGAAGTTCAAACGTTAAACTTTCAAATAACTTATCTGCGGAGTAGTTTGTCACTAAAATTGCAAACACTTGCTTTAAATGATCGAAAACCGGCTTAGCTACGCGGTATGTACTCACAAAGGGTTTTTGTATTTCACCGTTTTCGCGGTTGAAGTTAATAGGCGATATATACACACTTTTTTCATCAAGCATGCTGGCTTTAAGTACGTAGTCTCGCCCGCCTTTTTTTTGCAGTTGTGCGCCCTGTAGCCTAATTATGTCACCTAAAAAGCGGTCTACACGTACTATCTCTTGGCCATTTTCAGCAAGCATAATGTAACGTGCTTGCAAAATAGAATCGTCGGTTTGCATAAACCCGCTAAAAATATCAGCAAGGCGGTCTTGCCATACAGCAATTGGGGTTTGTAATAGTGGGTCGATTAATTGGTTATCGGTCGCTCTAGATATACCTTGAATAGGTGGAGTGGCGTTTAAAAAGCGAATAGCGGTAATACTGTCGTTTAAATGGTTTTTTAAAGACGCGGCTTTTGTTTCAAGCTCACGATTGAGTTCATTACGTGCATCGTTATATATCTCTGCGCGCACTTTTTTTTCAAACACATACACCGAAGGCAATGCAATAACTAAAAAAACAATAATGGCAACCAGTAATAATTTATTACCTTTTGCTGCTGTTATAAATACATTCCTTTTTAGCATTGAACCCTCACTCCTCACTATTTTCTAGGTTAGATTATAGAGGATTATTTGATAAAAAATAGAAGTAAAAATAATTAGTTACTTAAAAAAGTGTAATTAAAGTTTGAACAAATACTCTAAACCAATCACTTAGTATTACTATTAAAAAGCAGTGTTAATTTAAGATGAATACCACTCTAAAAAACATACAAATTAATATAGACGGCAAATAAAAAATTATAAGCGATAACAGTTAATGGGTAGTAAAGGTAAACGAGCAAGACAATACCTTGCCCGTTTATAAAACCTTAAACTATCTAAATAATACGTCTTCGCGGTTAAACCACTTAACACAAAAGGCAAGTAACGCGCCGGCAATAAGTGCCGTAGCCAAAAATATTAAGCCAACCAAGGTGTAATCTACCGTGCCTTTAACAATTTCTTTAATTGCGAGCGCTACATTAGTAACAGGAATAAAAGCAGTTTTAGCTGTTAGCTCTACATTAGGCATAATGGATACAATGATGGGAAAAAACACCCCCATACTCAAAGGTGCCATGTAATTTTGGGCCTCTTTAAATGTACGAGCATAAATAGATATTGCTAATGCCAATGCTGAGAATATCGCGGCAATAGGTAGTAACAATACAAAAATCATTAACAAATCGCTTACCGCTAATGAGCTAAATGCTGTTTTAATTACTTCTAGGTCTGCAAATGCAAGGGCTACCGCTATCCACCCGCCCATACTGAGTACAGTTATAGTTGTTGATGCAATTGAGGTTGTCAGTAAGGTTATAAATTTGCCTAGTACAAGCTCTGTACGCGTAATAGGTGTAAGCAATAAGGTTTCTAATGTACCGCGCTCTTTTTCACCTGCACCTAAATCTATTGCTGGGTACGTAGCGCCCATAAGAACTATAGGAATCAGTAGGTAGGGCAAAAAGCCACCTAGCTTTTCACCTAAGTTTTCACGTTTATCGGCGGTATCAACCTTTACTACTTCAATAGGGGTTAAAAGTGCTAAATGGGCTTCTTTTTCAATACCAAAACTGATTAATTTTTCTGTTTGTAATGCATCGCTATACTCTTTGGCGAGCTCTTTTACACGCTGAAATAAAAAGTTGATAGATTTAGCATCATTAAATACCACTTCCCACTTACTTTGCTGGGCATCATTTAAGGCTTGTTTAGCGTTAGTGGGTAAATATATACCCATGTCTATATCACCTGCGATTACCCCTTCTTTTAGCTCTTCAATGTTATTAAAGGTTTTAGCACCTTTATAAAGTTCAAAGCTTTTATGATAAAACACTTTTTCGGTAAACTCTGGCGCGTAGTCGCCATTAATAATGGCGTAGGTATGTACCTTTTGTTCAGCGTCGAGTGCCGCTTGAGAGCTAATAAACGCCATAACGGCAAATAATAAGGGAAACACCGCAACGGGTAAAGCGACTACAAACAACAAGGTTTTTTTATCGCGTAGGAGTTCTGTTAATTCCTTTTTAAAAACTTCAAACATCGTGTTTCTCCGTTAATATGTTCATAAACGCTTGGTTTAGCTCTTCACTATTACCTGCCTGTTTGAATTCAGCAAGTGTGCCATCAAAGCAGCTTACGCCTTCATTAATTACCGCAACACGGTCACATAAAAGGGCCACTTCATCTAAATGGTGCGTTGAAAAAATAACAGGCGTGCCTTGCGCCTTTAAGCCTTTTATAAAGTTGATCACTGTTTGTGTGGTCATTATATCAAGACCAGTTGTTGGCTCATCGAGTACCACCACTTCTGGGTGATGTACCACAGCGCGTGCAATATTAGCTTTTTGCTTCATGCCGGTAGATAGGTTTTCTGCACGTTTATCAATAAATTTATGCATGTCGAGCAAAGTAAAAAGCTCTTCACAACGAGCCGCTATTTGCTCTTTGTTCATTCCATGAAGCTTTGCAAAGTATTCAATATTTTCTTTAACGGTCAGACGAGCATACAAACCAGTTGAACCGGATAAAAAACCAATAGACTTGCGCCCTACTAACGGCTTTTTAATTATGTCGTTGCCGGCAATAGTTATTGTGCCTTCATCGGGCTTAAGTGCAGTTGAGAGCATACGCAATGTAGTAGTTTTACCCGCGCCATTAGGGCCAAGTAACCCTAACACTTCGCCTTTTGCACATTGAAAGCTGACATCTCTTACTGAATGAAAAAAATCTTTATCTTCACGCGGGTCTATATCATCAACTTTATTTTTTTTGTGATCCTTGGTTAACTTAAACTTTTTTTTAAGCCCTGCGACTTCTATCATTTTCGTATCCTTCGTTTAGCTCTAAAGTAGTCGGTATTATCATAGAACGATTCATTCTCATTTGCGTCATGCCATCCTGGTACACCTAATAATGGCAATGGAGAAAGCTGTTTGTTATCGGCTAAGCAATGCTCTATTTTTATCTTCTCATAAAGTACTTGGTCTAGGTACTGATATTGAGTAACTAAATCTTTACAAAATATTTCATCCGGTACACATACAAATAACGCTTTACCCGTTAAACCAATATAGGGCTTTGTGAGCATTTCATAATTAGCGTGGCCAAACATAAAAGGTTGTATTGTTTTGCCCCACTCTTCTCGGTGAGTTATAAATGCAGTTTTCCATTGGTGGTCTGTTAAAAGCGTTTGCCACTTAGTATCACTAATGGCAAGCACCACGCCGCACTCGTCAAATAATGTGAGTGCATTACGATGTTTAGTACGTTGCTTTAAGCCGTGCTGCGCTATTTCTTGTACGTGGCGCTGATTAATAAGCGCCTTGGTTTTTGGAAACAAACACCAAATAAAGCCACCAAATAAGTCGTGCCAATTTTTACTGCGTGTTGGCACTACGCCAGTTTCAAAAATGACTTGCTCGTAATAGCGCTCGCCAAAATCAACGTTTGCATCGTCTTCAAACGTTATGGGGAGGTTATTAGCATTAATGGCATTCAAATATACACTGAACCAATCGGGGGTTGGCCAATCAGTTTGTTTATCAATATTAAACAGTGTTCGTAAGTGCTCAAACGCACCGCTTTTCAAACTACTAACTTGCCATTGCTCGGGCGGAGTAAAGCGCTTCATTTATACCTTTAACAATTTATGCTGTTAATTTGCGGGCAGTTTACCGCAAAAACTGGTTCTAATTAATAGAAGTTAATATACTAATCACATCTTAGAACAAGAATAGAGCTACTATGAAACGATATTTCTCTCTCACACTGATTGCTGGCGCTGTATTAGCTGGCTGTGCAACAACAAGTATTACACCTACCGATGTAACAAAGGGTTACAACAGTATTAAAGCAGATGAACTTGCAGCGCACATTAAAGTGCTTGCCTCTGATGAATTTGGCGGTAGAGCGCCTTCATCTGAAGGTGAAAAGTTAACGCTTGATTATCTGACCACTCAATTCAAAGCATTAGGGTTTGAACCCGGTAATGGTGATAGCTTTTTACAAGAAGTGCCGCTTGTTTCATTAGAAGCTGATTCAAATATGGTATTAAGTATTGGTGGTAAAGATTATCAATACAAAAAAGACATGGTTATGGGCAGTAGCCGCATTAGCGCACAAGAAGGGATTGAAAATTCAGAGCTTGTCTTCGTAGGTTACGGTGTAAATGCCCCTGAATATAACTGGAACGATTACGAAGGCCTAGACGTAAAAGGCAAAACTGTTGTTATGCTTGTTAACGATCCGGGTTTTGCTACAAAAGATCCTGCGTTATTTACCGGCGATGCAATGACCTACTATGGCCGCTGGACTTATAAATATGAAGAAGCGAGTCGTCAAGGTGCAGCCGGTGCTATCATCATTCACGAAACGGCCCCTGCGTCATACCCGTGGTCAGTGGTTGAAAACTCATGGAGCGGTGAGCAGTTTGGTTTTCAAAAAGAGAACAACAATATGGACCGCGTTGCGGTTGAAGGCTGGGTGACCACTGATGTAGCAAAAGAGTTATTTGCTAAAGCGGGTCTTGATTTTGAGACTGCAAAAGCCAATGCAGCTAAAGGTGCGTATAACGTTGACATGGGGGATTTAACTGCATCAGTTAATGTTAAAAATACAATTAAAAAATCGGTGTCGTATAACTTTATTGCGACGTTGCCGGGTAGCGAAAAAGCGGATGAACATGTTATTTATTCAGCGCATTGGGATCACCTAGGTACAGATACAACCCGTAAGGGCGACCAAATTTATAATGGGGCACACGATAACGCCACAGGCACTGCGGGGCTTATTGAGGTTGCAGAGGCATTTACTAAGCTGCCAAAGCACCCTACTCGCTCAATGACATTTTTAGCTGTTACGGCTGAAGAGCAAGGCTTACTTGGATCTAAATACTACGCTGCTAACCCGGTTATTGCTGCTGATAAAACAGTCGCCAATATAAACATGGATAGCCTAAACTTATTAGGTAAAGTAAAAGACATGAACGTAGTAGGTTTAGGTAAGTCGCAAATGGACGACCTACTAGCCAAAGCAGCAAAAGAGCAAGGTAGAACAATAGCGGGCGACCCTAAACCATCATCAGGTGGTTATTACCGCTCTGATCACTTTGCATTTGCAAACATGGGTATTCCGGCTATGTATGCAGGCGGCGGTACTGTTGCCGCTGATGAGGATACAGCAAATTATCGTAAACGTATGAGCTTAGTGCTACGTGGTTGTTACCATCAACCCTGTGACAGATACCGCGATGAGTGGGATTTATCGGGTGCGGTGCAAGACTTACAATTGTTTTATAAAGTAGGCTTTGATATTTCTGAGCAAGCACAATGGCCAGCATGGTACGAAAACTCAGAGTTTCAACGCAAATAATGTATTTCGCCTAAACGTAGGTTATTTACCATCGAAAAACTCAAACTGAGCTATCGATTTAAATAGATGCAAATGATATTGATTATCATTTGCAAAATGTATAAAGTGTGTCCTAGTTAAAATAAAACTGGGGCACACTTATGATTTTACTCTCTCAAATAGGATTTATTACGCCAGCTTCCAAACGGTTTGTTAGCCAAAATAAACGCTTACTCCTACCACTTTTTTTATTGGTATGTTTAGCTGTTCCTAGTCTTCGCGAAATAACCATTACTGCTCTCAGTGATGCGTTTTTTCAGGTTAGTGTATTTGTAGCGGCTACGTTACTTATTTACTACTACGCAATAGAACATATCCCTCAATTAGAAATGAGCTACTTAAGCGCTAAATCTAAGTCGCTTGAAGTGCTGTTTGCATCCGTTCTTGGCGCTTTACCCGGCTGTGGTGGTGCAATTATTGTGGTTACTCAATACACTAAAGGCCAAGCAAGCTTTGGGGCTATTGTTGCTGTACTTACCGCCACAATGGGCGATGCTGCTTTTTTACTGCTTGCTACGCGCCCCACTGAAGGTTTAACAATAATGGCTATAGGTTTAGTGGTAGGCACACTGTGTGGATTAATAGTTAATGCAATTCACAAACCTGATTTTTTACGTCCCAGCGCACAAGAGCAAAAGCACCAAGTAAAAGTTTTGCCCACTAAAATAATAAAAATTAGCAAACCTGTGTGGATGTTTGCCATTATTCCAAGTTTAATCATTGCGTTTTTAATTGCCTTTAATGTGGACTTTAACCAATTTGGTCAATATACCAGCACCGGTATTAGCTTATTTGGTGCAGCAATGGCACTGTTTACGGTTGTTATATGGGCCTACTCTTGTAAAGGTGAAACCTATAAAGAAATTACCTCAGAAGAGGATGAATGTAATCCGCCTTCAAAGCTTATAAAAGTATTACAAGATACCCATTTTGTAACTGCATGGGTGGTGGCTTCGTTCATGCTGTTTGAAATATTAGTCAGTTTGGTAGGCCTTGATTTAAAAACCTGGTTTATGCACTACGCCTATTTAGCACCGTTAATTGCAGTCGTCATTGGTTTTTTACCTGGCTGTGGGCCACAAATAATTGTAACCACGCTTTATATACAGGGCATTATTCCTTTTAGTGCATTAGCTGCTAATGCGATTTCAAATGATGGCGATGCGTTGTTTCCTGCTATTGCAATGGCGCCAAAAGCGGCTGTAATTGCTACCTTGTATACCTCTATACCTGCTTTAGTTGTTGGTTACGGGCTTTACTTTTTAAGTTAACAGTTTAAAAAATCATAAGTATAAAAAAGCTCAGCAATTGCTGAGCTTTTTTAATGTTAGCGTATTATTTATACAGAAACAGGTTCAGCCGCTAACTCTTTTGGATTTGGGCCATAATCGTTCTCACCTTCATGTGAGTCTTGCGCAAGGAATACAATTATAACAATCCAGCCAATGATTGGCACTAACCAAAGTAGCTGCCACCAGCCAGAACGGCCAGTATCGTGTAAACGGCGTGCGCCAGCGCTCAATTGCGGAATTAACAGTGCCAAGCTATAGATAGTACCAATTACAGCTACACCCATAAGCTCATCAACAACACCTAGTACTATGCTGATTAATAAATTTATTAAGTAAAACATCCAAAATGCTTTACGGCGATTACGTCCTGAAAAATCTGCGTAGCTACGCAGCGCGTTCATATAATGTTCCATTACAATTCCTTAGTGTTAGTTTTTATATTCCCTAGCGGGTTAATTTTATTACCTTTTAGTAACATTTGTATCTTAATTAAAAACACCGCGCTTTAAAACAAAAAACCAGCAAATTGCTGGTTTTTTTGTCAGTTTAATTTTTAACTCATACCCATCATCATCGCCGATGGACTTTCTAGGTACGATTTCCACAAATTATTAAAGCGCGCAATTGTACCGCCATCAATAACACGGTGATCCCCAGACCAACTCACTTGCATAATAGCTTTGCTAACAACTTGGCCGCTTTCATCAAAGCGCGGTAAGTGTTGTAACTTCCCTAATGCTACAATAGCAACTTCTGGCTTATTAATAATCGGGGTCGCAATAGTGCCGCCAATTGCCCCAATATTTGAAATGCTAATGGTGCCCCCTTTTAAGTCATCTGGCGCTACGCGCCCCTCGCGTGCTGCATCAGTTAGGCTTGTTAAACTGTTTGCAATTTCAACAATACTCTTAGATTGGCACGATTTAATATTAGGCACTAACAAACCCACTTTTGAATCCACTGCTACCCCAATATTATGATCGTCAAAGTAGGTAAGCTCAGTGCAATCATCATTTACTTTAGAATTAAGCACTGGGTACTCTTTCATCGCAAGCGATAACGCTTTGATAAAAAATGGCATCATAGTGAGCTTTACACCTTGCGCTTTATACTGCTCTTTTAAACTCGCTCGCAGGGCAATTAATTGCGTTAAGTCTATCTCGTCACTAAAGGTAAAGTGAGGGATTGTAGAGACCGAGGCCATCATTTGCTTTGCCATAGCCGCTTTAATGCCTTTAATTGGCTCTGCTCGCATACCACCGTTTTGTGTTTGTGGCGATTGTGGCTCTTTATTTTGAGTAACACTGTTTTTAGTAGTAGCACTGCTAAGTGGTGATGTATCTATTGTGTTAGGTACCTCACCTTTAATAAATTCTTCTATGTCTTGTTTATAAATGCGGCCATTTTTACCGCTGCCCGGTACGCACGTTAAATCAACATCAAGCTCCCGCGCTTTGCGCCTTACAGCTGGAGAGGCAACCGCTTTTTTATTAACAACTTTATTTGCTGTTGTTTGCTGCGTTGCTACAGATTTATCTGCCGCTTTACTTTGTGCTTTTACAACGGCTTCGTTTACATCTACATTTGGTTTAGCTGTACTGCCGGCTATGCTCATTTGAAATAACGGGCTATGTACCTGAGCAATTTCACCTTTTTGATAGTAAAGCTTTTGCACTGTACCTGTGTATTTAGCCGGAATTTGTACAAGAGCTTTGTCGGTCATTACATCACACACAGCCTGATCTTCTTGTATTTCATCGCCCTCGGCCACTAGCCAATCAACAATTTCACACTCAACAATCCCCTCACCAATATCTGGAAGAATAAAATCTTCTAAATGCTCTGACGATGCGTTGTCGCTTTGTGTATTTTGCACTTGTTCTGTGTGTGTTTCATCGCTTTGGCTTTGCTCATCGGCTACATTCATAGCAAACAAGGGTGCATGAACCTGCGCTATCTCCCCTTTTTGATAATACAATTTAGTGATTATGCCATCGTGCACAGCCGGTATTTGCACTAGGGCTTTATCGGTCATCACGTCACAAATGGGTTGATCTTCTTTTACTGTGTCACCCTCTTGTATTAGCCATTCAACCACTTCGCACTCAACAATGCCTTCACCAATATCGGGTAATATAAAATCTTTAGCCATGGTATCCCCTAAAAATCCATTGATTGTTTAATTGCGGCCATTACTTTTAGCGCATCAGGCACATATTCTTTTTCAAGTGCTAATGGGTAAGGTGTATCTAATCCACATACACGCATAATAGGTGACTCAAGGTGTAAAAAGCACTCTTGCTGAATAGTCGCCGCAATTTCGGCACCAAAGCCATTGGTAATAGGCGCTTCGTGGCTTATCACTAAACGTCCTGTTTTAGTGACCGACTTAGCAATTGTCTCAACATCCCAAGGTAATATGCTTCTAAGGTCAATCACCTCACAACTAATGCCTTGTTCATTGGCTTGTTTTGCTGCGTTTTCAACAATTTCCATTTGCGCGCCCCACGCAAGTACAGTGATATCTGTACCTTCTTGTACTACTTCGGCTTTACCCAGCTCAATGGTGTAATCATCCTCTGGTACTTCGCCGGTAGAAGCGCGGTATAAACGTTTAGGCTCGAAGAAAATAACGGGGTTATCGTCTTTAATACTTGCTCGTAGTAACCCTTTTGCTTGGTACGGGTTACGCGGTACCACTATTTTTAGCCCTGGCGTATGGGCAAAGTATGCCTCTGGCGATTGTGAGTGATATAAGCCCCCCGCAATACCGCCACCATACGGTGTGCGAATCGTTAAATTGCCCACGTTAAATTCATTACCACTGCGGTATCTAAACTTGGCAGACTCATTAACTATTTGGTCAAATGCCGGAAAAATATAATCAGCAAATTGTATTTCAGCAAGTGCAGGTGCGCCAAACGCGGCTAAGCCATTGGCAAAACCTAAAATACCTTGCTCTGTAAGCGGTGTGTTAAATACGCGGTGTTTACCGTACTTTTCTTGCAAACCTGAGGTCGCTCTAAAAACACCACCAAAATAGCCAACATCTTCACCAAAAATACACGCCTGAGGGTGCTCATTCATGGTGATATCGAGCGCAGAATTAATTGCGTGTAGCATGTTCATTTTAGCCATTACTTAATTCTCCCTGCTGTGATTGGGTACGCATCTGGGTGCTGCTTTATATGTGCTTTTAAATCGTTATATTGGCGCTCAAGTGAAGGAATTGGCGTATCGTAAACATCTGATATGAGCTCTTCAAGCGCTGGCTTTTGCACTTTTTCAGCACGTTTAAGGGCGGCTAAAATATCTTCACGAATAGTGTCTTTCGCTTTATCATCGTCCTCTTCGTTTAACCACTCTTGTTTGATCAACCATTTTTTAAATTTATCAATTGGGCAAACTTTATGCGTGGCCTCTTCATCTTTTGAGCGGTAACCACTTGGGTCATCTGAGGTTGAGTGAGCACCTAATCTGTACGCTATTGATTCAATTAATACCGGCTCGCCCTGCGTTGCTGTAATTTCGCGGGCCTTTTGTGTTGCTGCAAACACGGCTAATGCATCTGAGCCATCAACTCGTATGGTTTTAATGCCATACCCTACGCCTCGCGATGCTATACCATCGCCTTTAAATTGCTCATCTGCAGGTGTTGATATTGCATACCCGTTATTACGTGCAAAAAATATAACAGGGGCTTTGTGTACCGCAGCCATATTTAAACCCGCATGAAAGTCACCTTCAGATGCTGCGCCCTCACCAAAGTAACAAATAGTCACATTATCTATGGTGCTTGCAAGTTCGCCGGTTTTTGCGTCAATGTGTTTTACTTTTTGCCCGTAGGCATACCCTGTAGCTTGAGGAATTTGCGTACCGAGGGGCGATGATATGGTCATATAATTTAATTCTTTTGAACCATAATGAATCGGCATTTGGCGGCCTTTTCCTAAATCTAACTCATTAGAAAACATTTGATTCATAAATTGGTCAAGCGTAAATCCGCGGTAATGCAAAGCGGCTTGCTCGCGGTATTGCGCCATAATCATGTCATCTTGATCAAGTGCGGCAGCAGAGGCAGTAACAGCGGCTTCTTCACCTAAACATTGCATATAAAAGCTTACGCGGCCTTGGCGCTGCGCCCCTTGCATCCGCTCATCGAGTAGGCGAATAAAACGCATTGTTTCGTATAGTTTAATCGCTGTGTGTTTAGAAATAGTCGGTGCGGTAGCACTAGGATGAATGTCGCCGTCCTCAGTTAAAATACTAAGGGTTGGAATAGTTAGCGCATGACCGTCTATAAACTCGAGGTCGTGGTTAATATTCAGCGATACGTTATTTGGATTACTCATAACCTACCTTCTCTTGTTGTCTGTGATACAGCGCCCCTTTTAAGTTTTTATTATGGGTGAGGCTTGCGAATAAACTTTGCAGCATCTGCGCTGTATTTAATTAAAGCTGCCACCACCTTACGTTAACGTAAGATGTTATTCAACAAGTGTAAGACGAAACAAAAGTAAAATACGATTAAAAATATGGAAAGTTAACTGTACGCATTTATTAAACTAATAAAAACATACAGTTAAATATTTAAGATGAGTGGTCTGATGAGTTTTATTAGACGAAATTACTATCTACTTGCATAGGAATAACGGTAAGCAGTGCCCTTTGCCCAAGTGCAACGTGCGCATTTGGAAAAATAATAGCTTCGCCTTCCACATCGGCATAATAAGGGGTATCGCCGTCTGTTGCTAGCAACTCACCTTTAGCAAACCCTGTGAAATTTTCTGCATCATCAGAAAACGGAAAGCTAAAGTCCTGCTGCGTTCTATTAATTGTGCGATGCACGGCAAACAGCTCAAAGTCACTTGCATTAAATTGAGGGTATTGCACTTCTTTTTGGCTAATTAATGCAGTTAGCGTTTGCTTGGTTTTTGCAAAGCGAGCCATGTCGTTTTCACCAAACGGTTTAACTTGACCCAGTTCAACGGTAAATGAATCAGCGCCATGAACAAACGAAGAATAGTAACTGAATGTGGTTGCCGGTGATTTCATCATCAATACGGTATTTACACCGCAGCTAAGTAAAAATTGTAACTGCGATTTTTTCCATGGTTTACCATGAAGATAAGGATAAACAGCAAATTTTTCATTTTTTGAGCCACGTATAGCAGTATGTAAATCATAATGATAACGTGCACTGCCTTGCTCACCCCGTGTAAAAAAGTCAGTTACATACTCTTCTAGTTTTGCTGCGCGTGTGCGCTCGTCATTCATTGGCACACCTTTAACAGTGTGGTGGCCGTTAAACAAACGGTTTAGGTTTTCTTCTACAAAACGCAGGCCAATATTTATTGATTTTGGATTACCAAATATAAAGAGCACACGCTGATTTAATGCAAGCTCACCTTTTATTATGGTTTTTATTAGCTCGTCACATATTTCTATAGGTGCGGTTTCGTTACCGTGTACAGCGCTTGAAAGCACAACATCTTTTGTTGTTGTGCCCTGTGGTTGAAATTCAATAACGCCTGTATCGTGAACGGTTACGCGCGTTCCATTTTCTAAAGCAAATTCACTTGCCTCTAAATGCCATTCATTATCGCGACTGAGTGTTAAAAAATCGCCGCTATTTATTAGTTCATTTAAATAATCTGGTTTGGCTAACATGATAAGCCCTTTTATAGTGTGAGAGATACAAACAAAAACGGCTGAATAAATCAGCCGTTTTTAAATAGTGTAAGCCGTGTTAGCTGATCACAGAATCAACTAATTGCTTCGCTTCTTTTTCTAATAGTGCTAAATGCTCTTCACCTTTGAAAGACTCAAGATAAATTTTATAAATATCTTCAGTACCAGAAGGACGTGCTGCAAACCAGCCGTTTTTTGTCACTACTTTTAAGCCGCCAATGGCCGCATCATTGCCAGGGGCATGAGTCAGTTTTTGTAAAATAGGTTCACCAGCTAATGTATCGGCTTTAACATCGCTTGCACTAAGTGCTTTTAAACGTGACTTTTGCGCACTGCTAGCAGGGGCATCTAAACGCTTATATAGTGGAGAGCCAAATTCTTGCTCTAGCTCTTTATAAAGCGCTGATGGTGTTTTACCTGTTACTGCGAGTATTTCAGCTGCAAGTAACCCCATAATAAAGCCGTCTTTGTCGGTACACCATACACTGCCATCAAATCGTAAAAACGCAGCACCAGCACTTTCTTCGCCACCAAAGGCAAGCTTACCTTTGTTTAAGCCATCGACAAACCACTTAAAGCCAACCGGCACTTCTTTAACTTTACGCTCATTACGAGCTACTACGCGGTCAATCATTGAGCTAGAAACCAGCGTTTTGCCAATTTCTACACTGCTGTCCCAATCGCGGTGTTTTAATAAATAATCAATCGCTACAGCTAAAAAGTGATTAGGATTCATTAATCCATCTGGGGTAACAATACCGTGGCGGTCGTAATCTGGGTCGTTGCCAATAGCAATATCAAAGTCATCTTTTAATTTAATTAAATTAGCCATTGAGTAAGGTGATGAGCAATCCATACGGATTTTGCCATCTTTATCAAGTGGCATAAATGCAAAACGCGGATCAACACTGTCGTTTACTACGGTTAAATCTAAATTATATTTTTGCGCTATTAATGGCCAAAAGTTAATACCAGAGCCACCTAGCGGGTCAATACCTACTTTAATACCCGCATCGCTAACGGCTTTTAAATTAACGATATTTTCTAAGTCGTTAATGTATGGCGTCATTAGGTCTTCGTATTTAATAAACCCTGAACGCGATGCTTTAGCAAATGGAAACAGCTCAACTTCTACTAAATCTTCTAATAGTAATTGATTTGCTCTGTCTTCAATCCATTTAGTTACGTCGGTATCTGCTGGGCCGCCGTTAGGTGGATTGTATTTAAAGCCACCGTCTTCTGGCGGGTTATGTGAAGGCGTTACCACAATACCATCGGCTAATTCGTTAGGATTTAATTTGTTATGGCAAACAATAGCATGGCTAATGACAGGGGTTGGCGTGTAATCGTGATTTTGCTGGGTGATTACTTGCACCTCATTAGCCACTAATACTTCTATGGCAGAGTTAAAAGCAGCTTCACTTAATGCATGGGTATCTTTACCTAAAAAAAGCGGACCAAAAATGTCGTTTTGCTTTCTGTAGTCACAAATAGCTTGTGTAATGGCTAAAATATGAGATTCGTTAAACTTAACATCGTAAGAGCAACCACGGTGACCCGACGTACCAAAAGCAACACAATGCTCTGGGTTTTGCTCTAAGTCTGGCTCATTTAAGTAATAAGCCGATACCAGTTTTGGTACGTTAACTAAAGTTGAATGTGGCGCAGTTTTCCCAGCACCTGAATGAATAGCCATGTTTATTTCCTTACAAGTAATCGCGAATTTCTTCTGCTTGCTCTGCTGAATAACCTAAGCACAGCGCAACCTCGTGTAGCATCATTTTTTTACGTGTCGTGTTTGAATTTGTCATTACCCAGTACTCACTGTCGGTAATGTTTTTAGGGTTCATACTACTGCCGCTATTAACTAAGTCTTCTTTGCTGGTTGCAAAGTAAACGCGGTCGCGCCCTTTTATATCAAGCACAGCACTAAACTCTTTTTTATGCGTTCTATAAAAAGCACTTAAAATAAATAAAAACCTGCCTACCACCCCTTTTTGCATTGCTAGTTCTTCTTTATTTAGAATATTAAATACATTAGCGTTTGTTTGCTTCACGGGTGTGACAGCCTCTTGCTCTTGGCTGTCTTTAGTAGCTGGCGTGTCGTCAAGTGAGGCTAGAGTAGCTGTTTGGTTGTTTTGATTGTTCTTAGCAACGGGAGTGTTGTCATCACCGTTTAGATTTAATAAACGACGTAAAATAGTGGATGCGCTTTCGCCAATACTTTGTGTATTGCTAGCAATATACTGATATAACTCGTCGTCTATGTCGATTTGTTTCATGTTGTTCCTGTCATTACGGGCCACATTTTTTCTTTCCCCGTGATTATACCCAAACCAAATATAAATGCGAGTTACAACAAGCACTCGCACAAACATAACCTATAAACGCGCTAATAAAGGTGTGTTGATTATTTGCTTATAAACCCAATGTAGTAATTAACAGCTTTTAAAAATACTACCCATATTTTTATCTCCATTAGGCTGGTAACACCAAATAGCCCATAACTGGCGTAAAAATAAACGGTGTTACCCCATAAAAGGCGCGTGCAGAGCAGTTAACCGTTATATCTTTTGCTTTTTAGGGGAATGCTCGGCAAACTAAGCCAAAATTTTAGGAGGCGGTCATGCTATTAAACTATAAACAATATGGTGAAGGTCCGGATGTAGTGATCATTCATGGTTTATTTGGCTCTTTAGAAAACCTAAATGTTATTGCAAAACCATTGAGCGAGCACTTTAGGGTAACTAATGTAGATTTGCGTAACCATGGCGCTTCACCGCACAGTAATGAAATGAACTACCCTGCAATGGCCGCAGATATTGTTGAGCTAATGAACGCGTTAAATATTAACAATGCGCACCTTATTGGCCATTCAATGGGCGGTAAAGTGGCGATGGAAGTGGCGCTAATGCATAGCCAAAAAGTAAATAAGCTGGTGGTACTTGATATTGCCCCAGTGAGTTACCCTGCCCGCCACACACAAATTATTAATGCACTAAAAAAAGTGGCAACTAGCCAGGTTACTGATAGAAAACAAGCCGATGCTATTATGAGCGAGTACATTAATGAGCTAGGTGTTAGGCAGTTTTTACTAAAAAGCTTAGCTAAAAATGACGATGGACAGTACAAATGGCGATTTAATTTAGATGTACTTGATGAAAAATATTCGACAATCACCGCCAATGTTAATGAAAACAATTCTTGTTTGTGCGATACTTTGTTTATCAAAGGCAACGATTCTGATTACATACTGCCAGAATACCGCGATGAAATAACAAAGCGCTTTAAAAATACACGAGCAAAAATTATACACGGTGCAGGACATTGGCTTCATGCACAAAAACCCGCTGCAGTTAATAAAGCAATAAATGACTTTTTAACAGAGCTTTAATGCAATTTTAATCATGTGTTTTTGGTTATCCGTACTAAATTAATGCATATTTATATGCTATAGTACGCGCCGTTTAATTTAAAGGTTATACGTTGATGGTCAGTCAGTTTATTAACGAATTTGATACCCTAGGGTTGTACTTTGGCTTAGCCGGTATTTTTGTATTCATCGGCCTGGCAATTAAAGACGTACTTAATAGTGGTAACGTACCTAAGTTTGGTCGCTACATTGTGTGGGGCGTCCTCTTTTTAGGGTGTTCTGGCTTTATTGCGAAAGGACTTATACAAGTTTTTTGGCAAGGTGCAGGTGTAGGTTAGGCATGGCGAAGTCAGAAACAGATAGAACAACTCCCGATTTATTTGAATACGAAAAGCGCCCAGGCAGGCCTAAAACGAACCCTTTACCAAGGGATATGCAGTTAAAGGTTAATAAACGTAATCAAATAAAACGAGATAAAGCACGCGGTTTAAAGCGTGTAGAATTTAAAGTTTCATCACAGTTATATCAGGCACTGAGTGATATGGCAGATGCACAAAATATTAGCCGTAGTGCGCTGATTGAAACAATTTTACAAGAAAGATTGGCTATTGATAGATAAAAGGTTTGAAGTCCATGGCAAGTGTAGGCATTTTTTTCGGAAGTGACACAGGTAATACAGAACACGTAGCAAAAATGATCCAAAAAGAATTGGGTAAAAAGCTTGTGGCTGTACACGACATTGCAAAAAGCTCTAAAGAAGAGATTGCAGAGTTCGATTTAATCTTATTCGGTATTCCTACTTGGTACTACGGTGAAGCACAATGTGATTGGGATGACTTTTTCCCTGAGCTTGAAGAAGTAGACTTTGAAGGTAAGTTAGTGGCTATTTTTGGTTGTGGCGACCAAGAAGACTACGCAGAATACTTTTTAGACGCTATGGGTATGATCAACGATATCGTTACCGAGCGCGGTGCTATTGTGGTTGGCCATTGGTCTAGTGAAGGCTACGACTTTGAAGCATCTAAAGGTATGGCTGATGACACGCACTTTGTAGGCTTAGGTATTGATGAAGACCGCCAACCTGAATTAACAGAACAACGTGTTAAAGCATGGTGCGCACAAGTATATGATGAAATGTGCTTAAGCGAACTAGCAGACTAATCTCCCCCCCTTTTATCGCTAACTGTTTAAATAATTATCAAACAGTTAGCGACTTTAGAATTAATAGCAAAATTGATCAATTGTTCTTTGCACTCAGTGCTTAGGCGCGTTATCCTTGTTATTGCTAATGTGTCGTGTGCATCTGTAAGAGATGTCTAGTATAACCAAACAAATTTGAGACAGATTTAATGACTGATCATAACTTGGAACTTAAAAAAGCCGGTTTAAAAGTAACTTTACCGCGTATTAAAATCTTAGAAATTCTACAATCTCCAGATAACCAACACATCAGCGCTGAAGATGTATACAAAATTCTTTTAGATTTAGGTGAAGAAATTGGTCTTGCGACTGTTTACCGTGTATTAAACCAATTTGATGACGCAGGTATTGTAAGCCGTCACCATTTTGAAGGCGGAAAGTCAGTATTTGAACTTTCTGGCAGCACTCACCACGACCACCTAGTGTGTTTAAAATGTGGTAAAGTTGTTGAATTTGAAGATGACTTAATTGAACGTCGCCAGTTAGAAATAGCCGAAGAAAACGGTATTACACTAACAAATCACTCTTTATACCTATACGGTGAGTGTCAAGACAAAGCAGCGTGTAAAGCATTTAGCGATTCAAATAGCTAATAACGCGCTATAGTAATAAAAAAAACCTGCTATTGCAGGTTTTTTTGTGCTTAAAATTAAACATTTAAACTGTGTTTAATACCAATTTGCAATAATGAGATATTATGCAAATTGGTATTATAAAAGCGTTACTGCTTCTCGATTTTAGCCCATGAATCTCTAAGACCAACCGTTTGGTTGAATACTAAATTTTCTGACTTTGTATCACGTGAGAAATAGCCAGTACGCTCAAACTGAAAGCCTTGAGCCGGTTCGGCTTTAGCAAGCGATGCTTCAAGTTTTGCATTTTCTAATACAACTAACGAATCAGGGTTAAGTGTCGATTCGAACTCTTCAGCTGCACCTGGGTTTGGTACATTAAATAAACGGTCATACAATCTAACTTCTGCATTAACCGACTCAGGCGCAGAAACCCAATGAATAACCCCTTTTACTTTACGACCGTCACTTGGGTTTTTACCTAGTGTTTCGTTGTCGTAAGTACAGTAAATAGTGGTAATTTCACCATTTTCATCTTTTTCTACACGCTGTGCTTTAATTACATAAGCACCACGTAAGCGTACTTCTTTATCAAGAACTAAGCGTTTAAATTTATTATTCGCTTCTTCGCGGAAATCTTCACGCTCAATGAAAAGCTCACGAGTAAACGGTACTTCACGACGCCCCATTTCTTCTTTATTAGGGTGGTTAGCTACCGACAATGTTTCTACTTTATCTGCATCAAAGTTTTCTATTACCACTTTAACTGGATCGAGTACTGCCATTGCACGTGGTGCGTTTTCATTTAAGTCTTCACGGATACACGCTTCAAGCATGCCCATTTCAACCATGTTTTCTTGCTTAGTCACACCGATACGTAAACAGAACTCACGTATTGAAGCCGGTGTATAACCACGACGACGTAAACCAGCAATAGTTGGCATACGTGGGTCATCCCACCCTTCTACATAGTTATTTACAACTAAGTCGTTTAGCTTACGCTTAGACATAATTGTGTATTCAAGATTTAAGCGCGAAAACTCAATTTGCTGTGGGTGGCATTCAAGGCTGATGTTATCAAGTACCCAGTCGTATAAACGACGGTTATCTTGAAACTCAAGTGTACACAATGAATGGGTTATCCCTTCAAGCGCATCAGAAATACAATGTGTGAAGTCATACATTGGGTAAATGCACCACTTGTCACCTGTTTGATGGTGATGAGCAAAACGAACGCGATAAATAATTGGATCGCGAAGCACCATAAATGAGCTTGCCATATCAATTTTAGCGCGTAGCACACACTCACCTTCTTTGAATTCACCCGCGCGCATTTTTTCGAACAATGCGAGGTTTTCTTCTACTGAGGTGTCTCTGTATGGGCTATTTTTACCCGGCTCTTTTAACGTACCGCGATACTCACGTGCTTGATCGGCCGTTAAAAAACAAACGTACGCTAAGCCTTTTTCAATAAGCTCTACTGCATAGCCGTATAGGGTATCAAAATAGTTTGACGAATATTTTATCTCACCACTCCAGTTGAAGCCTAACCACTGCACGTCTTCTTTGATTGAATTAACGTAGTTAATATCTTCTTTTTCTGGGTTTGTATCATCAAAACGTAGGTTACATAAACCATCGTAATCTTTTGCAATGCCAAAATTCAAACAAATTGATTTTGCATGGCCAATATGTAAAAAGCCATTAGGTTCAGGTGGAAAACGTGTATGCGTAGTTGCATGTTTGCCACTTGCTAAATCTTCATCAATTCGAGTTCTTATAAAGTTACTTGGGCGATTCTCAATTTCCGCCATAGGAGTGCGATCCTCTGAATATTCGTGATAACAAAACTAATGCATTATTACAAAAACAAACACTAACATACAGCACTAGATGCGGGTTTATTCTAGTTATTATGGCAATGGTGCATTAGTTTATTACTTAAATTTGTTTTAGCGCAATATTTGAGTCATGAAAGGCATTTATAGTACCTAAACTTAAGCTCCTTAAAAGGATTCAAAGATGGCCAGTTCTACACAACACAGAGTCTATATACCAACAAATGCGCGAGCTAATCACTATTTACTCGCTGAAATTACACCCACTGATAACTTTTACACTAGTTTTAGCGATATCGATAGTTGCTATACCCGCATTGCCAAGCAACTATTTGCAAGCTGTGATGAATACGAGCTACATAATGTACACCTACTCGCTAACGACAAATTACCCGTTGTCAGATTTCATGATGAGTCGTATCAATTAGAAACAGCTAAGCAAATGTTGTTTTTTTACAACCCGCGTTACCACGAGGCGCACAAACTACACTACACCCCTGCTTTTAAAAGTAAAAAAATTCGCTTGTTATTTTTAGCCACCGGTGATGATTTACGCGCAAGCTCGGCACAATTTCACAGCAGGGTGCAAAAAGTATTAGATAATTTACAAACACAATTATTTATTGAACAACCCCAGTTTAAGCTTCGCGATCATCAGCATTTAACCTATGACTTATTTACCAAGAGCAAAGGCTGTAACCAAAGTTACGGCTACAAACTTAGAAGCCTATACCCTCGTTATTTAGCTCGCCAATGTAAAATACCCGCCGAGCATGCAGAAATGACCTATGCAACGTTTTCTATACCGGTTTCGCGTGGCATTAAAACGCAATTTCAAAGCTTAATAAATAAAAATAATTACACTGAGTTTTATAACTACTTTGCCCAATCATTTAAAGGGTGCTGCGAGCGATACGAATTATCTCACGGCGCTATGGTTGCTAATGGTGCAAGGCCCATAGTGCGTAATAGCCAAATAGATAAAAATGATGGGAATTCAGAATTGCAAAAAATAAGTTTTGATGTGAATGGCACAGCCACGCAAATACATATTTTTTTCAATGCTGAAAAATTAGTTGAGTCACTACATTTTGTGATTGTTGCCACCCATAAAGATAAACATGAAATGGGCTATGGCCGCTTTATGAATCAAGTAGAAAAAACAATACACGCTATGTGCTCAGAGCTGGCAATAAATAAAGAACGACAAGATTTATCAGTACGGTTTTTTCAACACATTAGTTACCCATACTAATTTTTTAGCCAATAACAAAAAGGCTCGCAAATGCGAGCCTTTTTAAAGATTAAGCAAACTGATTACCAGCCTGTTTTCTCTTTAAGTGCTTTACCGATATCAGCAAGTGAACGTACAGTTTGTACGCCAGCAGCTTCTAGTGCAGCAAATTTCTCATCAGCAGTACCTTTACCGCCAGCGATGATTGCGCCAGCGTGACCCATACGCTTACCTTCTGGTGCAGTTACACCAGCAATGTAAGAAACAACAGGCTTAGTTACGTTAGCTTTAATGTACTCTGCAGCTTCTTCTTCTGCAGTACCACCAATTTCACCAATCATTACGATTGCTTCAGTTTGTGGATCTTTTTCGAACATTTCTAGCACGTCGATAAAGTTAGTACCTGGGATTGGGTCGCCACCAATACCAACACACGTAGACTGACCAAAACCAGCGTCTGTAGTTTGTTTAACTGCTTCGTACGTTAAAGTACCAGAGCGAGAAACAATACCTACTTTACCAGGCTTGTGGATGTGACCAGGCATGATACCAATCTTAGTCTCACCAGGAGTGATAACACCTGGACAGTTAGGACCAATCATACGAACACCAGAGTTATCAAGCTTAACTTTAACGTCAACCATGTCTAGTGTTGGGATACCTTCAGTGATACAAACAATTAGCTCGATGCCCGCATCGATAGCTTCTAAGATTGCATCTTTACAGAACGGTGCTGGTACGTAGATAACTGACGCTGTTGCGCCTGTTTCTTTAACTGCATCGCGTACTGTGTTGAATACTGGAAGACCAAGGTGCGTTTGACCGCCTTTACCTGGGCTTACACCACCAACCATTTGTGTACCGTACTCAAGCGCTTGCTCAGAGTGGAAAGTACCTTGGCCACCAGTGAAACCTTGACAGATAACTTTTGTATCTTTATTGATTAATACAGACATTATTTGCCCTCCGCAGCAGCTACAACTTTCTCAGCAGCGTCTGTTAGTGATTCAGCAGCGATGATATCTAGGCCAGAGTTCTTAAGAACGTCACGACCTAATTCAGCGTTAGTACCTTCTAAACGTACAACTACAGGCACGTTTACACCTACTTCTTTAACTGCGCCAATGATACCTTCAGCAATCATGTCACAACGTACGATACCACCAAAGATGTTAACTAAAACAGCTTTTACGTTATCGTCAGAAAGGATGATTTTGAATGCTTCAGAAACACGCTCTTTAGTCGCGCCACCACCAACATCTAGGAAGTTAGCTGGCTTGCCGCCGTGTAGGTTTACGATGTCCATAGTACCCATCGCTAGGCCTGCACCGTTAACCATACAACCTACGTTACCATCTAGTGCTACGTAGTTAAGCTCGAAGCTTGCTGCGTGAGCTTCACGTGCATCTTCTTGAGATGGATCGTGCATTTCACGGATTTTTGGTTGACGGTAAAGTGCATTACCATCGATACCGATTTTGCCGTCAAGACAGTGAAGGTTACCTTCGTCTGTGATTACTAACGGGTTGATTTCAAGAAGAGCGAAATCAAAATCGTTGAACATGTTGCCAAGACCCATAAAGATCTTAACGAACTGCTTCATTTGTGTAGGGTTAAGACCCAATTTAAAACCTAACTCACGTGCTTGGTAAGCTTGAGGACCCACTAATGGATCGATCTCTGCTTTGTGGATAAGCTCTGGAGTTTCTTCAGCAACAGTTTCAATTTCAACACCGCCTTCAGTAGACGCCATAAAAACAACTTTGCGAGAAGCACGGTCAACAACTGCACCTAAGTACAATTCGTTAGCGATATCTGTACAGCTTTCTACTAAAATTTTAGCAACAGGCTGACCATTTTCGTCTGTTTGGTAAGTAACTAAGTTTTTACCTAACCAGTTTGCAGCGAATTCTTTTACTTCTTCGATTGTTTTAACTAGCTTAACACCGCCAGCTTTACCACGGCCACCTGCGTGAACCTGAGTTTTAACAACCCACATATCACCGCCAATTTTTTCGGCAGCTGCTGCAGCTTCTTCAGGTGTATCGCAAGCGAAACCTTGAGAAACTGGTAAACCATATTCGGCAAAAAGTTGTTTTGCCTGATACTCATGCAAATTCATGATGCTTTATCCAATTTTTTATACTAAAAGAGCTGAATATTTATGCAAATAAACAGCTATCCCAAATTGCGCACCTAGTATAGATCCCAAGGCTTAACATGAAAACCCCAGTAACACCAAAGGCGCAAAAAAAAAGCTGTGAATTGTCATTCACAGCTTATATTTCATACTACTCGATTAAACATCCAGTAATAAGCGAGTTGGATCTTCAAGTAACTCTTTAATAGTCACTAAGAAACCAACAGATTCTTTACCATCAATTTGGCGATGATCGTAAGATAGTGCCAAATACATCATAGGAAGAATTTCAACTTTACCATTTACAGCCATAGGACGCTCTTGGATTTTGTGCATACCCAAGATTGATGACTGTGGTAAGTTAATAATAGGCGTAGAAAGTAACGAACCAAATACACCACCGTTAGTAATGGTAAAGTTACCACCTGTCATATCGTCAAGTGTTAGTTTACCATCACGGCCTTTAAGGGCTAATTCACGAATACCTTTCTCGATTTCAGCAACAGATAGTTTGTCGCAATCTTTAAGTACTGGTGTAACTAAACCACGTGGTGTAGATACAGCGATGCTGATATCAAAGTAATTGTGGTAAACAATATCGTCACCATCAATTGATGCATTTACGTCAGGGAAACGCTTAAGTGCTTCAGTTACTGCTTTCACGTAGAAAGACATAAAGCCTAAACGAATACCGTGACGCTTCTCGAATACTTCTTGGTATTGCTTACGAAGGTCCATGATAGGTTTCATGTTTACTTCGTTAAATGTAGTTAACATTGCTGTTGAGTTTTTCGCTTCTAATAAACGATTAGCAATGGTTTTACGTAAGCGCGTCATTGGTACACGTTTTTGTGTACGGTCACCCATAGGTGCAGCAGGCGCTGAAGCAGCTTCTTTTTTAGCAGCTGGAGCAGGTGCTTTTAAGAAAGTATCAACGTCTTCTTTAGTTACACGGCCGTTTTTACCTGTGCCTTTAATTTTAGACGCATCAAGCCCTTTTTCAGCGATTAAACGACGTACAGACGGCGTTAACACATCTGAGCTATCGTTAGACTCACTTGCAGCAGGCGCTTCTTCTGCTTTAGCTGCAGGTGCCGCTGGAGCGCCGCCCGCTTTAACGTTACCAATAACTTGTTCGCCAAGTACAGTATCGCCTTCTGCGTTTAGTTGCTCGCCCATGATACCGTCTTCTTGAGCTACTACTTCAAGAACAACTTTATCAGTTTCAATATCTACCAAGTTTTGGTCGCGAGTTACCGCTTCACCTGGTTGTACATGCCATGTAGCAATTGTTGCGTCTGCAACTGATTCTGGAAGTACAGGTACTTTAATGTCCACTTCTTTACCTTCTGATGCTGGAGCTGATTGCGCCGCAGGCGCGTCTTCTGATTTTTCAGGTGCGGCTTCTTCTTTAGCCGGAGCACTGTCACTTGCTGGTGCTGCATCAGCATCACCAAGTAAACCGATAACTTGGTCGCCAAGTACCGTTGCACCTTCTTCTTGTGATATTTCAGTAATTACACCGTCATTTTGTGCAACCACTTCTAAAACCACTTTATCTGTTTCAATGTCTACTAAGTTTTGGTCACGGCTTACTTTGTCGCCTACACTTACATGCCATGTAGCAACGGTAGCATCTGCAACCGACTCAGGAAGAACAGGAACTTTAATTTCTGTGCTCATTGCTTATCCTTTCTTTTGTATAGTAAGCGCGTCTGCAACGAGCGCTTGTTGTTCTTTAGTATGTACTGACATGTAACCACACGCTGGAGATGCCGACGCCTTACGCCCTGCGTAAGTCAATTTAGCACCCTGTGGGATTGCATCAATAAAGTGATGTTGCGAACAGTACCAAGCACCTTGGTTTTGTGGCTCTTCTTGACACCAAACAAAATCAGTAACGTGTTGGTAACGTTCCATAATCGTGTCCATTTCTGCATGTGGGAACGGGTATAACTGCTCCACACGTACAATAGCAATGTTGTCTTGCTCAAGCTTACGACGCTCTTGTAATAGTTCGTAGTAAACTTTACCACTACAAAATACTACGCGTTCTACTTTCTCAGGGTTAATATCATCGATTTCGTCGATCATATTATGGAATACACCTTGTGAAAGTTCTTCAAGTGAAGATACCGCAAGTGGGTGACGAAGTAGTGATTTTGGTGTCATTACAATCAATGGACGACGAAGTGGTCTAACTGATTGACGACGAAGCATAGCGTAAACTTGTGCAGGTGTTGAAGGAACACATACTTGCATGTTGTGATCAGCACAAAGCTGTAAAAAACGCTCTAAACGTGCAGAACTATGCTCTGGACCTTGACCTTCATAACCATGCGGAAGCAAACATGTTAAGCCACATAAACGGCCCCACTTTTGCTCACCAGAGCTTAAGAACTGGTCAAATACGACTTGTGCACCATTTGCGAAGTCACCAAACTGGGCTTCCCAAAGGACTAATGATGTAGGTTCAGCTGTTGCATAACCATATTCAAAAGCAAGTACCGCTTCTTCTGATAAAACAGAATCAAATACTTCAAAAGTACCTTGGTCTTCACTTAAATTTTGAAGAGGGAGGTAAGTTGAACCATCTGACTGGCTATGTACTACAGCATGGCGGTGGAAGAAAGTACCACGCCCTGAGTCTTGGCCAGTTAAACGTATATCTGTGCCTTCAGAGGCAATTGTTGCATAAGCAAGTGTTTCTGCCATACCCCAATCTAGTGGTTTTTCGCCACTTGCCATAAGCTTACGGTCATCGTAAATCTTTTTAACACGAGACTGTGCTTTATATTGCTCAGGGAACTGCGAAACTTGTTCGCCAAGTGCTTTTAGCTTATCTACCGGTACGCTTGCGTCGTACTCAACATTCCACTCATGGCCAACATATTTTGCCCAATCAGATGAGTGCGAAGTTTCTGGCTGAATTTCTTCAACAACACAGTTACCTTCATCTAAGCCGTTACGGTATTCATCAGCTAATGCTTTAATTTCACTCTCAGTGAATGAGCCTTCAGACATAAGTTGATCAGCGTAAATTAAACGTGGAACCGCATGCTTTTTAATTTTTTGGTACATAAGAGGCTGTGTTGCATTAGGCTCATCAGCTTCGTTATGACCATGGCGGCGATAACATACTAAATCGATTACTACGTCACGTTTAAACTGGTTTCTAAAATCAAGTGCAAGTTGTGTAACAAATGCAACGGCTTCAGGGTCATCAGAGTTAACGTGGAAGATTGGTGACTGAACCATTTTAGCAATGTCAGTACAGTAATCTGTAGAACGTACGTCGTCTTGTTTTGAGGTTGTAAAACCAACTTGGTTATTTACAACAATACGGATACTACCACCACATGAGAAGGCATTTGTTTGCGACAAGTTAAATGTTTCTTGTACAACACCTTGGCCTGTAATCGCAGAATCACCGTGGATAGTAATAGGTAATGCTTTGCTACCTGAACTGTCACCTAAACGGTCTAAACGCGCTCTTACTGAGCCCATAACCACAGGGTTAACAATTTCTAGGTGAGAAGGGTTAAACGCAAGTGCCATATGAACATTGCCACCTTTGGTCGCAAAGTCAGATGAATAACCCATATGGTATTTAACGTCACCAGAGCTTAACGTGTCTTTGTGTTTACCAGCAAACTCATCGAATAACTCAGATGGGTTTTTACCTAACACATTAACTAGTACGTTTAAGCGACCACGGTGGGCCATACCAATAACTGCTTCTTTTTGCCCGCTTTCGCCAGCACGGTGAATAAGTTCTTTAAGCATAGGAACTAACGCATCACCACCTTCAAGTGAGAAACGCTTAGCACCTGGGAACTTTGCACCTAAATATTTTTCAAGACCATCTGCTGCGGTTAATCCTTTAAGGATACGCAGTTTTTCTTCTTTAGAAAAAGTAGGTCGTGATTGAACAGATTCTAAACGCTGTTGTAACCAACGCTTTTCTTCTGTTGATGTGATGTGCATATACTCAGCACCAATAGAACCACAATAGGTGGTTTTAAGTGCCTGATATAGTTCACCTAAAGGCATAGTATCGCGGCCTACGGCAAACGATCCTACGTTAAATTCGCGGTCAAAATCAGCTTTAGATAAGTCGTGGTATTCTAGCTCTAAATCTCGAACACGCTCTCGTTGCCAAATGCCTAATGGATCTAGGTTAGCATTTTGGTGTCCTCGAAAGCGGAAAGCATTAATAAGTTGTAGTACTTTAACCTGTTTAAGGTCACCGCCACTACCCTCTGCTACCACTACCTCTCTATGCTTGTTTTTAGCAAGCGCCGCAAACTGTGAACGAACTTCTGAATGCTTTACTTCAACATCCACACCATCTACTTTTGGTAATTGTTCGAACACTTCTCGCCATTCTTCTGGCACAGAAGTCGCATCATCTAAATACGCTTCATAAAGCTCTTCTACATAAGCAACGTTGCCGCCGTTTAAATGTGAAGATTCTAGCCATGCCTTCATCACACCTTCGTGCATTTATAAGCCCTTTTCTTTAGCGCAGAAATTAATAGTTGTCATAACAAGATGGCTAATAAAAATATTAGCCATCTTACGTTACTAAGTGATTAAACCGCGCGGTTTAATAACATAGATTTAATTTGTCCAATTGCTTTGGTCGGGTTAAGACCCTTAGGACAAACGCTAACACAGTTCATGATACTGTGGCAACGGAACACACTGAACGCATCGTCTAAGTCTGCTAAACGTTCTTCAGTTGCCGTATCGCGGCTATCTGCCAAGAAACGGTAAGCATGAAGAAGGCCTGCTGGACCAATGAACTTGTCTGGATTCCACCAGAACGAAGGACACGATGTAGAACAACATGCACATAAAATACACTCGTAAAGTCCATCTAATTTATCACGTTCTTCAATAGATTGAAGACGCTCACCAGCCGCTGGCTGATCGTTAATTAGGTATGGTTTAACTTTTTCGTACTGAGTGTAGAACTGACTCATGTCAATAACAAGGTCACGTACCACAGGTAAGCCAGGTAAAGGACGAATTACAATAGTACCTTTGCCGCCTTTTTGCAGCGTAGATAATGGTGTAATACATGCTAAACCATTTTTACCATTCATGTTAACGCCATCAGAGCCACACACGCCTTCACGACATGAGCGACGGAATGATAATGTTGGATCTTGCTCTTTTAATAATAAAAGTGCATCCAATACCATCATGTCCTGACCTTCCTCTGTTTGCAAAGTATATTCTTGCATACGAGGTGCGTTATCAACATCCGGATTGTAACGATAAACTGAAAATTGTACTTGTGCCATCGTCTCGCTCCTAGTAGGTACGTGCTTTAGGTGGGAACGCTTCACGCGTCTTAGGCGCGTAGTTTACGTCACGCTTGCTCATTTCATCCGTTACCGGATTGAATACTGAGTGACATAACCAGTTTTCGTCATCACGATCTGGGTAGTCAAAGCGAGAGTGTGCACCACGGCTTTCAGTACGGAAGTTTGCAGCTACTGCAGTTGAGTAAGCTGTTTCCATTAAGTTGTCTAGTTCAAGACATTCGATACGCTGCGTGTTGAAGTCTGATGATTTATCATCAAGACGTGCATGCTGCAGACGTTCACGAATTTCTTTAAGCTCTTTTAGACCTGTCGCCATAGACTCACCTTCACGGAATACCGAGAAGTTAAGCTGCATACATTGTTGTAGGTCTTTTTTGATTTGAACTGGGTCTTCACCTTGGCCAGCCGTTGAATTTTCCCAACGGTTAAAGCGTGCAAGAGACGCGTCAATATCAGATGCTGTCGGTGCTTTAGTAATTTCAACTTCGTTTAGGTATTTACCTAGGAAGTTACCCGCAGCACGGCCAAATACAACTAAATCAAGTAATGAGTTACCACCTAGGCGGTTTGCACCATGTACAGATACACAGGCAATTTCACCTACTGCAAATAAGCCTTCTACTACTTTTTCGTTACCGTTAGCATCGATTTGTAGCGCTTGACCATTTACGTTAGTTGGAACACCACCCATCATGTAGTGACAAGTTGGTATTACTGGAATTGGCTCTTTAGCAGGGTCAACGTGTGCGAAAGTTTTAGCAAGGTCACATACGCCTGGTAGACGTAAGTTAAGCGTTTCTTCACCTAAGTGGTCAAGTTTCAGCTTAAGGTGTGGACCCCAAGGACCATCACAGCCACGGCCTTCACGGATTTCAGTCATCATTGAACGTGCTACAACGTCACGAGACGCTAAGTCTTTAGCGTTTGGTGCATATCGTTCCATGAAGCGTTCGCCATCTTTATTTAAAAGATAACCACCTTCACCACGACAACCTTCCGTTACAAGTGTACCAGCGCCTGCAATACCCGTTGGATGGAATTGCCACATTTCCATATCTTGCATAGCAACGCCTGCACGGGCTGCCATACCAACACCATCACCCGTATTAATGTGAGCATTGGTTGTTGATGCGAAAATACGACCAGCACCGCCGGTTGCAAGTACAACAGCTTTTGATTTGAAGAAAGTGATTTCACCTGTTTCAATCTCAATTGCTGTACAGCCTACTACATCGCCATTGTCGTTTTTAACTAAATCTAGTGCGTACCACTCAGAGAATACATTAGTTTGGTTTTTAACGTTTTGTTGGTATAGAAGGTGTAATAAAGCATGACCAGTACGGTCAGCTGCTGCTGCGGTACGTGCAGCTTGTTCACCACCAAAGTTTTTCGATTGACCACCGAAAGGACGTTGGTAAACACGGCCATTTTCAAAACGAGAAAATGGTAAACCCATGTTTTCTAATTCAGTAATAGCTTCTGGGCCTGTTTGACACATGTATTCGATAGCGTCTTGGTCACCGATAAAATCGGAACCTTTAACGGTATCGTACATATGCCATTCCCAGTTGTCTTCGTGTGAATTACCTAGCGCTACTGTAATACCACCCTGTGCAGATACAGTGTGTGAGCGTGTTGGGAATACTTTAGATATTAATGCACACGTTTTGCCAGATTCGGTAATGGCAAGAGCGGCGCGCATACCAGCACCACCTGCACCAATTACTACGGCGTCAAATTCACGAACAGAATATTTCACTTAAACACCCCATAAAACGATTAGACCAATAGCTACGTAAGCAACGGCCATCAGGTTTAATACAAAGCCTAAAACAGCGCGTAGTTTAGCGTTTTTAACGTAATCCGTTAAAACTTGCCAAAGGCCAATGCGGGTATGAACCATCATGCATACAAGAGTAATAAGTGTAAAACCCTTCATTGCTAGATTAGAGAATAGGCCTGTCCAGGCTTCGAAAGTGACTTCTGGCGTTGCTAAAAAATAGCCGATAATAAAAATCGCGTATGCGGTGATTACTAGTGCCGTGGTACGTAAAGATACGAAATCTTGTACACCATCACGTTTAAGAGTTGCTTGATTTAAGACCATATCCACACCCCTGCCAGTACGGCAAATACAACGCCAAGTGCCATTGCAATTTTAGCGCTAAGGTTACCTGATTCAAGTTCTTCCCAGTGGCCCATATCCATAATGATGTGACGGATACCACCAATAAGGTGATAACCCAATACAGAAAGTGTGCCCCAAGCTATGAATTTGGCAATGAATCCGCTAAACAGACCCTTGACGAATTCAAAACCTTCAGCTGAAGAAAGAGACTCAGACCAAGCCCAAATGACAAACGTTAAAGCAAAAAATAATGCAACACCGGTGACGCGGTGAAAGATTGATGCTTTAGCCGTTGCCGGCATAGATATAGTTGTTAGATCTAGATTTACAGGTCTTTGCTTTTTCACAGTTACTTGCCCATCTTGCTCACATTGGAGCTCATCTACTTGTTTTTCTAAAACCCACCAAAATTTCTGGTGGAACTATCAAAGTAAACGTGTCAATACAGCAAAAGTTCACAAATCTGCAAAAATTACGCTGTAAAAATATGTTTACCTAAATACAAAGCGGTTTAAAACCTCCGATAGTATATATACCCAAAGGTTGTTTTACAATTCTTGTTTAGTTAGAGACGTTTGCGAATTAGCCGATAGTATAATATTTAATTAATACCGAATATTTATTATACATATATGCATAATGTTTATAAAAATTGACTTTAACCCCCTCTTTCACGTTAAAATGCGAAGATGTGCTTAAAACAAGATTTCAGAACTTTAAAAATCTAAAAATCAGAATAGATATCTTAATAGGAGATACATAGATGGCAGATAAAAAAGCCACAGTCCATATTGATGGACTAGATCCAATCGAACTTCCAATTTATCAAGGCACTGCTGGCCAAGATGTGATCGACGTACGTACGTTAGGTTCACACGGTCACTTTACTTATGACCCAGGTTTCATGTCGACTGGCTCTTGTGAATCTGCAATCACCTACATTGATGGTGGTAAAGGTGTATTACTTCACCGTGGTTACCCAATTGAGCAATTAGCTGAAGACTCTAACTACATCGAGCTTTGTTACTTACTATTAAACGGTGAGTTACCAACTAAAGAGCAATACGATGTATTTGCAAAAGAAATCACGCATAACACCATGCTTGATGAGAAAATTGCTAACTTTTTCCAAGGTTTCCGCTTCGATGCTCACCCAATGGCAATGCTATGTGGTGTAGTAGGCGCATTATCTTCTTTTTACCACGAAGATCTTGATATTACTGATGCAAGCCAACGTAAAACAAGCGCTATTAAACTTGTCGCTAAATTACCGACTATTGCAGCTATGGCGTACAAAACAAACATTGGTCAACCGTTTGTTTACCCACGTAACGATTTAAGCTACGCAGAAAACTTCTTACACATGATGTTCTCTGTACCGGCTGAAGAATACAAAGTTAACCCTGTGACAGCTAAAGCAATGGATAAAATCTTCATGCTTCATGCTGATCATGAGCAAAACGCTTCAACGTCAACAGTTCGTTTAGCGGGTTCTTCAGGCGCTAACCCATATGCATGTATTGCAGCGGGTATCGCATCTCTTTGGGGCCCTGCTCACGGCGGTGCTAACGAAGCATGTTTAAACATGTTAGAAGAGATTGGTTCTGTTGATCGTATTGATGAGTACGTAGCAAAAGCAAAAGATAAGTCTGATCCGTTCCGTCTTATGGGCTTTGGTCACCGTGTTTACAAAAACTTCGACCCACGCGCTACAGTAATGCGTCAAACGTGTCACGAAGTATTAGAAGAGCTTAACATTCAAGATCCGCTTCTTGATATTGCAATGAAGCTTGAACAAATTGCCCTTGAAGACCCATACTTTGTAGAGAAGAAACTTTACCCTAACGTTGATTTCTACTCAGGTATTATCTTAAAAGCGATTGGTATTCCAACAAGCATGTTCACTGTAATTTTTGCAATGGCACGTACTGTTGGTTGGATCACTCACTGGGATGAGATGCTATCTCAACCTGGTCATAAGATCAGCCGCCCTCGTCAAATGTATACTGGTTACACTCAACGTGACTTCGTATCAACTGACAAGCGCTAAGCTTAGTTAGTTAAAAAAGGCCGCTTTTGCGGCCTTTTTTGTGCGCTTTGCTTGTTAATTTTATGAAACCGATTACAATTCCTGCCTAAATTTATAGATGTTGAATAGCCATGCCTTCTCAAGAGTTTGATATAACAAAAATCCGCAACGACTTCCCTACTTTAAACCAAACCCTTAATGGCAACCCTTTAGTATATTTAGATTCTGGCGCAACCTCGCAAAAGCCACAAAGCGTTATTGATGCAACGACTCGTTTTTATAATTTAGGCAACGCAAACGTTCACAGAGGCCGCCACACCTTAAGCGAGCGCGCCACAGAGCAATATGAAGAAGCAAGATTAAAAACAGCTGATTACTTTAACGTAAATGCTAAAGAAATCGTCTGGACAAAAGGCGCAACAGAGGCGCTAAATTTACTTGCTCATGGCCTACAAAGGCAAATTACTGGTGAAGATACGGTATTAATTACCCCCCTTGAGCACCACGCTAATATTGTTCCTTGGCAGGTATTAACGCAAAATACAGGGGCTACGCTATCTGCACTTCCCCTTGAGCAAAACGCGACGTTTAATATAGCGCGCTGTGTAGACATCATCACACATACTAAAGCAAAGGTGCTGTGTATCAGCCAAGCGTCTAATGCATTAGGTAATATTACCAATTTAGTCCCATTAATAGCTGCAGCGAAAGCAGTCGGCACGTTAGTTGTTGTTGATGGCGCACAAGGAGCCATGCATTTACACCCTAATTTAAAGCAGCTTGGATGCGATTTTTATGTATTCTCAGCGCATAAAATGCTTGGCCCTACGGGTGTAGGGGGCTTATATGGTCGCTATGAATTACTTAATGCGCTTACCCCGTATCAAACGGGTGGTGAGATGATAGATACTGTAACGCTTGAAAAAAGCACCTACAGAGACGCTCCTGCTAAATTTGAGACCGGCACCCCAAATATAGCCGGCGTCATTGGCTTTAGTGCAGCAATTGATTATTTATCAGCCCTAAACATTCAACAGTTACAGCGCCATGAGCAGGCTATTTTTAATTATGCAGCTACACAGTTGAGTAAAATTAACGGTATTACTATTTATAGCGACCTAAACAACAATATTGGCACCCTTAGTTTTAATTATAAAAGTGAACACCCTTACGATTTGGCAACTTTGCTTGACGGATTTGGTATTGCAGTACGCAGTGGACACCATTGTACGCAACCATTAATGCACCATTTAGGGGTAAAAGGCACTGTTCGAGCAAGCTTTGCATTTTATAATACCCATCAAGATGTTGATAATTTGATCAATGCCTTGAAAGAAACGATTGAATTATTAGACTAATTTAGGATAACTCATGACAAATACGTTTAAAAACGTAGTAAAACCTATACAACAGGCGCAGTCTTGGCAGCAAAAATATCGCGAAATAATGCTTCTGGGCAAAACACTTCCCGCTTTAGCCGATGTACTTAAAACCGATGACGCGCTTGTGCCAGGGTGTGAGAGCAAAGTGTGGATGTTTATGGAGTTTGACGATAGCGAGAATCGTTTAGTGGTTATTGGCGACTCAGACACCCGCATTGTAAAAGGCTTATTAGCGATAATTTTAGCGCTTTATAATGGCTTAACACCTGAAGAAGTCGTGAATATTAATGCGTATGACGAATTTGAAAAGTTAGGCTTAATTAAACACCTTAGTGCATCTCGAGGGAACGGAATAAAAGCCATGGTCGAGGCAATTCAAAGCATGGCAACTAACAAGCTCAATTAAACTATTGAGCTTGTTGTAAACGCTTTTTTTTATCTAAATATTTACGTACCGCTTTAGCCGCTACAAAAAAGCCAAAACTTCCGGTGATCATAGTTACCGAGCCAAACCCATTATTACAATCCATATTCATTGTACCATCAGCATTTTGTTTAGCATGGCATACACTGCCATCACTGCCTGGGTAAACAAGTTGCTCAGTTGAGTACACACAATCAATATTAAATTTGCGTTTAGGGTTGTTACTAAAATTATATTGTTTGCGTAAAATATAACGCACTTTAGCAAGTAGCGGATCTTGCGTGGTTTTAGCCACATCACCAAATGTTATTTGGCTAGGATCTGTTTGCCCACCCGCGCCGCCAGTAGTAATTATAGGCATTTTATTACGCTTACAATGAGCAATAAGCGCTGCTTTTTCTTTAACTGCATCAATACAGTCAATAACGTAATCAAAACCTTGAATATGCTCACGAATATTTTCAAGAGTAATAAAGTCATCTATCACAGTTACTTTACACGCTGGGTTTATCAGTTCGCAGCGGCTTTTCATTGCATCTACTTTGGCTTGGCCAATACTGCCGCTAAGTGCATGAATTTGCCTATTTACGTTCGTCGCGCAAATATCATCTAAATCAATTAAAGTGATTTTACCCACGCCTGTACGTGCTAAAGCTTCGGCGGCCCAACTTCCTACACCGCCTATCCCCACTACACAAAAATGGGCTTGTTGTAGCCAGTCAAATTGTTGGTTACCGTATAGGCGTTTGATCCCGCCAAAACGAATATCTGTTACTTTTTCGCTCATTACCAATCCAGTTCCCATGGCGATTGCCATGCTTGAAATTCTTGATGATTAATTAATTGCTGGTACTCATCACCCGTAGTAGGTAGCAAAGAGCAATTAATTTGCTCCCCATGCCATAAAAAACTTAACGCATAGGCATGAAGATACGCCCGCTCAGCTGCGCTGCCATTATAAAGTGTATCGCCTAAAATTGGCGCCCCTAAACTTTTTAATGCCACTCTAAGTTGGTGGGTTTTACCCGAATACGGCTTTAAAATATACGCTCTAAACCCCGGCTTATAACTAAAAGAATAAAAGCGGGTAATGGCCGGGTTTTGCAGGGTCGGTAAAAGCTTAAACATGCCCCTGCGAGACTTAGCCATATCACCTTTTATCCACCCTTGCTTTTTTTTAGGTTTAGCATTGCTTATTGCTAAATAAAACTTGTTTATTGCGTGCTCAGTAAAAAGAGACGTAAATTTAGCAGCGGCTTCTTTATTACGACTAAGAATAATAAGGCCAGATGTCACTTTATCAAGGCGGTGAACAGCAAATAATTTTTCGCCAGTTTGCTGCTCAGCTAATACCACAAACCCTTTTTCACCTTCTGAGTGAAAATTAAGCCCCGCTGGTTTTTCAAATATATAAAAATCAGCGTGGCTAAACACTATGGGTAATTCATTTTTAACCATTATTAGGCTTGCTTAGCTTTTAGGTAGGCAATCACTTTTTCTAAATCCTCGGGCGTATCAACCCCAGCATGTGGCGTTACTTTGGCCTGCTCAATTTTGATAGCGTAACCATGATACAACACCCTAAGTTGCTCTAGCGACTCAAGTACTTCAAGCGGCGATACACTTAACTCAATATACTGCTTAATGAAGCCCGCGCGATAAGCATATATACCCACATGGCGCTGAAAAGGCGTTATATCTAACACACTGTCGTTATTTAACATTGCGCTTCTGTCAAACGGAATACTGGCACGTGAAAAGTACAACGCATTTTTATTAATATCACTAACAACCTTCACGGCATTAGGATTAAACACTTCGTCTTGCTCTTCAATGGCTACACTTAATGTTGCCATTGGCGCGCTTGAATTATTTAGTAAAGTGGCAACTTGCGATACGTTTTCGCTGGCAAGTAATGGCTCATCGCCTTGTACATTTACCACTAGGGTTTCTGCGTCTAGCTTAAGTAGGTCAACAACCTCTGCTAAACGTTCAGTGCCCGATTGATGATCTTCTCGCGTTATCAGCACATCGTTTGTGAACAATTTAACAGCATCAAAAACTTTTTGATGATCGGTTGCAATAACCACTTTACTTGCACCTGACAAACACGCTTTTTCATACACGTGTTGAATCATAGGTTTACCGCATATGTCAGCTAATGGTTTGCCAAGCAAACGAGTAGACGCGTAACGTGCAGGTATAACAACTACGAATTCCACTTATCAACCTCATCTTGAGATAGCTCGCGCGCTTCATTTTCTAAAAGTACCGGTATATCGTCGCGTACTGGGTATGCAAGTTTAGCAGCAGTACTAATAAGTTCTGCATTTTCTTTATCAAAACGAAGCTTTCCTTTACACACAGGACAAGCAATTATTTCAAGTAATTTTGTATCAAAGGCCATTGAGGATCCCTTTTTGTTTTAATAATAAATCTAATTTATGTATTACAGCGTCAGTAGGTTTTGCATTTACGGGTAGGTAGTACCAAGTATCTTTTGCAAAGTCTCTACATTTTACTGCATCTTTTTCTGTCATTAATACGTTATCATCATTAAATTGAGTAAAATCAGCCATGCTATAAGCATAGTGATCTCGATAATGATGAGTCGAAAGCAGCTGAATATTTTGCCCCTTTAATGAATCTTCAAAACGTTGTGGGTTACCAATGGCACTTACCGCATGGCCTTTTTCAATTGTTTTATTCACAGGGGTATTGTTAGCAACGTGTTTAAGTGCACCAGTTTGCAAAACGTAGCTAAGGGATGCATCTCCCCCGTTTTCAATCACTAAATCAACGCTATTTAATCTGTTTGTGGTTTCACGTAATGGCCCTGCAGGCATAACAAAGCCATTACCAAATCGCCTTTGGCTATCAACAACGCAGCACTCTATATCGCGCGCCATTTTATAATGCTGCATACCATCATCTGAGATTATGACATCCACACAAAATTGCTGCTCTAATAATGTAATGTTGGCTTTTCTATCGGGTCCGACAACAAGTGGACATTTTAAGCGATTAAATAAAAGTATTGGCTCATCACCGGCTTGTGCACTTGTTACGCCACGATCTACCACCAACGGGTAGCTGTTGGCTTTACCGCCGTAACCTCGGCTGATAATGCCCACTTTTAGACCTTGCTCTGACAAGTATTCGTAAAGCCATAACACAAATGGCGTTTTGCCATTCCCACCTACACTTATATTGCCCACCACAATCACTTTAGATTTAGCTTTAAAAGGCGTGGCAAAGCCAACCTTAAAAAACCATTTCCTAATGCTTGAAATAAACCAAAAAAGCGCAGCTAATGGCAGTAAAAGTAGCGTTATAAAACTAAATGGTTTATACCAGCTTTGCTCTATTTTACTCACCCGTGCTCACCAAACTGCATTTTACATAGAGCTGAATAAGTACCATCTTTAGCTAATAAACTCTGATGATCGCCACTTTCAATCACCCGGCCACCATCAATAACGTATATTTTGTCGCTGTTCTCAATGGTTGAAAGACGATGGGCGATTACTATAGACGTTTTGTCTTGCATAAGGGTATCAAGAGCTTGCTGAATTAGTTTTTCAGACTCTGTGTCTAAGGCTGAAGTTGCTTCATCTAAAATTAAAATAGGTGCATCTTTTAATATAGCGCGAGCAATTGCTATACGTTGACGTTGACCACCAGAGAGCATCACCCCGTTTTCACCGACCATGGTATTGAGTTGCTCAGGTAGGTCTTTAACAAATTCCCACACGTGAGCTTGTTTAACCACCTCTTCTAGTTGCTGAGGTGTTATTTCGCGGCTTATGCCATAACAAATATTATTGGCAATTGTGTCGTTAAATAACACAACTTGCTGAGATACTAAGGCAAACTGGCGGCGTAAATCGGCCAGTTTATATTTCTCAAGCGCAACGCCATCTAATAAAATTTCACTTGGTGCTTCTAAATCATAATAACGCGGTAATAAATTAGAAATAGTCGATTTACCCGAGCCTGAGCGCCCTACAAGCGCGATGCTTTCACCGGCCTTTATACTTATTGATAGGTTATTTAAAACAGCTTCATCTTTAGTTGGGTATTTAAAGGTAACATTTTTAACCTCAATTTCGCCCTTCACTTTATCTACGGTGTAAGTACCTTTGTCTTTTTCAATTTCTTCATCTAAAACTAAAAAAATACTTTGCGCTGCAGAAATACCGCGCTGCATATCACTGTTCACGTTTGCTAATTGTTTAAGCGGGCGTAAAAGCATCATCATAGAAGAAATGAGTACCATAAAATCGCCAGAGCTGATTGTATCTATCATTGAAGGCATAGATACAACCCACAAAATAACAGCCATTGCACTTGCTGCAAGCACTTGAATTACCGATACGCTTAACGCTTTAGTGGCATCCATTTTAATACGTTGCTGACGATTATGATTATTGATTTTTGAAAACTGGTCGATTTCTTGTTTTTGCCCACCAAAGCCATGAATAACTTTGTGTCCACTTAGCATTTGCTCAGAGCTACGGGTGACCTGCCCCATTGCAGACTGTATATTTTTTGAAATATGGCGAAAGCGTTTAGACACAAACGTTACAATAATTGCCACTAATGGAATGATCACTAAAAAAATCAGCGAAAGCTGCCAGCTGGTATAAAACATAAGGGCAAGTAGAAAAACGACAAAAGCGCCTTCTCTTACAACAATTAACAGTGCTTTGGTGATTGCTTGCTGAACTTGTTCTGTATCAAAAGTAATTTTTGAAATTAAATCACCTGTTGAGTTTTTATCATGAAACGAAACAGGCAAATGTAATATGTGTTCAAATAACTGCTGGCGTAACGAACGTACTACTTGCGAGCCTACATAGCTTAGGCAATACGAAGACATAAAATTAAACAGGCCACGCCCTATTACCAGCGCAATTACAACAAAAGGGGCATAAGCTAGCACTTCGCTATTACGTTGGTTTAGGCCTTCATCAATAAAGGGTTTCATTAATTGAATAAATAAAGCATCCATACCCGAATAGCCGATCATTCCAATAATAGCGACGAAGGCAACGCTTTTATAATCACCAACGTAAGAAATCAACCGTTTATAAATTTGTGTAGTACTTTGACTCATATTACTCTCGTTATACAATTACAGCCCTTATTGTATCCTTCAAACCGTTAAAACTAAACGTCAATCTTCTATAAACCAATAACTTTCGTGTTTGCGCGCCGTTGTCACTTTAAAGCTATCTTGATAAATACTTACCGTAATTTGCCCATCAAGCGCCGTAACATATTGTTTAGCATTTATTGCTTTGTAGCGCGAAACCACTTTTTCACTGGGAAATTGCCATTGGCCATGAAAAGCTGTTGAGTGAATAACCGTATGCGGATTTACATGGTTGATAAATTCCGTGCTTGAAGACGTATCGCTGCCATGATGAGGGCTTAGAATCACATCGGCTTGTAATGAGTGAGTTCTAATAAGGCTCAGCTCACGTGCTTTAGAAATATCACCCGTTAATAACATAGTAAGTTGGGGTGATTTGATTAAAAGCACACACGAATTATCATTTTCGTTATTAAATGTGCTATCGGCAAAGCTGCTAATGCGTAATCCATTAAAGTTATAATCTAAAGAGATACACTGTGTGGTTATGCCATATGGGTGAAAGCGCTTAAAGCTTTCACCAAATCCTGCATTAATAAAATGTGCTGCGCCCCCTGCATGATCGTTGTCTTGATGGCTTATTATTGCATCACTGACGGTTAAGTTATGTGTTTTCAAATAAGGAATTAACACACTGTATGTACGGCTAAAACGGTTAAAATAACTAGGGCCAAAATCGTAAACCAGCGCTTGATTGTCTTTTTCGAGTAACGTCATTAATCCGTGCCCAACATCAAACACATGCAGTTGCCAAAGAGGTTTTGGTAAATACAGATAATCTATTAATGTAACGCATAGAGGAATGAGTACTAAACGTTTAAAGGGGCTAAACCAGGCGATTAATATGCATAGATAAGCTGCAACTAAGTACAATGTACGCGGTTTAGCTATATCTAACCATCTGTAATGCCAAGGGATTGCATCCATATACTTAAACAATGTTATAAGTACACTATCGAATAATAAAATGACGGGCGTTATATCTACCACAGCACTTATTATCGTAAATAGCAGCAAAAGAGGCATGATCGCAACGCTTAATAATGGAATTGCCAATAAATTAATAACCAGCCCAGCAATACTTACCCCACTAAAATAAATAAGGGTAATTGGCAAAAGCCCAATAAATAAAGCAAGCTGCATAATACACAGCGCTATAAACACGCCAAGCCAATTATATTTAGTTTTAGGAAGGTGCTTTATAACAAGGAAAATAATTGCAACCGCAATAAAAGAAAAATATAAACCTGGGTTTAAAACATTAAAAGGATTGATGAGTAATACAGCGACTAAAGCATATAGAATGCTTCGCCAGCGCAGTGGCTGTTTGGCAATAAAGTAAAGACCTAATACGCAACTCAACATAATAAATGCGCGAGTCGCTGAGAGTAAAAATTCACTTAAATAAACATATATAAATGCCGCTAACCAGCCGATAAAACAATAAATAATAGTTAAATTAATAGACTGTAATACATTAATTTTCAAAATGTATGCTGTGTACTTACTCAGTAAATAAAAACAGCTGAATATAAGCCCTATGTGTAACCCTGAAATAGCTAATAAATGGCTGAGCCCTAAACTTTGCATTGTTTGTTTATTTTCAAACGACATCAGTGATTTATCACCACTAAGCAATGCATAATAAAGCCAATTAAGCGTTGTATTTTGATAGGTGTGTTTTAAAAACGCCCTGTATTTATAAATTATTGAAGGTGAAGCCGCGTTAGTAATGCGCAATTGTTTATTAAGTACTTTGCCTTTAAATAATATGCGTTGTTTAAAGGCATGCACATTATTATCAAACACACCTCTATTTTTAATTGTTCTGAATTTTTTCAGCGCTATTGTTGCCTCAAACATATCGCCCTGCTTAATAAGCTGTGCAGAATCGACACTTAACATGGCTTTAGGTGCTTTAAATTTGTGTATTCCATCCCCATTTAACTTTAATAACGTTGCTTTTATATACTGTGGTTGCTTTGCAGAGATAACCTCATCAACAAGAATTGTGGCAGGGTAAGCATAGTTATTTTCATCATTTGGCAATGTATAGCTATAAAACAGGTAAAAGTGCACAACAATGCAGCAAATAGCTAAAATAAACCCTAACAAAACATTCAAAAACGGCTTAAAATAGGCGCTCGCAATAAGGACAGATATTGTGATGACTGTAAATTCATGGGTTTGATAATAAAATACGGTTGAAATACAACCTATTACAAATCCAAGACTAATCCACACTGAAGTAAATGGTTGCTTGAAATGCCTAAGAAAACGATCCAACGATTTTTACCTGATCCTAATAAAATTAGGCATCATAAAACACTTAGAATATTCGGCCGCCTATTACAAGACGCCAACCTATGGCATTTAAACAGACGCTCGGCAAGGGGCGCATTTGCGGTTGGTTTATTTTTTGCGTTCATCCCTGTTCCTTTTCAAATGGTTTTAGCCGCTGCGGCAGCTATTGTATTTAGAGTTAACTTACCTATTTCTGTGGCATTGGTGTGGCTCACCAACCCACTGACTATGCCGCCAATATTTTACGGCTCATACCTTGTAGGTACGCTTGTTTTAAATCAACCAGAGCAGCATTTTGCATTTGAAGCCAGTTGGGCATGGTTCTTAGAAAGCCTTTCTACCATCGGTCCTGCATTTTTAATTGGCTCACTGGTGTGCGCTTCTGTTGCCGCTATTATTGCTTATTTAGGTATTGATATAATTTGGCGACGCTCTGTACGCAAAGCCTGGTTAGCGCGAAATACTAATACGTAATAAAGCCAACTATTAAAGTGTTCAAATAGAATGACTTAATTTAAGCAAATTGAGATAACTAATTAACGCCAAGCACTTTATTATAGACGAAAAAAAACCAACTATTATAAGTTGGTTTTTTTTATGAAAAGCATAAAGCTTAAAATCTAAATACTCTGCGTAAACCCACTAGCGGCAATAATAACAGTGTGTACCAAGGGAAGCTTGCTGAACTTCTTTCATAAAGCTCTTCTTCTATAGGTGTACAGTCTTCTACTTCACCATCAATAGGTGTTAGTTTTACTGCAACAGCAACACTTTCGTACTCAATATTACCTTCAATATCGGTTTCTACATTACCAAAGGTATCGCGCTTTTCAACGGTTTTGGTAGCTACACCAAAAATCTCATTGTCTTCATTAATGACTTTCGCTTCAGCCATTGTGTAGGCGTAGTCTGTTTCACCATCTGTTTCATAACAAGGTAGTAAATCGTTTAAATTGGTAATTTTATCGTCACCAATTTTATATATAAACGCTTCTTTACGACGGCTGTTTTCAGATGTACCTACCTCGCCTTCACCAACAACATAACCTTGGTTATTAATATCATTACCATAAGCGCTTGAGCTATTAAAGTAACCGGTAGGGAAAACGGTATTGCCAGTACTTATATCATGATAGAAAAACTGATCACGGATCGTGGTTTCAATACGCTTTGATGCATAACCAACAATTACATCGTTGTCATTGACAGCAAGCGCTTTACCAGAAAGCCAATCATCTTCTTGGTCTATAAAATTAAACACGTCACCATTTTTAAAATAAACAGGCATTGTTAAAATAGTGTCGTCATTTTTATAGTAACGAGCATTTGAAGAGCCCACCACTGTGCCATTATTATTTAGTGCAAGAGCGGTACTTGTAAAAGCAAAGTCATCATCTTCTTCTGGCGTTAAGGCAAGGCCTAGTATTTCAGTAGAAGTGATATTAAATGCTTCATCAAGCTCCCATTTTACCGCGCGCTCATCAAATACGCCGGTGGTTACACTTGAATTTAATAATTCCACACAGGTATTGGTTGGCTCGTCTTCGTTATCACAGTTATCTTCAATATTATCAAGCCTGTCTTCAGGAATACCTGTTGAAACATAACCAACGACAGTGTACCCGTCATTTGTTTTAACAATATCGTTAGCTCGGCTAGTACCGCCGTAATCGTCAAAGTCTGGAACTAACTCAACCTTTTGCGTTCCATCTTCAGAAATAACTATTCCGCGCTCAATAAAGTCATGGGTAAACCATGTTTCTTCTTCATCTTCATCATCTGGCGTAAATAAAACTTTATCATATGGAGCTGCACTCCAACCAACGCTCACGCCATCTTCGCTTACCGCATTATAAAAGTTACTAACCGAACGCGTTAAACCATCGTAATCTACCGACTCTTCATCAAACAGTATTTGCTCAGTAACTATGCCATCGTCAAACTTAATACCAACTACCGAGCTTAACTTTTGGTACTCGTAATCCGTTGGTCTGCCAGCTAAAAAGCTAACCATAAATGAATGCGCATCGGCGTTATTAAAAACCGCATCGTTATTTTCTATATCATCAAGTGTAAAAGTAATTTCTTTATCACTTAGCTCAAAGTTGTACTCTTCACTATCGTACGCATTTTCAATAACGCTTTCAGTAAAGTCGATATAGCTAATATCGATTGGTAAATTATACAATCCGTTGGCAGTACCAATAATGTGCCCGCTTTCGCTTACGTCAGTCACGTAAGAATGTTTAGCGCCGTCAAGAGTACCTAGTTCTGTTAATTCATAGGTTGCACTTAATGCAGATGTACTCAATGTCGCTAAAATACTGGCAGCGAGTAATTTATATTTCATTTTAATCCTTACTACTGATTCTGTAATTCTTCAAGTTCTTCCCAGCGCTCAAACGCGGCTTCAAGGTCAGACTCAAGTTTTGCTAAATGGTTCAATGCATTAGTGGTTACGTCGCTATCTTGTTTGAAAAAGTCAGGATCGCTCACTACAGCTTGCTGCGCTTCTACAGCGGCTTCAAGTTGTTCCATTTTATTGGGTAGTTGCTCTAATTCAAGTTTTAATTTGTAAGAAAGCTTAGTGCTTTTGTTTTCAGGCTTTGTCGCGGCTACAGGCGCAGGTTTAACGTCTTTTTTTGGTGCTTGTTGCTGTTTTTCCTGCTCGGCTAAATAGCTTAAATAAGCTTGGTAATCGGTGTAACCCCCTACCATATCGGTTATTTTTCCATCACCTTCAAACGCCCAAACACTACTACACGTATTATCAATAAATTCACGGTCATGGCTTACTATAAGCACAGTACCCTGATACTGATTAATAATTTCTTCGAGTAACTCTAATGTTTCAATATCCAAGTCATTGGTTGGCTCATCGAGTACTAAAATATTTGAGGGTTTTAAAAATAGTTTTGCAAGTAAAAGTCTGTTTTTCTCACCACCAGAGAGTGCTTTTACAGGTGTACGCGCACGTGCCGGTGGAAACAAAAAGTCTTGCAAGTAACCAAGTACATGACGAGAACGCCCGCCCATCATTACCTCTTGTTTACCCTCTGCAACGTTATCTTGAACAGTGGCCTCTTCATCAAGCTTTTGCCTATATTGGTCAAAGTAAGCAAATTCTAAATTAACGCCTTGTTTAACATGGCCGCTATCGGCTTCTAAATCACCAAACAGCAGTTTAAGTAAGGTAGTTTTACCAATACCATTTGGGCCTACTAAGCCAATGCGGTCACCGCGCATAACAAGGGTAGAAAAATCATTAGCAATCACTTTATCTTTAAATGCATGATTAAGGTGTTTTGCCTCAAACACTAACTTGCCCGATCTGTCAGCCGTTTCAATATTAAAATCGGTTTTACCTACTTGCTCTACACGGGCTTTGCGCTCAACACGTAACTGTTTAAGTTCACGTACACGGCCTTCGTTACGAGTACGACGGGCTTTAACACCTTGGCGTATCCAGGCTTCTTCCTCTGCTAAACGCTTATCAAAAAGTGCATTTTGTGATTCTTCTACTTTTAAGTCATGCGCTTTTTGTTCAAGGTAGGTCGCGTAATCGCCAGGGTAAGAGATAAGTTTACCGCGGTCTAAATCTAAAATACGCGTTGCAACAGCACGGATAAACGCACGGTCATGCGATATAAATACAATACCGCCTTTAAATTCTTTTAAAAACTGCTCTAGCCATTTAACACTGTCTACGTCTAAATGGTTTGTTGGCTCATCAAGTAACAATAAGTCAGGCTCACTCACAAGTGCACGTGCTAAGGCAACTTTACGCAACCAACCACCTGAGAGCGACTCTAATTTAGCATCTGGGCTAAGCTCTAAACGCGTTAGTACTAATTGAATACGCGAATCAAAACGCCAACCGTCACACGCTTCTAAATCGTTAGATAAACGCTCAAGCTTATTTAGCAGTTTGTCGGTGCAGTCGGTTTGTAGCTGTGTGCTTACGTGGTGATAATCAATCAGCAAATTAGCAATATCAGGCATACCCTGCGCTACATAATCGAATACTGAGCCATTTGCTCCTTTAGGAGGATCTTGCTCTAAGCGAGATATTTTGATCCCGCCAAGCTGGTTAATTTCACCATCATCTAAAATAACTTGGCCATCTAGTACTTTTAAAAGTGTAGATTTACCCGCCCCATTTCGCCCTACAATACAGACGCGCTCACCGCTTTCTATCACAGCATCAGCATCATCAAGTAATGGGTGCGTACCATAAGCTAACTGCGCTTTTTGTATTCTAATTAAATCCATAAATACTGCTCTTTTATTCTTGCGCTAAAAATTCATGCACTGTTTGTGCATCAAACGGCCAATACAAATGGTGGCCGCTTTTGCTCTCAAATACCGGAATACTTAACTGAAAACGCGCTATTAGCTGCTCATCAGTGATTATATCAATTAATTTAAGCTCACTATTTTTATCCAAAACCGATAATAAAACCTGCTCGGCTTGCTCACATAAATGACAGCCATCGGTGTGGTATAAAACATAATTAGCCATGGGTAATTAACCAACTGTTGTGTATTTTTTTATTACGTTTGAAATCAGGTGATAACGTTTTTTCTGAAATATTTTCGGCTTTTAACCCTAAGCCCATCAAACCTACTTCATCCATTACAAAACCACGTTTGTTATTAGAAAAAATTAATGTACCCGACGGACTCAAGATTTTTTTAACCCAAGTAAGTAATTTTATATGATCGGTTTGCACATCAAACGCGTCTTTCATTCGTTTAGAATTAGAAAACGTAGGCGGGTCTAAAAAGATTAAATCGTATTGGCCTTGTGCGTATTCTAGCCATTTTAAACAATCAGCTTGCTCAAAACGGTAGCGGGTATTGCTAATATCATTTAACGCAAAGTTATCTTGGCCCCACTTAAGGTAGGTTTTTGATAAATCAACGGTGGTAATTGCTTTTGCACCCCCTAATGCCGCGTGCACAGAGGCTGTACCGGTGTAGGCAAATAAGTTTAAAAAGCGTTTGTCTTTTGCATTTTGCTGAATATAACGACGTGCTAAACGATGATCTAAAAACAGCCCTGTATCGAGGTAATCAAACAAGTTTACTTTAAACTTAGCGCCAAATTCTTCCACCACCATAGTGCGGTTTTGTTTAGCCATTGGGGTGTACTGCTCTTCCCCCTTTTGTTTTTTACGCACTTTAACAGCAATGTTTTCAGGCGCTATGTTTAGCTGCTGTGCAGTTAAGCTAATCACATCTTGAAGACGCTTTTCTGATGTTTTTTCGTCAATTTCTTTAGGTGCTGCGTATTCAAAAATAACAGCAGAGTCACCGTAAATATCAACCGCTACGTTGTACTCAGGAATATCAGCATCGTATACGCGATAAGCTTGTACTTCGTTTTGTTTAAGCCAATTTTTTAGGCCTTGTTTGTTCTTTTTCAAACGATTAGCAAACGACATTGAGCCTTCAAAATTAAGAGCCGGTTTGTCATCGCTTGTCAGGCTTACCTGTTTATCATCTAACTGATATAAATTTAGTTCTACATCTAATGGGCCGTTTTTAAATTTATAACGCTTTTGTTTAACCAGTTTTAACAGCTTAAATAGGCTTTCATCCATGCCTAGTAACGCAAGCTTCCAATGATTAAAGTGCTTTTTAAACCCCACGCCCATGCTGCGGTGTAAGTTTACCAGCTCAGCCATAGAGCCAATACGCTCGCCGTACGGTAAGTTAGAAATAACCACCCCGGGTAATTTAGCAACAGAGGTAAGCTTAGTTGCATCACTTTGCTTAAACTTAATAACATTACCCAGCTCTGCTCGCTCGGCATTGGCAATGGCTTTATCAAGAACTTGTGCATCGTAATCGTGGCCAATTAACCACAATTTAGGATCGGTAATTTGCTCAATTAATTCTTCACGCAGTTGTTTAAATTTGGCCGCTCTAAAACTAGGTAAACGCTCAAAAGCAAACCCTTCTCTAAATAAACCAGGTGCTTCGTTACGCGCTATGCCCGCCGCTTCTATTAAAATAGTGCCGGCACCACAACATGGGTCAAATAAAGGCTGATTTACATTTTCAAGCCAACCACTGCGTTTAATAATCGCGGCCGCTAGGTGCTCTTTAATTGGGGCTTTACCTTGGCCTTGGCGATAACCGCGCTCAGACAAACGAGGACCCGAGTAATCAATGTACAAAGCCACACCGTGACGGTTTAAACGCGCCACAACACGCACATTGGCATCTTGCTTATCTACATTTGGGCGCTGTTCGTATAAATCGTTAAAGTAGTCAACAATTGCATCTTTAATTACCAAGCCTGAAAACTGGGTATTTTTTAAAGAGTCGTTGGTACCATTAAAATCAACAGCAAATGTTTGGGTAGGGCCAAACCATTCTTGCCATGGCTGAAAACGAGCAAATTTATACAGGCTATCTTTATCATTAACGCCTTCTTTTTCTTCAATAAGCATCAGCACACGTGTTGCATAACGAGTTGATAGACAAACCTTTTGCGCCAATGTTGAATCTGCCTCAAAGCGAACAGAACCCACAGTTTGTTTAGACACGACGGCGCCTAATTCTGTTAGTTCATCAACAAGTAAATTTTCGATTCCGATAGAAGTAAGTGCGATAAATTGCAAAGTAATAACCCTTAATAGCTAATTGCGCAGGATTATAACATAGGTTGGCTGACAAACACTTGATAAACGCAGCTCGATTTGTAATTTTGCTAAGCTGATTTAGTGTGATATTGCTCAAGTAATAGCGGGTGAACACGATTGTTTAAAACGCGGATAACTTCAAACTGTTCAAGAGACAAATTATCATCAAGTTTGAATGTTTCGTTAAGGTTTAGGCAAATTGAAGCATCAGGGCAATGTTCAACAATTAAAAACTCACCGGTTTGTGCTTTTGAGGTAAGTTTAACGATGGCTTCTGTACTTGGCTGGGTGCCTGTGTACTCTTCAAAAAACCAACTTTTAGCCAGTACCGGTTTTAAATGAAATTTTACAGCGGTGGCATTGAGCGCAATTTGGCAAATTTGTGCAGGCTTATACAGCTCAAAACCATCTAAGTAGTTATATACCTGTTCATAAAAAGCAGCATCTTCTAAGCTAAAACGCGGGTTTTCAAATACACAGTCGGTGAGTTGTCTTAATTTATACGGTGTACATAATTGCATATCGTCATTTAAATCAAGTAGTAAGCGGTTTTTATTTGCACATGCAATCCACTGCCATTGTTTTGTTGCTTGTAACATTTGCCTCCTCCTTGTTTAAAAATTTATTTTTAATTAAGACATTAATACTAGATTATAACGGCTTTTGACCATTTTTAAAACATTTGTTTAGAACATTTATTGAACGATCAAAAGCTTACATAACTGATCCTTATAAGGAATCAACGATCGATTTTACCAATTGTGGCCCTTTGTAGATGAACCCAGTATAAACCTGCACTAAATTTGCGCCTGCATTTAGCTTTTCTTGAGCAGATTGTGCATCATCAATACCGCCTACACCAATAATTGGTAATTTACCTTGTGTTAAACGTTTAAGTTCGCTAACAACGTGTGTAGAGCGCGCTCTTACTGGGCTGCCAGATAAACCACCCGCCTCATCGGCGTATTGCTGACCCATTACTGCACTACGTTCAAGCGTAGTATTTGTTGCGATTACGCCATCAATTTGATTCGTTAATAGTGACTCGCTAACCTGCTCAATTTGGATTTGATCAAGATCTGGCGCTATTTTAACCAGCATAGGTACTTGCTTATTATGCTTGGCAATTAAATCGAGCTGTTCATTCTTTAAACTTTGCAGTAAATCATCTAACGCGGCGCCATATTGTAAATCGCGCAGCCCTGGGGTATTTGGAGATGAAATATTGACCGTAATATATGAAGCATGCTCGAACACTTTACGCATACAATGAATGTAGTCGTCTTTACCTTGCTCATTTGGGGTATCTTTATTTTTACCAATATTAATACCTAAAATACCGGTGTACTTGGCATTTTTTACGTTATTAACTAAATTATCGACCCCTTTATTATTAAAGCCCATTCGGTTAATAATGGCATTTGACTGCGGTAATCTAAAAATGCGCGGCTTATCATTACCTGCTTGCGGGCGCGGGGTAACCGTGCCAACTTCTACAAAACCAAAGCCCATTTGGCTAAAGGCATCAATACACTCAGCGTTTTTATCTAAACCTGCAGCCAAACCCACAGGGTTTTTAAACTCAAGGCCTAAAAAATTAACTGGTTTGTTTTGTAGTTGTTGTGACCAAGCTGCGTTTAAAGGGGTGTGTGCAAAACGGCGTAAATTATTAAGCGCAAACTCATGTGCCCATTCAGCATCTCGGGTGAACATAAAACGGCGGGCTAAATCGTAAAACATGAATTGTTCCTCTTTAAATTACAGACAAAAAAATACCTCAGACTAGGCTGAGGTATTGTATAACAATTTTAACAATTAACTGATTATTTACTGAATAAATAACCAATTAAAGCTAAATTATTTTCCTGATGTATCACAGTTATGGCTTAACAACATTAATTCGCGCAGTGCAACTGAGAACTTAGCAAAGTCGTGACTTTGCGAGGTTTTAAATTCAGCTAGCATTTGCTTCCAACGCTGTAGCAGCAGATCTTGGCTGGCCATCCACTGATCGATTTGATTATCAACATCGTTTTCGTCACCTTCAAAGCTGTTTAGCACAACATGAGAAAGCGTACGTTGTTGCCAATCAAGCTCTTCACGGTACGACGCACGGGCAAGTGCTTGCCAATGGTTAGAAACAGGCTGGTTAGTAATTTGATCTAAGAACCAGTGTAAGCCCATACGCGAGCCGAGTTTAAAGTAGGTATTAGATACCATCGCCACACTGCGGCCTGAATTATGCGCTATTTCAGCAATATCCATTACAGAGAACAGGCTAGAAAGGTCAATAATACGCTTAGCAATTTGCTTAGGTACACCTTTTTCAACTAGCTCATTTGCTTTACCAGTTAAACATTCGTGTTCTTTGTCTTGCATGTACGTATTTAAGTTTTCGCTTAAATCTTTAAACGTTGGTGCAAAGAACTCGATAGCTTGTTCAATTGTTTGTGCTTTATTACGATGACGCAAGAACCAGCGTGTTGCACGACGAACAGTACGACGTAATTGGTACAGCATTTCGGTTTGAACTGCTGCTGGGATTTTATTATCTAGCGCGCTGATTGATGACCAGGTTTCACGCATTTCAAAAATCTCACTCGCAATTGAGTAGCACATTGCGATTTCAGCTTCGTTAGCACCGGTCTCTTCGTTCATGCGTACCATGAAGTTTAAGCCCATGTCATTAACGATATTGTTCGCCAGTTTTGTTGCAATGATTTCTTTGCGCAGTGGGTGATTATCCATCGCGTCGTTAAATTTTTCGCGCAGTGGACGCGGGAAAGACTTAACTAGTAGCTGACGGTAGTAAGGGTTTTCAGTAATTTCATCTGTTACTAAAGACTCTTTAAGCACCATTTTAGCGTACGAAACTAATACTGAAAGCTCTGGACGTGTTAGGTCTTTACCTGCTGCAGCGCGCTCTGCCAACTCTTCATCAGTTGGTAAAAACTCGATTGCACGGTTTAGCTTGCCTTCTTTTTCAAGGGCATGAATAAAGCGGATCTTCTCTTTAAGAGTTGATGCACCTTTAGACTGTGTAATCGACAATGTATGTGTTTGACGGTAACAATCTTTAAGTACAAGTTCAGATACTTCGTCGGTCATAGAGTAAAGTAACTCATCACGTTGTTTACGTGTTAAATCCCCTTCTGAAACTAAGCCGTTAAGTAAAATTTTAATATTTACTTCGTTATCTGAACACGCAACACCGCCTACGTTATCAATAAAGTCGGTATTTACACGCCCGCCTTTGGCTGCAAACTCGATACGCCCTAATTGGGTTGCACCTAAGTTACCCCCCTCACCTAATATTTTAGCGCCTAGGTCTTTACCGTTTATGCGCAGCGCATCGTTTGCACGATCCCCTACATCAGCGTCTGTTTCGTGGCTGTTTTTAATGTAAGTACCAATACCACCGTTCCACAGTAAATCAAATTCCATCATTAATGAGGCTTTGATCAACTCGTTCGGTGTCATGCTTGCTTTTTTAGTGCCAAGCATTTTTTTCATTTCTGGGCTTAAAGAAATCGATTTAGCTGCGCGAGAGAAAATCCCACCACCCGCTGAAATCAGATCTTTATTGTAATCTTCCCATGATGAACGAGGCAGGTTAAACAAGCGCTCACGCTCTGGGTAAGAGGTCGCTGCATCTGGTGTAGGGTCTACAAATATGTGCATATGGTTAAACGCGACTTGTAAACGAATGTGCTTAGACAATAACATGCCGTTACCAAATACGTCGCCGGCCATATCACCAATAGCAACCACAGTGAAGTCGGTAGTTTGACAGTCAATATCCATTTCACGGAAATGACGTTTAACAGACTCCCATGCGCCTTTTGCTGTTATGCCCATTTTCTTATGGTCATAACCTACTGAACCACCTGATGCAAACGCATCACCTAGCCAGAAGTTGTATTCGTTAGCAATACCGTTAGCAATATCAGAGAAGGTAGCTGTACCTTTATCGGCTGCAACTACTAGGTATGGGTCGTCTTCATCGTGACGCGTTACATTAGCTGGCGGTACAATTTCACCACGCTCAATGTTATCGGTAATGTCTAATAAACCACGGATGAAAATTTTGTAACACTCTTGACCTTCTTTAATAAAGGCTTCACGTTCACTCGGTAGCTGCTTACATACAAAACCACCTTTAGAACCTACCGGAACAATTACGGTGTTTTTAACTTGTTGCGCTTTTACTAAGCCCAGTACCTCAGTACGGAAATCTTCACGACGGTCTGACCAACGAAGGCCACCACGAGCAACTTTACCACCCCGTAAATGCACACCTTCTACACGCGGAGAGTATACAAAAATCTCAAATGCTGGCAGCGGAAGCGGCATATCAGGAATTAAGCTAGGCTGTACTTTAAACGACACGTAAGATTTAAACTGACCTGTTTCATCTTTTTGGAAGTAGTTAGTACGCAGTGTTGCCACAATCATATCTACGTATAAACGTATAATACGGTCATCATCAAGGTTCGCTACGTTTTCAAGCTCTAAGTAAATTTGTGCACTTAATTTCTCAAGTGTTTTAGGGCTTGCAGGGCTTTTTACTGAGAATTTTTTAGCAAATAAGTTAACTATTTGGGCAGCAATATGCGGGTAATTTGCAAACGTGCTCTCAATGTAGGTCTGCGAGAAGGTAACCCCAATTTGGCGCATGTATTTTGCATAGGCACGTAATATAGAGGCTTCACGACCTGTTAAACCACCCATTAATACTAAGCGGTTAAAGCCGTCGTTTTCAAGGCGGTTGCCCCATACATTAGTTAATGCAGCGCGAAAACGAGCAGAAATCTTATCAAAGTCGGCCATTCCTTTGCTGTCAATCAGCATAGAGAAGTCCATGATCCAATTGATACGACCATCACTTGTTTTAACAGAATATGGCGTTTCACCTACAACGCGTAAACCAAAGTTTTCTAGCATTGGCATAACATCAGACAAGTGAATTGGCTCATCTTTATGGAACAAGCTTAGGCGTACAATATTGCTGTTAGCTTCTTCTTGCGGACGATAGAACAACATTTCTAGCTTGTTCTCGTCGTTTAACAATTCTAGTTTTTCAATATCTACAACCGCAGCACTCGGTAGTACTTCATCTTTGTAAGAGCGTGCAAACGCGTTGCAATATTTACGATTTAGCTCATTACCGCGGGCTTCCCCTGCTGACTCTAACAGTGCAGATTGTAATTTATCTTCCCATGTACGAGCAGCTTCTACTAGGTTGTTTTCGATGTCTTTCACGTTATATTCGATATTGTTATCGGTCACACGAACGGTGTAATGTGTACGCGCCAGTGTTGACTCAGAGAAATAGGTAGTAAATTCGACTTTTTCGTCAGAATTAAAGGCGTTAGCTAAAATGTCTTGTGTTTCTCGGCGCAGCGCTGTGTTATATCGCTCACGCGGAACGTACACCATACAAGAAAAGAAACGTCCGTAGGCGTCTTTACGCACAAACAAGCGACACATGTCACGCTCTTGAATTTGTAAAACACCCATTGCTACTTCAAGTAACTCGCTTTCGCGAGCTTGAACTAATTCATCACGTGGGTACGTTTCTAAAATATTAAGTACCGCTTTGTATGCATGGGTGCCTTTAGCAAAGTCACACATATCCATAATACGGTTAATTTTAGTTTTTAGAACAGGCACATCTGCTGCGCTGTTGTTGTAAAAGCTTGATGAAAATAGGCCGATAAAACGGTCTTCACCAACCACATTGCCTTCATCATCAAAGCGTTTAATACCAACGTAATCTATGTACGCTGGGCGATGAACGCGCGATACAGAGTTCGTTTTTGTTAATACTAATAAGTTACTGCTAAGGGCTTCTTGGCGAGCAAATTCAGGTAATTCAGATAATAAACGTGTGTGCTCATCGGTTGAATTTTTCATCAGGCCGAGGCTTGTGTCCATTTTACCTTTTAGCTGGTAATCACCTTGTACAGGGGTAAGCTCGTACTCGCGATAGCCCATTAAAGTAAAATTATCTTTAGCTAGCCAATCTAAAAACTCTACGGCTTCAGATAGTTCGTTTTTATTTTTATTATGCTTACGTTTTGGTACTTCTTTAGTAACAGAGACTAATTTTTCGCGAATTGGCTGCCAATCATCTACCGCAATAGAAACATCAACCAATACTGATTCGAGCTCTTTTTTGAAAGAAGCAATAACAGATGCATCGGTTTGGCGGTCAATCTCAATAAAGAACACTGTTTTAGTAGAGGTCGATTCTTGCTCTGCTTTTAAATTTGATAAACCAGAAATTTTAGCGTTATTGTCACGCTGAATTTTTAGTGGGCAGTGAAGTAATAAGTGAGAAGCTATATTTTCACGGGTCATAGCCATACGAACAGAATCGACTAAAAATGGCATATCTTTAGCAATAATTTCTACAATTGTATGTGATGACTGCCAGCCATCTTTTGCTACTTCAGGGTTGAAAACGCGAATTACTGCGTCGTCCGTGGTGTTTTTTTCTAGTGCATTCCAAAGGCTGAGTGCAGCACCGTATAGGTCACTATCATTGCGATTTGCCAAATCCTCTTTAGACATATTGCTGTACAAGGCTTTGGCGAATTTCTCAACGAGTAACACATTATCAGCGTGAACTTTTTTCTGGATAAGCTTACAGACATTATCTAGGATAACCGAGGCTTGGCCTTCATTTCGTGTCATTGTATGTTCCTTAATCTATTACTGCTTTTGGTTAAGCAGAATATTTGTACAGCCATTTATTAGCGTGGAGTCAGTTAAATTCTAACCCTTTTAGCGCTAATAAACAGCCTTTTCGATGAAAACATTTTAAGCATTTCAGCTATTTGGTCATCTATTCACAAAATATAGATATAAATGACCATTACAGGTCATATAGGAGCACAATTATTCACTTTATTTTTTCTGGTCGGTCCACAGCAGACTACCAATTGCGGGTAATAGCAGTACCGCACCTAACATATTTACTAAAAACATGAAGGTAAGCAGTATTCCCATATCTACTTGAAACTTAAGATCAGAGAATATCCACGTGCTAACACCTATCGCAAGGGTAATACCGGTAAACAATACAGCACTGCCACGCTCAACAAGGGCATTACGGTACGCCACGCTCAGCGGTACGTTTTGCTTAAGTTGGCCCATCATCGAAGAAAGTATATAAATACCGTAATCCACACCAATACCTACACCTAAGGCTATAACAGGTAATGTAGATACCGTTAAGCCAATTTCTAATTGCACCATAAGTGCTTGTGCAAGAGTTGATACAATATACAGAGGTAATACCACTGCAATTGTCGCTTTTACGCTCTTAAAGCTTAACAAACACAAAATAATAACTGCGCCGTAAACGTAAAGCATCATCGGAATTTGCGCCGCAGAAACAGACTCATTTGTTGCCGCCATCACCCCTACAGGCCCAGACGCTAATTTAAAGGCTAACTTGTCTGTGCCTTCTTCTTGTGCAAATTGCTTAACACGTTGAATAACGGTATCGATTGTATTTGCTTTGTGATCATCTAAAAATATAATCACCGGCATGACTGAGCAATCGCCATTGAGTAATCCTGTGCTTGTTTCTACACGGGCTGTTGATTGCACTAAGCTGGCCGAATTACGCGGCAAGCTTTGCCATTTTAAGTTACCTTCGTTGTAACCTGCGTTAACCGACTGCGCCACAGAGCTTAAACTAACCGCCGATTGTACGCCTGGCACGTTTTCTACCTTGTACTGAAAACGGCTAATGCGCGCCATCACATCGTGCTCTGTGCACGCCGCTGGGTAAGCCTCAACTATCACTTTTAAAATATCCGACGAAATGGTGTATTTGTCCGATATTAAAAAAGTATCTTGATTGTAGCGAGCATCTTGATGCAGCGAAGGCGCACCTGCATGTAAATCACCAATTCGCATTTTATCTGCTTGCCAGTAACCTAAGGCAAATAACACCAGCGTAAAACCAATAATCATTTTTGCGGTTTTAGGGTCTGTGGCTTTTACCAATAAATCGCGTATCGCATCTAGCATATTTGGCTTTTGCGCATCACCTGATTGAATATGCACAGTGTTGGCAAAATTCATATACGAGGCCCACACTGGCAATAAAATTAAATTAGTAAATATAATAACCGCAACACCTAAACTTGCTGTGATCGCAAGTTCACGAATAATACCTATATCAATAGTCAGCAGGGTTAAAAAGCCCACCGTGTCTGAAAGCAGCGCAATACCACCAGGTACAAGTAATGCTCTAAAGCTTGATTGACAACAAATGCGGGTACTTTTGCCCTCACCTACTTTTTTACCAATGGCGTTGATCATCTGCACGCCGTGGCTTACACCAATCGCAAATACTAAAAACGGCACCAATATAGACATAGGGTCGAGTCCAAAACCCAAACTCGACAATAAACCCATTTGCCAGATTACGGCAATAATTGAACACGCTATAGGTAAAATGGTGAGCTTTAAACTGCCACAAAATAGCCATACCATAATAAAGGTAAAACCAATGGCAATAGCAAAAAATAGCACAACGCCTTTTGCCCCTTGAGCAATATCCCCGGCCATTTTGGCAAATCCAATAATATGAATACTGACTTTATCTGTACTTAAAGGCTCTCTTACTTGCGTTTCTAATTTATCTGCAAATGCGAGTGTATCTAGCTTTTGCTGAGTTTGCGGGTCGGTTTCGAGTAGCTGCGCGGTCACCATGGCACATGAATAATCGCTGGCAATCATTCGCCCTACTACTTTTGCTTTTTCAATGTTTTCTTTAACTACCGCTAAACCTTTTTGGTCAGCTTTAAAGTTTGCAGGAATGATTGGGCCGCCAGCAAAACCATCTTCAACCACTTCAACAAAACGCGCACTGGGCGCAAAAATAGAGTTAACTAATGGGCGGTTTACACCTGGAATAAAATACAGTTGATCGTGTACTGCTTTTAACTGGGTGAAAAATTCGGGGTTAAAAATGTTGCCACTGTCATCACACACCGAAATTAAAATGCTATTTGCGCCACCAAATTGTTTTTCGTGTTTGGTGTACACTTTCATGTATTCGTGATTTAGCGGAATATTTTTGTTAAACGAGGCGTCTAATTCAATATGAGTGGCTTTATAGCCTAAAAAACATGTGATTAGCGCAAAAGCGATCAACATGATAGTACGGTGTCTAAACACCGCCTTTTCTAAAAAATCTAAAAACGTATGCATTAAGGGTTCAACTCCTTCACTTTAATGCCATCTTCTGTTGCCATGACCAATTTATTATTAATTATTACGCCATCAAGAATAGCTTTACCATCGGGGCGTTGTTCATGTGTAAGTAAGCCGTCTTTTAAATGAAAGATCACACCACTATTTGCCAGCAGTAACCAATGTTCATTATTATAATTTATAATGTTATTAACCGTGGCCGTTTTAACATTTTCAAAATGCTGCCATTGTTGTTCATTTTTATTTTTAGCAAATACATTTCCTCTGAGCCCTGCCACAATCTCTTGCTGCGCATCTGATGCTACCGCAAAAAAAGAACCTGGGTAAATTTCATCAAGGCGTTGCCATGATTGGCCATTATCACTGCTTTTGGCCATTAACCCCATTTCACCGACTAACATCAAACCACTGTCTGTTTTTTCAATACGGTTAAAATGAGGCAGTATAGATGCTGTTTCAGCCTCGTAGCCTTGAGGATCATTTTCTTTTAAATCATTCAAATACTCTCTGTCTTCACTAAACAGTAAAGAATCTAAAAAGCGTTTATGCCAGTGCTTGCCGCCATCACTGGTTTGATAAAACATGCCATAAGCGCCCACAGCAAAACCATTTGAGTCATCTTCAAAGTAAATATCTAAACACGGCTTATCAAGCTCTGGCTTTGCTTGTTGTAATTGCCAATTTAAACCACCATCGGTGGTATTAATTATGGTGGCATCGTGCCCGCATGCCCACCCATGAGTTTCATCAGAAAAATCGACAGCCGTTAGCAATACCTGTGTAGGGACGCTTTGCGCTTGCTGCCATTGCTCAGCGTTTTTGCTTGTTATTACCGTACCGTGCTTACCTACAGCCACTAAACCTGCACCTGTATTGGTAATATCAGTTAGTAGGGTTTTATTTGCGTTGATTGCGCTAATAGCATACTGAGGTGCATCTTGTGCAATACTCGCACCGCTTATGATCAGGCTGGCATATACCAAATACTTCATAAATTTTAATCGCCTTGAACTGAAGAATTGTTTGTCTGTTTGCTGAGGAAAATCCTGCGTGTCGTATAGACAAACGCGATGAGAAAGAAAAAAGCAGCTAACGGGCTGTTAGCTGCATATTACGTTGTTATTTACCTTCACGGCGTAATGCGCTTGAAGTAAATTCGTTATCGTTAAACGACTCTGAAAAGTCGTACATTTTTTCTTGGTTATCTAAACCAATAGCTAAGTAACGGCGCGAATTTAAATCATGATACACTTCTAAGGTACTCCACTGCGTAGGTACTTCGTAGTAGTTTAAGCCATATGCCATTGCTACACGATAAAGCTGGTCGCGATTATCATAAATATCGGTCACTTGTACTTGCCAACTATCTTCATCAATATAAAACACGCGTTTTTTATAAATATGGCGTGTATCATCCTTTAAGTTAGCTTCAACAACCCATACACGGTGCTTTTCATAACGCGTATGCTCTGGATTAATGTGGCCTGGTTTTAAAATATCGTCGTACTCTAGTTTATCACTGTGTAATTTGTAGCTATTGTACGGAATATATAGCTCTTGCTTACCTTTTAACGTCCAGTTGTAACGGTTAGGTGAGCCATTAAACATATCAAAATCATCGGTAGTACGTAAGCTATCTGCGGCTGTACCTGGTGCGTCATATGCAACATTTGGTGCACGACGAACACGACGCTGACCTGAGTTATATGTCCACGCTTGGCGAGGCGTTAAAATTTGATCCATGGTTTCGTGTACAAGTAGCGCTGTACCGGCAAGGCGTGCTGGCTCTGTCACCTTTTGCTTAAATTTAAACAAAATGTTTGAGTCTTGAAGCTCTGCAGGAGTCGCTTTAGGATCTGAATATTTAACCAATAGTTGTTCATCAAAGCCTACATAATTGTACGAACCCGATGCGGTGGGTGCAGCTTGTCCACCAAAACGCTCTATTGATTGTCCACGATAGCGTAATAAGTGATTCCAAATAGCTTCTAAGCCAGATTTAGGTATAGGAAATGGAATACCAATTGCGGTATTTTTTATTCCGTTGCCACCTTCAATAAGCTCAGCCGTTGCAGCAAACTCTTTTGTTGCATCGTATACAAACTGTGGGTAAGACGCAGAGCGGCGCGTTTCATAAACAGGCATTTTAAACGTATCTGGGTATGCTTCAAATAAAGCAATTTGGCCAGGGCTTAAGTTAGCTTTGTACTTATCAAGGTTTGTTTTATCAATGGTAAACAACACTTTGTCCGCAGAATACGGGTCTAAATGGTGCATGCCTGGCTCATAACCTTCTGGTGCAGATGTAATACCGCCATTCCACGCTGGAATTGACCCATCAGCATTGGCTGCTTTTTCTGCGCCAAATGGCGTTAAGTCTTGTCCTAAACGTGCAACTTCTTCAGCGCTCATTTTTGCCATTGCCGCTGAACTTAAAAACATGCTACACAAAGCCGTAGCGATGAGGGTAGGTTTTTTAATCATACTAATATTACCCCTAAATTGAATATTTTAAATTGAAAGAAACGTAGTCACGATCTGAGAAAGTATTGATATCGCCACCACCCCAAAATGAGTTGTAGCTCACATCAAGTGACCATGCATTTTGGTAATTAAAGTTCATCGTTACACCCAACGATTTACGGTCTTCAATAAACAAGAACATAGGATCAGGTGTGTTACCGTTTACATCATGAGAAAATACAAATCGTGGAGAGAAGTTAATACCATTGTAAAGGTTAAAGTAATCACCTTTAGCAATTAGGCGGTAACCCCAAGATGATGCCGTTGCAAACGACTTTTCTTCTGGGCCATTAGAAAGGCCTAGTTGTAATGTTGTGTAGTCAGTCGTGCCTGGGCCGGTGATCACACCGCTTCGACCTGTACCCGACACATTTAAACGCATTTCGTCGTAATCAGGCATATCATGAATTTTCACAGCACCTACTTCACCTACTACAGCCCAACTATCAGCACCTAATGACGGGCCAAATAAATGTGTTGCAGTAAACTGAATTTGTGATGTGTCGCGTTCAATATAACCTTGTGCAACTTCACCTGCCGCTACAGAGCTAATCGCATCACCAAAACTCATTTGCGAAATACCCGCAAAGTCTGGGCGAATACCGGCAAGCGCCAATTGTTCAGGCATGGCGGTATAAAGTAGCTCTACATCGTCTATTTGTAGTGGTTCGTCTTTACGAAATGCAAACTCACCAGCAAACGCAGTTTCGCCAATTGTGGTGTTAAAGCTTAAACCGTAAAGTTTAATATCTTCTGGGTAATCATTTTCTGCTTTTGAAAACGCAATTAAATCTGCTACGTTGTCATCTGTAATTTCTGTTGTTGCAATCATCGCTAGGTCTTGTGCGATGGCAGCTTGCGAAAAGTTAGATACACGACCAGAAATTAGCGGACGTCGACTATGGTAGTTAACGTGGTATAACGCCACTTCGGTGTCGTTCCACTCTGGTAAAAATACACCTAAACGTAAACCATATTGGCCGCCGTCATCTGGCTCTGTTTTACCGTTATCGCCTTTACCTTTAAGTGCAACTTTAGTTGGATGAGCTAAATACATGTTTGCAAGCAGGGCTTGGCCTTCAGCACTTGTTGGGTCAATACCCTGTGCTGCGGCTACCTGAGCAAAATTAGTATAAAGGTTATTAAGGCTGTCGGTTAAAAAGGCCATATCAATGTCAGGGTTTGAAGTAAAACCTAACTGTACATTTTGCTGATAGCCGTTTTCTGCTGCAAAGTCATTGGTAGAAAAATAAGTACCCGCAGCCGGTAGGCGTGTTTCGTGCCATTGGTACTGATAAAAACCTTCTAAAGTAATATTTTCAGTGATCCCTAATGACGCCCAAAGCATACCTACAGGAATAAATGCTTCTTTAAGCTCAGCTCCTGGCGCTTTTAAGCGGTCAATGTCGACCGGGTTTACGTTAATACCATGAGAGATAAGTGTACTCTCACCCCAGTTAACTACTTGTTGACCAAGGCGAATTGACAGCGGGTTGTTGCCATCGTTTAAGTCAAAATTTGCCCAAACGTAAGCATCTAATAAACGGATGTCGGCACAGCTTTGCTCTTTTGTGTCGTCATCATCACATGGATCTACGCCTTGTCCTGAGGTTGGGTTAACGTAGGCTCTATCACCATCCATTAACTCAAAATCGTAAAAGTACATAAAACGTGTGAATAAGCCGTAGTTATCTTTGCTAATTGAAAGGTCGTGTGTTCCTTTCAATAATTTTGAAAACGAATCACCGCTATCAAAATTAAGATTACCTGCATCGCCATTATTAGAGTAAGAACCTGGTTGAGCCCAAACATCTTGAGAAGAATAAATTGTATTTAATGAAGGATTATACCCAGTCCAATCAAATGCAGGATTATTGCTTTTACCAATAATGTCGAAATCTCTGTCTTCAACACGGACGCTTTGACCATAGGAAAAAGTTGAGTCGAAGGTGACATCAAAGCCCCCTACCTCAAAATTTGCTGCATTCGCTGCTGCAGATAAACCTAAGCTTGCGGCTGCTAAACCTATAGCTATTTTGTTTTTAACAAAAAGCGATCTTCTTATCATTGTGTATCCCCCCTGTCGTGGGTAATTATGTGTGATCAAGTTATTGTTTTTAGTGTAATCTTAACGATAGAAGCGATTATAAAAAATTACAAATGGTCGCGTTCAATCAATTTTTATATTTTTTGAGCTGACGTTTACGTATTGGTAAGACGTCATACCAGATAATTTATACACGTAAATTAACAATAGAACAAATTGAAATTAACAAAAAGATAATATTTTTATGTATCTATAACATAAAAACAGCAGGTTAGGCGATACGTTCGAGGCGAATAAATTTATTCTCGGGGGTAAGTAAAAGTCTAAAACGCCCTCTTATTCCAATAGATGAAATGTAAGGGCGTAAGTGCGAGGCGGCAAAACGTATTGTTTTACCGCTATCTTCAACCACTTGTACTGAGCTAAAACGACCATGGTAGTAGTCCATGCATTTGTTATAGCTCAGGTGTAAAGAAAAGTAATACTCAATCATTTAATTAAGCGCTTTTTCAACCTTTTCATATAAATCAGCACTTAATCCTTCAAGGTTTGCTAAGCGTTGCAACTGTGCTTTCATTGCTTGAGCACGGGTTGTGTCAAAGCGTTTCCACGACATGAAAGGCGTTAACATTCTAGAGGCATTTTGCGGATTAATCGCGTTTAGCTTAATAAGTAAATCACCTAATAATGCGTAACCTTCACCATCTTTTCGGTGAAATTGTGGGGTATTAAAATGACTAAAGCTGCCCACTAATGCGCGTACACGATTTGGGTTTGAAAAATCAAAGCTAGGATGCGCGTACAACGCTTTTATATTCTCAATAGCATCATCACCGGATTGCATAGCCTGCAGCGCAAACCATTTATCCATAACTAAAACATCATGACGCCACTGGCTATCAAAATGATCTAACAACGTTGTTCTTAATGGGTGTGATGCTTTTACTACCGCACTTAATGAGGCTAAAACATTGGTCATATTCGGTGAATCTGCCGATTCTTTGATAAAGCGGTCAACTTGCTCAGAAGGTATTTTAGCTAAGTAATGTAAACAAACACCTTTAAGCGCTCTTATAGCCACTGCATCTGAATTTATACTGCCATCATCTACTAACGAGCTGTAACAATGTAAAAGCTCAGCAGATAATTGCTCGGCAATCTGTTGCTCAAACAACCTTGTGATTGTAATGATTTCGTCAACAGGAATTATGTCAAACTCAGCGGCAAAGGTGTCAAAGCTTGGCAGTTTTATAAGCTCTGCTACCAGTGCTAAATCACCACTTTGTGCGCTTATTAACACACGTAGTGCATTAATAACGTTTTCACTTAATGTTGCGTGTTCAGGTGCGCTGACTGCTTGCTTAACTGCATTAATAAATAATTGCTGCTGCGCATCCCAACGCGAAAAATCGCTGCGCGCAAAACGCATAATATGCAGTAAATCAGGTTCTGAATTTTGCTGGCTTAAAATACAGGGCGCTGAAAAATCTTCAAGTAACACAGCCACTGGGCGAGCAGGTATTTGATCAAAGTAAAACGTTTGCGTTGGCGCAGTTACGTTAAGCACGTGGTCGCGTTTTTCACCTTGATAAGTAAGTGCAATACTTTGCCCTTTTTCATCTAATAATTCGATGGCAAATGGAATGTGAAGGCTCTTATTATCTGGCTGATTTAGCGGAGCTGATTGCTCAATTGTTAAAGTATAAAGTTGCTTATCGTGATCATAGTGCTGTGTTGCATTTAATCGTGGTGTACCTGATTGGCTATACCAACGTTTAAATTGCGTTAAATCTATGTCTGAAGCATCACTCATTGCAGCAACAAAATCATCACAGGTAACCGCTTGACCATCATGGCGTTCAAAGTAAAGCTGCATCCCTTTTTGAAAGTTAACCTCACCTAACAGGGTGTGCATCATTCGGATAACTTCAGCCCCTTTATCGTACACCGTTACGGTATAAAAGTTATTCATTTCGATAACTTTTTCAGGACGAATTGGGTGCGCCATTGGCCCCGCATCTTCACTAAACTGATGTGTGCGCATTACTTTAACAGCATCAATGCGGTTAAGTGCGCGAGAGCCTAAATCGCTACTAAATTCTTGGTCTCTAAATACTGTGAGCCCTTCTTTTAAGGATAGCTGAAACCAGTCTCTACAGGTAACACGGTTACCCGTCCAGTTATGAAAATACTCATGACCAACAATCGACTCTATCGTGTGATAATCTTTATCGGTGGCGGTTTCTTGGTTAGCCAATACGCATTTACTATTAAATACGTTTAGCCCTTTGTTTTCCATTGCTCCCATATTGAAAAAATCTACGGCAACAATCATGTAAATATCTAAGTCATATTCTAGGTTAAAGCGTGTTTCATCCCAATGCATAGCTTTTTTTAATGAGTTAATTGCATGTGGTGTTTTAGATAAATTGCCTTTATCAACAAATAACGCAAGCTCAATTTCGCGCCCACTTTTTGTTGTGTAAGTGTCTTTTAGTACATCAAAATCACCCGCTACTAATGCAAATAAGTAACTTGGCTTTTTAAATGGGTCTTGCCATTTAGCAAAATGGCGGCCATCAGCTGTTTCACCACTGTCAATTTGGTTACCATTTGACAGTAAATGCTTAAAGCTTTTATCAGCAATAATCGTCACATCGTACGTGCTTAACACATCAGGGCGGTCTAAAAAGTAGGTTATTTTTCTAAAACCTTGCGCTTCACATTGCGTGCAATACGCACCACCAGATAAATACAAGCCTTCTAAAGAGGTATTTGTATCAGGAGAAATTTCAGTAACAATTTTAAGTTGGCATGTGTGAGGTAAATCATTAATGATTAGGTGCTCACCTTCAATCTTATAATTAGTATAAGCAACATTATCTACTTGCAGCTCCACTAATTGTAAGTCTATGCCATCTAACACAAGCGCTGAGTTTTGATTTGTTGTTCTTTTAAGTGTTAGTAGAGCCGTCACTTTTGTATTTAGTGGTTGTAAGTCAAAAGTGAGTTCAGTGTGCTCTATAGAAAAATTAGGCGCAGTGTAGTCTTTTAAGTATTGCGCTTTTGGCTTTGCTGAAACAGTCATAGTTACTCCAACTAAAGCTCCTTAAAAAGGAGCTATTTAGATTTAAGCAGGTTGCTTAGGTTCAATGCGTAAAATTTTAATGCCTACGTACGCATAAATAATGGCTAAGAAAGGGTTAATTAAATTAAAGAAAGCATACAAGGCATAGTCAAATGGGTTTATTAATAAAACGCTTTGCATGTACGCACCACAGGTATTCCACGGAATTAGCGGGCTAGTTATTGTGCCGCCATCTTCTAAAGTACGCGATAAATTAACGGGCTTTAAGCCACGCTTTTTATATTCTTCTTTAAACATACGACCTGGCACTACAATAGCAATGTATTGATCAGCCGCTATTAAGTTTGTGCCCACACAAGTAGCAATGGTTGATGTAATAAGCGAGCCCGTGCTTTTTGCAATTTTTAAAATGCTCTTAACAAAAATATCTAATAAGCCGGTTTTTTCCATAATGGCACCAAACATAAGAGCCGTCATGATCAGCCATGTTGTAGTTAACATCCCTGCCATTCCGCCACCACTGAGTAGTGAATCCATTTTGTCATCACCCGTGTCGATGCTAAAACCATCGAAAAAAGTCGTCCAAATAATTTTAAAATAACCAACCAACTCACCCTGAGAAAGGTCGATTTGTGTCGCAATTAAGTCAGACTGAAACAACATTGCCCACACAGCACCAATCACAGCTCCAATTGAAATTGCCGGAAACGCTGGCATTTTTTTAATAGCTAAAACTAGCAGCACAATTAATGGAATTAACATTTCAAAGCCAATATTAAAGTTTTGCTCTAAAATCGCTGTTATTTCGTCAATCCTGCCGGCTTCGTTAGAAGCCGTTGCATTAAAGCCCATAAATATAAAAATGATTAATGCAATGACAAAGCTAGGAACAGTAGTCCATAACATGTGATGAATATGTTCAAATAAATCAGCTCCAACAACAGCCGGTGCTAAGTTAGTAGTTTCAGAAAGCGGACTAAGTTTGTCACCAAAGTAAGCACCCGAAATAACCGCCCCTGCCGTCACAGTTTGATCAAGCCCTAACCCGGTGGCCACCCCTAAAAGCGCCACACCTATGGTGGCAGCTGTGGTCCAAGAGCTACCTATACTCATTGCAACAATGCCACAAATTAAGCAGCTTGCGGCGTAAAACCAGCTTGGGTTAATAACCTGTAAGCCATAATAAATGAGCGTTGGCACTGTGCCCGACAACAGCCAAGTACCAATTAAGGCACCCACCATTAATAAAATTAAAATAGCCCCCAATGATAAGGTAATACCTTCAATCATGGCTTCTTCAAGCTTTTTCCACGTATAGCCATTTTTTAGCCCTATTAGTGCCGCAGCAAAGGTGGCAAATAATAACGCTATTTGGTTAGGACCTGATGACGAATTATCGCCAAATAAATATACCGCTGCGCCTAAAAGGCAAATTAAAACAGTGATAGGAACAAGTGCATCAAAAAACGAGGCGGGTTTAATCGGTTTTTCTAAAGGCTTCAAAATAGTGACTCCTGCACACCACATATCGTGGCGTGGTTATTTATTATTTTTAGCGTATCAGTGCTTTTTTTAAGCCACAGTAATGTAACTCAATTTAGTAATTCGCGATTATAGCAATTTAGCGAAATTTAGGTAACAAAAAAGGCGCAAAAAGCGCCTTTTAAACGGGGTAAATACGTGTTTATTTTTTAGCGATACGGCCAAAGTTAATGTAATCTTGAGTGATCAGTGCTGCCTCTTCTAAGAAAGGGTCAAGCTCTTCAATTACCTCAGGTACATCATCTAGGTTTTCTATTGGCTCTTTACCTAAACGCTTTAAACGCTCATTAGTGCGCGCTAGAGTACGTGCTTCATTTTCATCTTTTTCTTTAATACGGTCTGCTTCAACTAAAGAAATAGTTTTGCGGTCTTTCTCTTCATTGTAACGGGCAATATCATCAAATACGTAACCAAACTCTGGCTCTGACTTAATACGTACTTCGTGCTGTTTTTCAAGATAAGTGATTACAGGCGTTAAATTACCCTGCCTATTATACTTAGCTCGTACTATGCTATCCCACGGCAATGCATTATCTTGCTTGCTCTCGCCCCATTCTGCTGGGTCTATCGCCGAAGGGAATGAAATATCAGGAATAACCCCTTTATGCTGAGTACTGCCGCCGTTTATACGGTAAAACTTAGCAATAGTGTATTGTACGCTACCTAAGTCATTGTCATATAAATCGTACGCACGACCTAAGCCTTTGTGCTGCTGAACCGTTCCCTTACCAAAGGTTTGCTCGCCTATAATTACTGCGCGGCCATAGTCTTGCATTGCGGCGGCAAAAATTTCAGAGGCTGAAGCACTATAACGGTCAACTAAAACAGTTAATGGGCCATCGTAGTAGGTAATTCCGTCACGGTCTTTTTGCTCTTCAATACGGTTATTTAATGTATGAATTTGAACAACCGGACCTTGGTCAAAAAACAAGCCTGATAGCTGTGTAGCTTCATATAATGATCCTCCGCCATTTTGGCGCAAATCAATAATAATACCGTCTACGTTTTCTTCTTTAAGTTTAGCTAATTCAACTTTAACGTCTTTTGAAAGATTGTTGTAAAAGCCTGGGATCTCAATAACACCAATTTTTGAAGTTAAATTTGAATAACTCGCTTCAAATACTTCAGATTTAGCCGCCCTATCTTCTAAGCGAATTTTATCACGGGTGATTTCAACTACTTTAGGCGTGCCATGTGCATCAGAGCCTTTAAGATACTGTAAACGTACCTTAGTGCCTTTAGGGCCTTTGATTAAATCAACTACATCATCTAAACGCCAGCCAATAACATCAACAAACTCTTTTTGATCTTGGGCAACACCAATAATTTTGTCGTCAGCTTTTAGCTGCTCTGTTTTATCGGCAGGACCACCTGGTACTAAGCTACGAATAACGGTGTAATCTTCATCTGGGCTTAAAACGGCGCCAATGCCTTCAAGCTCTAAGTCCATATCCATTTTAAATTGTTCTGCGCGGCGCGGCGATAAGTACGACGTATGCGCCTCAATGCTTCGCGCTAGCGAGTTCATTACAATTTGAAATGCATCTTCTGAATTTGTTTGCACTAAACGTTTTTGTGCATTTTTATAACGCTTAGTAAGGACCTCTTTGATCCCTTCCCAATCTTTGCCTGTCATTTTTAAACGTAAGGCATCGTATTTAACGCGTTCACGCCAAATTTCATCAAGCTCAGCTTGCGATGCTGGCCATGCCGAATCTTCACGGTCAAAAAAGTATTCATCGTCTTTATCAAACGTCATTTCTTTATCGAGTAGTGATAAAGAGTAATCATAACGTTCAAAACGGCGCTTTAAGCTTAAGTTAAAAATATCAAACGTAAAGTCAAGCTTACCGGTGGTAATAGCATTATCAAAATCGTTGCGGTATTTTTCAAACGCTGCAATGTCGCTTGCTAAAAACACACTTTTGTTAAAATCAAGGGATTCGATATAACGATCGTACACTTTGCTAGAAAGCCCATCGTTAAATCGAACCGGTGTATAGTGTGAACGAGCAAATAAGTTAGCCACTCGTTTGCTGGCAGTGCCATGTTGACTTTCTTGTTTAAGTACAGGCAAGTCTTCAAGTTTTGCCGCTTCTACAGAAGCGAATAAAGAACCTGAAAACAGGGCAGCAACTAACGGAATGAGCGTAAACTTTTTACTCATACACAACTCCTTAATTTATTTACAACTTAAATAATGTATAAGCTGTCAGCTTTGGTTTTAACTTGCATGCCTGTTACTAATTCAACATGAACTTCGTCTTTGTTTACTTCAGTAATTACCGCATTTACAAGTGCTTGGCCAAGTTTAACCTTAACCTTGTTATTAACCTTGACCTCACTTGCAGGTAAAGGTTCAACTTTTCCTGAACGTTTAGCTGGGGCTGCTTTAGCTGGTTTGTTAGCTTGTGCATTGTTTTTGCTAGCGTGGGCTGGTTTTTTCTTGAAAGATTTAGAATCTGAATCTTGGCGTGGACGCTGTTGTTTTTTGCGTTTTGCCATTTTAGCACGGCTTTCTTCTAGTGCTTTTTGAGCGTGGTCAATGTGCTCTTGCTCAACTTTTTCACCTTGATTGCCATCAAGATCAATACGAAACTCTGACTTAGTCACAGCTTCTAAATAACGCCAGTTAGACGTGTATTTTCTAAGCGCTTGACGTACTTGAGTCTTACTTACTTTTTCAGACCCTTCGATACGCTCGGCAATATCTTTAAAAATACCGACTTTAAGCGGTTTAATACCGTCTTTTTGTTTAAAACATTGTGGAAATTCTTGATAAAGAAATTCCAGCACTTCATTAATATCTTTTAGCTTGTTTGTGGTTTCCATTTTAGAACCTATTTTTCACATCTTTTCATCAAGGGACGAGTCAACGTAGTGTATTACCCAGTCGATTAACTCTTCGAAGTCGGCTTCAAGTACAGCCAAATCACCTCGAAGGTGTTCCCAAATACCATTTATTATTTCATCGATTGATTCACAATCTAAATCATCTGGAAGTTTATCCCAGGCTATGTGAATCAAATCATTGAGCGTTTCCGCTACATGTTCTTCTTCCCCTTCCCAATCGCCTACATCTTGTACTGCGAATAGGTAGTCTTGAACATTTAGCAAGTCTTTCATTATAAGCTTGCCTCTAAGCATTTAACTAATGCTTCAAGACCTGCTTGGTCATCAGTATCAAATCGACCAATAGTTGGGCTATCGATATCAAGAACAGCAACTATTTTATCATTTTTCATGATAGGTACAACAATCTCAGAGTTAGACGCTGCATCGCAGGCTATATGGCCATCAAACGCATGCACATCTTCAATTAGTTGAGTTTCTAACGTTGCTGCAGCCGTACCACACACCCCTTTACCAACAGGGATACGAATACACGCTGGATTACCTTGAAAAGGCCCAAGCACTAATTCACTTGGCGAATCCATAAAGTAAAAGCCCGCCCAATTTACATCTTCTAATGAGGTAAATAATAGCGCACTTACGTTAGCCATATTAGCAATGACATTAGATTCACCAGCAATTAGTGATTCAGTTTGCTTAACTAATGACTGGTAAAAATCGTGCTTTTGCATACCAAACTACTTATTATTAAAAAGACAGTAGCTAAAGGTACTCTTTGTCGTGAAAAATTGAAACCTTTTACAGGCAAAAAAACAGAAATAGCGCCGTTTTTCAGCACGCTTGATTAATATTTCTGCAATTATTTTTTTGATGTTTTACGCAGGCCAAATAAAAATAGTCCTGCGGCAAAAGCGGCCATTACACTATTAATTAAAAATATCTCACCTGTTGTAGCACTGAGTAAATAACTAAATATTGCGCCACCGAGCAGCCCAAGAGTCAGTACACCTGAATAATTCACTTTTGCATACTTAAACATAAGCAAATAACCCGGTACGACAAAAGCGGCCATAGTAAGCCCAACAATATGTGCGTTCGCAATTGCACTCATCAGTAGTTGTAAAAAAATGGTAACTGCATCGCCATTCATAGTGAGCCCATAATAAAGGCCAAGTAAACTACCAACAATCACAGGGGATAATAAAGAAAGCGCGACACTTTTGGCTAGTTGATGTTTCATATAAGTTCCTAATTACACACTACAAACATTATCTTAAGCATGCACCAAGTTCTTAAGGTTAGAAACAGAGACTATGGTCGTAATTTATGATGGGAAAACAAGCACTCTTTAAACTGCTGTAACTAGGCATTTTAATTTTATAAAAATATACCTTAGCGTTTCTAGTAAGGGTATTTAACCCCCTTTGCAAGGTGTGATAATTTGAAGATTTAGTTTCTGCTGCGCTGTTTAATGAATGGTTTAATAAATGGTTTTGCTAACTAAAAACAAACGCGCATTGTTTTACCAGCCCACGCTTACTTTGAGCTGCTTAGTCGCCTATAAGACAAAGTTCACTACCTTATAAGCGCTATCGTCAATAAACCTAACCTTTAGATTGCAATATTAAGTACGTTCTTCAATTAATGACTGATTTACGCATAGCCAGCGTCGTAGGTATACAGCACAGCAAAGCTGCAAAAGTGATGATGTATAGTTAATTGTGTCAAAAGGTTGGAATACAAATAAAACAAACAACGTTATCCATGAGCATCATTGCACGATAAACAATAAGTTTTCTTGAAGGTAAATCATCCTTGAGCCACAACATACTATTTTAATTACCAATTTTAAAATCTAAAAAATAAAAGTAGTACATCAATACGTTAATAGCGGCTAATAGCAAACCGAAATGGGCAAATAAGCGAGGAAGCCTAAGGTGGCCTGATAATAAAGCTGTCCCGTCCTGAAATAGGTTGACGGTTTTAATGAAAGACTTGG
>NZ_PNCY01000028.1:0-58419 GCF_005887105.1 Pseudoalteromonas sp. S2893 | reverse complement strand
ACACTATCTGAACGAGTGCCCACACAGATGATTTCTATATAATGTTAAAGAACGTTTCGACGTTGTCGCTAGGGATGCGTATAATACATCCTTTATTTTTCGAGTCAACACTTAATTTTAAACTTTCTTTTTAGAAGATTTATAACCGAAGTTTTACTTAACTCTCTGAGCCGTTGTGCCTTGCTACGCTTCAGCGTTTCCCGTCTCAGTGGGGTCGCATTATAGGGAGATTCGAGCGGGGGTCAATGTTTTATTTCAGCTTTTTGACAAATAAATGAATTTAGTATGAAACGCATACAAATAAAGGCCTGCGGGCTGATTTTAGATTAAAAAACGCGCATGTTAAGTCGCTATTTTACAGCTAATATTTGCGCGTTAGAAAAAGCAGTACATTTAGTAATCGCTGTACTGCTTTGTTGGTTTTAATTTGCTGCAATTTGCCATACAGCTATAGAACCTGAGATCTCATTACCGATTATAAGCAGTGGCTCGCCTGTCGCACTTTGTTCGGCAGGTACAAATACCATGCCTTCGGGCGCAAGGTCGCCGGTTATATCTGCCCCTTCTATTACACCACGGTTATAAAAGTAATCTTCAAATTGCACATCGTAAGGGTTGGTAATATCGTAAACCATAATCCCGCCCATGCGCTCAAGACCTATAAAGGCAAAAGTGCGTTCGTCTATCGTACCTATTGTTAGCGCTTCGGGTTCTGCGCCTTTATCATCTGAGCGTGTGTCACCTTCGTTTTCATCTTCATTGTTATTAAAGGCTTCACCATGAACCGACGCGGTAATACGACCTATGTCATCGCCTGAGTCAAATACCACCAGCCCATTACTGTCCCAAATAGTAAATGAGCGTGCACCATAGGCATAAAGCGATTCGTATTGACCGTCGTCATTCGTATCACCTTTTACAGTGCTTACCTTCAAGCGGCCTATATCGTCATCGTCGTTATTTAAGTAGTCAAAATTAGCTGCAAGCGTTAAATCTTCAACGCGGCTTTCATCTATATAGGCAAGACAGCCATCATCTTCATCGTAATCTAGGCCGCCCTTTGCTGTGCAGTCTGCTTCATCTGTTACATCAAAGAAGTACTCGCGTGCATCACCTTCATTTGCCGATACTATAAAATTTGCGCCTTTCCAGCTAAAGCTTGAGATTGTATCTGGCTGATACATACCGTAAAGCCCTGGGTACGATTTAAAATTAACACCGCCGTCTTTATCTGATGCATCTATTTGTAAATCTGACCAGTCTTTAAAGCCTAGCGCTTTTAGCTCTACGCTATTATCTTCTAGGTTAATAATAGCGAGACCGTTATTTTCTTGAATTGATACGTAGGCATATTTGTTATCTTTAGAAATGCTGACGTACTCAGGCTCTAAATCCATAGCTACTGTCGTATTTATTACATTTCCGTTAATAGTGCGCCCTGTAGGGTTAGCAAACACAAATCCATCAGATTCAAGTTCAGCTTGCTGACTATTGTAAGTAGTAAAGCCAATATTAGTTGCCGTATCGGCTACTACACCTTCTACTATATTAATTATGCTTACAGAGCCTTCTGGGTCGATACTGTAATCGCCATTAGGTTCACCTTCATTGGCTACAACTACTTTTGTACCGTCGTGGTTAAAAGTCACCATGTCTGGTAAAAAGCCCGCTGGTACATTTTTTATGAATGCGGGTGCATCGCCGCTTATGTCGTAAAATGCAATTTGTCCCGCTTCGCCCACATTTTTAGCAGCCATAGCCACAGCTAGCATTTGGTTGTTTTCATCTATTGCTATGCTGTTGGCATCGCCTGGGGTGTTGTCGTTTAAGGTAAGGGTAATGGTTGATGTTAGGTTAGTTGCACTCACTATCCCTTCGTTATCTTGAACAAGGGCCGCCGTATCAAAGGTGTCGGCGGGTATAATATTAACAACGGCTTCATCACCAGAGCTGTTAATGGCGTAAATCCACTTTTTAGATGCTTGATATGCGACTATTTCGGCTGCACCTTCGGGGCTTTGGGCATTAAGTACAGCGCGGCCTACTAAACTTATATTTAACGCAGAGTTTGCATTGGTGCCGTTAGTACCATTTTGACCCGCTGTGCCTTGCTCCCCTTGGATACCTTGCGTGCCGTCTTGGCCGTCACCTCCATCTAGTGAGCAACCCGTTAATATTGATATGAGTGAAAGTGCTATAAGTGACCTTTTTAACATTGTTATTTTCCTTAGTGTGGTATTGAACAAAATAACAACACACAGGTATGACAAAGCTATGGCACTTTTAATAAAGCTTTTTTAACTTAAAAAACGAGTTTAAATGCTAAGGGGCACACAAGAATAAGGCTTACTGTATAACCTAATAATTTATAAGGCTGGGAATAGCTATTTTGAGTTTTAACACCTATTAAAGGCCTTAATATATCAATACGTGTCACTATTAATGTAATAACCACGCAAATACACCATGTACCAATAACAACCAAGAGTGGTTCAATAAAAGAACCTACCTCTAAAGGCTGCAAAACAAAACATAGGATTATGAGTACACTTTGGTGCAATAAATAAAAAGGAAACACCCAGCTATTAAATGTTTTTAAGTAATTAGTTTTAAAGTTTAAAAAATGCTGTGCGAGTGCAAGCATGGTAAGCACTCCCAGTACTCTTTGAATATTGTATATAGTAGTAAAGATATAACTAGGTAAATCAAATACGTTTTGGTAAGCCATTAATATGTATATACACAGCAGGGTAAAGCTTACACATAACACCCAAAAATAGTGTTTTAGGCTCGCCCAAAAATAATTATGTTTGGCTGACAAATACCCTATAAATAGAAATATAAAGCCGTTAGCCTCCCTTACAGCATCTCCTTCTAAGTAGTTATGTGTAAGCAACATGGCTATGACTAATAAGCTTACCAGTAATGGCTGGCTCACTTTACCTAGCTTGAATAAAGGCGTAAAAAAAGGGAGCTTCATGAATAGTGAAAATAAAATAATGATAAGCATGAACTGCCAAAGAGAGCGTAAATACCATAAATGATTTACGTCTACGTGCGGCCATACCCCAGACTGGTAATTAGCGAACATCTCATTATTAATATCTATAAACGCTAAGTAGAACTGCCAATACGTTATGTCTATTACGCTTTTTTGCGACATTTCTGCATACAACTGAAAGGGAACTATTAACCATAACCCCACCAGCAATGGTAGTAATATAAAAATAGAGCGATTTAAAACAAATAACGCATTTGATTTAACACCTCTCACTTTATCGAGCATAAAGCGAAGTGCTACTCCAGATATAAACCAAATCAGTAGCATTCTCCAAGGAGCAAACACCAACAAAAAATACTCTACGTAGTGAGATATATAAGTGCTTTTAAAGTGAAAGCCCCAGTTTTCGCTGTACAACATGCCAATGTGATAAAAAATAAGTACAGCAAACGCAATGACTCTCAGCCAATCAAGAAAGTAATGACGGTTTGTTACGTGTAATTGTTTATTCATGCTAAAACCAATGTATACCTATTGGTACTAGTAAAACTTAAACGACTCGCAAAAACTATTCATAAGTGCTTATATTACAGGCAATAGTGATAAACGGTGGTATTTAGGGATAAACTCACCACATAAATATAAGCACATACTATGAACCTACAACACTTTCAGCGTTTTCAAACCTTATACGCATCAGTATTACTGTGTGCTTACGTATTAATTAATAATACCGTAAATGCTACAACCCAAATTATGGAGGTAAAAAGATCAGGAGATTTAACATTTTTAATTTGGGAGCCATTTGTATGGGAGTATTCAAGCGCGCTAGGATCTTTGCTTATGTTTCCGGCTTTAATTTGGTTTTTGAATAACACACCTTTTAAATGGCATAAAATACCTACTTCATTGGGTATGTATGTTGGCGCTTCAATTATATTTAGCATGTTACATATTGCTATTATGGTAGGCAGTCGCAAGCTTGTATATTTAGCTTGGGGTCGCTCTTATGATTTTGGTTTGAGTTGGTTTGAATTAATATACGAATATCAAAAGGATGCTATAAGCTTTATATTTTTTATTACGCTCATAAAAGTATATCAATATGTCGTTCAGCAATTAATTGGGGAGGCATCTTCTATAGAAGAAAGCGAGCAACAAGCAACACCCACTCTAAATCGTTTGCTTGTAAAAAAGCATGGTAAAGAGTTTATTGTAAAAATAGACGATGTTGATTGGCTTGAATCATCGGGCAACTATGTAAACTTGTATATTGGCACGTCTATTTACCCTTTAAGAATGACCCTAACAGAACTAAGCAGGCAACTAGAAGAGAAAGGCTTTTGCAGAGTCCATCGCAGCCATGGCGTAAACCTTGATAGAATAGAGACTATTACACCGCTACCTAGTGGCGATAGTGAAATAAAACTTACTACAGGTAAGATGCTTAACTTGTCTAGGCGCTATAAAGAACAGTTTAAACTTCAACTGAAATAAAAAAGGCTACCTAAGTAGCCTTTTATAATTATTTTTTAACTGGCCGTTTCCAGCCTGTTAAATTACGCTGTTTAGAACGTGCTATTGCAAGCTGCTCATCTTCAACGGTACTGGTGATCACAGAGCCTGCACCTACAGTTGCTGTTTCACCAATGTGTACTGGGGCAACAAGTGATGAGTTAGAACCAATAAAGGCGTTATCACCAATAATGGTTTTTGCTTTATTAACTCCATCGTAGTTACAGGTAATAGTACCAGCGCCTATATTCACTTTTTCACCAATTTCAGCATCGCCTAAGTAACTTAAGTGATTTGCTTTAGAGCCTTTACCTAAGCGGGTTTTTTTCATCTCTACAAAGTTACCAATGTGCGAGTCTTCTTCCATTACCGCACCAGGGCGCAGGCGAGCATATGGGCCCAGCGTACATTTAGCCGCTACGCTTGCATCTTCAATTAGGGTATTCGCTTTTATTACAACATAATCGCCTATGGTACAGTTTTTAAGTACGCAGTTAGGGCCAATTTGTACGTTATTGCCTAGGGTTACATTACCTTCAAAAATAACGTTTATATCAATTAATACGTCTTCGCCTGTTTTAACATTGCCACGTACATCAATACGAGCAGGGTCGGCTAGGGTGGCACCATTTAACATTAACTCTTCTGCTTGCCATGCTTGATAAGCACGCTCTAGGCCTGCAAGTTGTACGCGGTTGTTTGCGCCTTCAACTTCCATTGCATGTTCGGGCTGTGCTGAGGTGATTTCTACACCTTCACTGTGCGCCATAGCAACAATATCTGTAAGGTAGTATTCGCCTTGCGCATTATTGTTAGATAGATTGCCTAACCATGTTTTTAAAAGCTTGCCGTTAACCGCCATAATGCCGGTGTTTACTTCGCTGATAAGTAGCTGCTCAGCGCTTGCATCTTTTTGCTCAATAATACCTACAAGCTTGCCCTCTTCTCGTAGCATACGGCCATAGCCATTTGGGTTAGCCAAGGTTACTGTGAGTACTGCTAAGCCATTTTGAGGGGTTGCAGCTAGTAAGCGCTCAAGTGTTGATTGCTTTGTAAGGGGTACATCGCCGTATAAAACAAGTACAGTGTCGTCATCATTAATATGAGGGCTTGCTTGTGCTACTGCGTGGCCAGTACCAAGTTGTTCTGCTTGCAGTACCCAGTTTACGTCGTTATCGGCAAGTTGTTGTTGTAATAGTTCGCCGCCATGCCCGTAAACTAAATTAGTGGTGGTTGCACCAAGTGCCTTTGCGTTATCTATAACATGCTGCACCATAGGTTTACCTGCCACTTTATGCAGTACTTTTGGTAGAGCAGAGCGCATACGAGTACCTTTACCCGCAGCAAGAATTACTGTTGTTAGAGCCATTAAAACAATTTCCTTTTTCCGTTGTTTTAGTGAGGAGTTAATGAAAGTAGCTTAACTAGATTACGCATGTCATTCCATGTATACATACTCAGCCGTATTATAAAAAATAATGGCTGAATCTATCATAAACAAACTATTCATAATAATTACACTTATTGTAACTAGCTTTGCTAACCGATATAAGTGTAAAGCCAAATTACAGGCACAAAAAAGCCCACATAACGTGGGCTTTTAAAAACCGGATAGGCTTACTTTTTACGTAATTGCTGAATTACGCGAAGTTGTGCAATAGCTTCTGCTAGTTGCATAGCTGCTTTTTGATAATCAAATTCAGCTGCTGACGCATTAGCCATTTGGCTTTCTGCGTCACGCTTAGCTTGCTCTGCGGCTTGCTCGTCTAGGTCTTCACCACGAACAGCTGTATCAGCAAGTACGGTTACTATGTTCGGTTGAACTTCTAGTGTACCGCCAGCAATGTAGATGAGTTCTTCTTCACCATGTTGCTTAACTAAACGTACCATACCAGGTTTAAGGGCAGTTAGTAGTGGGGCGTGACCGGCATTAACACCAAGCTCACCTTCACTACCAGATACTTGAATCGATTCAACTAGACCAGAGAACAAGCTCTGCTCTGCGCTTACTACGTCAAGATGTACAGTCATAGCTGCCATACTACCCTCCTAATTACATGCTTTTAGCTTTTTCTTGAGCTTCTTCGATAGAGCCAACCATGTAGAACGCTTGCTCTGGAAGGTCATCAAATTCACCGCTTAGAATGCCTTTAAAGCCAGCAATTGTGTCTTTTAGTGAAACGTATTTACCTGGCGCACCTGTAAATACCTCTGCCACGAAGAATGGCTGAGATAGGAAACGCTGGATTTTACGTGCACGAGATACAAGTTGCTTATCTTCGTCAGAAAGCTCGTCCATACCTAGGATAGCAATGATGTCTTTAAGTTCTTTGTAACGCTGAAGAACTGTTTGAACGCCACGTGCTGTATCGTAGTGCTCTTGACCAATTACTAATGGGTCAAGTTGACGTGAAGATGAATCAAGTGGGTCTACCGCTGGGTAGATACCAAGTGATGCGATATCACGTGAAAGTACGACTGTTGCATCTAAGTGAGCAAAGGTAGTTGCTGGAGATGGATCCGTTAAATCATCCGCAGGTACGTATACCGCTTGGATTGATGTAATTGAACCTGTCTTCGTTGAAGCGATACGCTCTTGAAGTACACCCATTTCTTCAGCAAGTGTAGGCTGGTAACCTACCGCTGATGGCATACGACCAAGAAGTGCAGATACTTCTGTACCAGCAAGCGTGTAACGGTAGATGTTATCTACGAAGAAAAGTACATCGCGACCTTCGTCACGGAACTTCTCAGCCATAGTAAGACCAGTTAACGCTACGCGTAAACGGTTACCAGGAGGCTCGTTCATCTGACCGTATACAAGCGATACTTTATCAAGTACGTTTGAATCGTTCATCTCATGGTAGAAATCGTTACCCTCACGAGTACGCTCACCAACACCTGCGAATACTGAGTAGCCGCTGTGCTCGATTGCGATGTTACGGATAAGTTCCATCATGTTTACGGTTTTACCTACACCGGCACCACCGAATAAACCAACTTTACCACCTTTAGCAAATGGACATACAAGGTCGATTACCTTGATACCAGTTTCTAAAAGTTCTACTGAACTTGATTGCTCTTCGTATGAAGGCGCTGCACGGTGAATAGACATACGGTCTTCTTCGCCGATTGGGCCAGCTTCATCGATTGGCTCACCAAGTACGTTCATGATACGACCAAGCGTTGCTTTACCAACTGGAACTTGAATCGCTTCACCTGTATTTTCTACCGCTGCGCCACGACGTAAACCGTCAGTAGTACCTAGTGCGATAGTACGAACAACACCGCCACCTAGCTGTTGTTGAACTTCTAAAGTCAAACCAGCTAAATCGCCATCTGTTACTTTTAGCGCGTCATATACGGCTGGCACGTTGTCTTGAGAAAACTCAATATCCACAACGGCACCGATAATTTGGACGACCTTACCTAAACTCATGTCTATTCCTCTCGTTAATCTTTGCCTGAAGCATTAAACTGCGGCTGAACCAGAAACAATCTCACTAATTTCTTGTGTGATTGCCGCTTGGCGGGCCTTGTTATAAACAAGCTGTAACTCATCCATAAGGTCGCCGGCATTATCTGTTGCAGCTTTCATTGCAACCATACGGGCAGCCTGTTCAGAGGCAGCGTTCTCAACCACACCTTGGTATACCTGAGACTCAACAAAGCGTACAAGCAAAGACTCTAATATAGCGTCTGGGCCTGGCTCGTATAAGTAGTCCCATGTGTGGGCAGATACTTCTTCTTCAGCTTTTGGCAAAGGGAGTAACTGGTCAATTGTTGGTTCTTGCTTCATGGTATTAACGAAGTTGTTATATACCAGGAATAAACGGTCAATTTTACCTTCAGAGAATGCATCTAGCATAATTTTTACAGGACCAATTACGTCTTGTACTGAAGGCTTATCTCCAAGGCCTGCTTTTTTAGCAAGCACTTGACCGCCAAAACGTTGAAAGAAACTAGCAGCTTTGCTACCTAAAGTTGCAAACTCAGCGTCCACACCTTTTTCTTTCCACGCTTTAATGTCTAATGCAACTTTTTTAAACTCATTTGAGTTTAAGCCGCCACATAGACCACGGTCTGTAGAGATAACAATATAACCAACTCGTTTTACTTCACGTTCTTCTAAGAACGGGTGAGTAAAATCAAGATTTGCTTGAGCAACACGACCAATTACTTTGCGTAATTTGTCAGCGTATGGACGGCTTGAAGCCACTCGTTCTTGCGCCTTTTTCATTTTAGACGCAGCAACCATTTCCATTGCGCTAGTGATCTTTTGAGTATTTTTAATACTCCCGATCTTGCTTTTAATCTCTTTTCCGCTGGCCATGACTCTCTCTCCGAATCAAGGTGTGCTTTAGTAAACTAAAGCGCACCATTAATAACTAAATTACCAAGTTTGCGTAGACTTGAACTTCTCAAGAAGTTCTTTAAGCTGCGCTTCGATCTCGGCGTTGTAGTTACCAGTTTCATTGATTTGAGCCACAAGCTCTGCGTATGTGCTACTTGCATAAGAAAGTAAAGCTGCTTCGAAATCCATAATTTTAGAGATTTCGATATCTTTAAGATAACCTTTCTCAGCTGCAAATAACGACAAAGACATTTCAGCAACAGACATTGGTGCGTACTGTTTCTGCTTCATTAGCTCTGTTACACGCTCACCATGCTCAAGTTGAGCACGAGTTGCATCATCAAGGTCAGACGCGAACTGCGAGAACGCAGCTAATTCACGGTACTGAGCTAGGGCTAGACGGATACCGCCACCTAGTTTCTTAACGATTTTAGTTTGTGCAGCACCACCAACACGCGATACCGAGATACCAGCATTTACTGCCGGACGGATACCTGAGTTGAATAAGTCAGTTTCTAAGAAGATCTGACCATCGGTGATAGAGATAACGTTTGTCGGTACGAACGCAGAAACGTCGCCGCCTTGAGTTTCAATGATTGGCAATGCCGTCAATGAACCAGTTTGTCCTTTCACTTCACCATTAGTGAACTTTTCAACGTAATCAGCGTTTACACGCGATGCACGCTCTAAAAGACGCGAGTGAAGGTAGAATACGTCACCTGGGTATGCTTCACGACCTGGTGGACGCTTAAGTAGTAATGAGATTTGACGGTAAGCAACAGCTTGCTTAGATAAATCATCATATACGATTAATGCGTTTTCACCACGGTCACGGAAGTATTCACCCATAGTACAGCCCGAGAACGGTGCTAAGTACTGAAGTGCCGCAGACTCAGAAGCAGATGCTACAACTACGATAGTATTTGCAAGTGCACCGTGCTCTTCTAATTTACGTACTACGTTAGCAATAGTAGATGCTTTTTGGCCAACCGCTACGTACACACACTTAACGCCTGTGTTCTTTTGGTTGATGATTGCATCGATTGCTAGTGCAGTTTTACCTGTTTGGCGGTCACCGATTACAAGCTCACGCTGACCACGACCAACTGGAATCATCGCATCAATAGATTTGTAACCAGTTTGAACTGGCTCATCTACAGATTGACGTTCGATTACACCTGGTGCAATTTTTTCTACAGGTTCAAAACCGTCGTTATCTAAAGCGCCTTTACCGTCGATAGGAGCACCTAGTGTGTTTACAACACGACCAAGTAAGCCAGCACCAACAGGAACTTCTAAGATACGTCCAGTTGTGTATACTTTTACGCCTTCAGTAAGGTCAGCGTAAGGACCCATAACTACTGCACCAATTGAGTCACGCTCAAGGTTTAGTGCGATAGCATAACGGTTGCCTGGAAGCTCAATCATCTCACCTTGCATACAGTCAGCTAGACCGTGGATGCGGATGATACCGTCAGTAACAGATACGATAGTACCTTCGTTACGAGCTTCACTTACAACTTCGAACTGCTCAATACGTTGTTTGATCAGATCTGAAATTTCAGTGGAATTAAGTTGCATGCTCTTTTTCCCAATTACGATTGTAGTGTTGTGGCTAAGCGGTTTAATTTACCGCGTACTGAGCCGTCGATTACAGTGTCACCCGCCTTAATAATAAGGCCGCCAACAACTGCAGCGTCTTCACTACAATTCAGCTTAACTTTGCGTGCGAAACGTTTTTCAAGTGTCGCTACCAATGACTCTTGCTGCGCTGCAGCAAGAGGGGTTGCCGAAATCACATCTACGTCGATTTCTTTGTCATACTCTGCTTTAAACGCAGCGAATAACTGAGCAACCTCAGGCAGTGCAATCAAACGTCCATTTTCAGCCATCACCTTAACTAGGTTCTGACCTTGTTCGTTGAGCTGCTCAGCACATAAGTTAATAAATAACTCAGCTTGTGCAGTAGCAGTAGGCAATCCAGCTAGAATGGCTGATGCTTGTTCATTGCTGGCAACTTCGCCTGCAAAAAACAACATGTCATTCCAGCTTTCAATCGTGCCTTTTTCAACGGCAAGTTCAAAAGCCGCTTTAGCGTATGGGCGAGCGATAGTAGTCAATTCAGACATGCTCATACCCTCCTAATTACAGCTCAGCGACAAGTTTTTCAACGATGTCACTATGTGCGGCTTGATTGATTTCACGCTCTAAAATTCTTTCAGCGCCAACCACTGCCAGAGTTGCTACTTGCTTACGTAGCTCTTCTGTTACACGGTTACGCTCTGATTCAATTTCAGAGTGCCCTTGAGCAATAATTTTTTCACGCTCTTCTTGTCCACGAACAGTTTCTTCGTCAACAATAAGCACGGCACGCTTTTTAGCTTGTTCAATGATATCAGCCGCTTGAGCTTTTGCATCTTTAAGCTGTTCTGCAGCTTTTTGTTGCGCAAGTTCTAAGTCTTTTTCGGCTCTATCAGAGGCAGCTAAACCATCTTCAATTTTCTTCTGGCGAGACTCAATTGCATCATTAAGTGGTGGCCATACATATTTCATACAAAATAGTACAAACACCGTAAACGCAATTAATTCACCGATAAGAGTGGCTGTTATGTTCACGACCGCTCCTCCTTAAAATAGTAAGCTGTTCAAAAAATAAAATTAAAGTACGAACAGGATTACCATTGCGATACCAACACCGATCATTGCTACCGCATCGATTAGACCAGCTAGGATGAACATCTTAACTTGTAATGAAGGTGCAAGTTCAGGCTGACGCGCACATGCTTCTAGGAATTTACCACCCATGTTACCGAAGCCGATAGCAGTACCGATTGCACCGAAGCCGATAAGTAAAGCAACTGCGATGTACTTAAGACCTAATACTAGTTCCATTTTTTTCTCCAAAGTTTCAATTGTTAAAGTTAAATATAAAAAGTGTATAAATTAGTGATTGTCTGAACTTGCCATGCTTAGGTAAACAATGGTTAGCATCATAAATACGAATGCTTGTAACACGATTACTAAGATATGGAATACAGCCCAAACAAAGTGCAACGGAAGTTGCATTAAACCAACTGCGCCGATAAGTATGAATATCAATTCACCAGCGTATAAGTTACCGAATAAACGCAGTGCTAACGAGAAAGGCTTAGACACTAGAGCGATTGTTTCTAGTAATAAATTACAAGGAATTAAGAAAATCATAGCCACTTTGCTATTAGAGCTAAACGGGTGAAGTGTAAGCTCTTTAATGAAGCCACCAACCCCTTTAATTTTAATAGAGTAACCAATCATCAGAATAAACACGCCCAGTGCTAATGCAGCGGTTAAGTTTATGTCTGTGGTAGGTACAATTTTCATGTAAACGTCGTGTGAGTCCATGCCAAAGGCTTGTTCACCAACTAAACCAGCAAGTGCAGGTAAGAAATCAACTGGGATTAAGTCCATTAAGTTCATTAAGAACACCCAAACAAAAATTGTTAAGGCTAATGGAGCAATTAATTTGCTTTTACCGTGGTAAGTGTCACGTACGTTGTCACCAACGAACTCAACAATCATTTCAATAAAACATTGAAATTTACCCGGTACTCCGGTGTGTGCTTTCTTTGCGGCGCTTCGGAAGGTCCATAAAAATAATAGACCAAGTCCGATTGACCATGCGAGGGTATCTATATTCCATGTCCAGAAACCACTGTCTGCACACGCTTTGTTGAAGGCAAGACCTGAGTCGGTCATACACATCTTAGCGTTTGTTAAGTGATGCTGGATATGGCTTGATATAGTAACTTCTTCTGCAGCCATGTTATATCCCAAAAGTTAATGTTTAAAAAAAACGGGTGCAAACAATCCAGTAAAGAGCACAAATACGTAAACACAAAAAAACGGCACTAAAACGACCGTGGTTGACTTGAGTATCAGTGCAAACAATACGATTGTTAGCATAAATTTTAATCCGTTACCGCGTTTTAACGAGGTATACGCTTGATTTGCTTTGCTTGCACCCATATATCTGAATGCATAAAGCGCAAATACTAGGTGGGGAAGTATTGCTACGCTGCTACCGGCAAGTGCTGATACGCTGGCGTTTACTCCCCAACCAACAAAAATAATTACTGCAGCTACAAGTGCTACGATACCCTGAAGACAAATTAATTTAAATGCGGCAAGCCTATAAGGTCTTGCTAACTTATTAGTCACGTTTAGTTAACCTTTATGGCGTTCTAATTGTTAGGGTGTGAAAACTGGCGAAATTATACTTAATCCTACCAGTTTTGCAACTTGAGTAGACGCTTTGTAACACAAAATAGCTACAAATGTCTCTTATCGGACATGTAAAATTTTAATGGTCGGTATTGCTGTGATTTATACGATTTAAAATGCCATCAAGCTCATCTAAATTGGTATAAGAAATAACCAACTTACCTTTGCCTTTCGCGTTATAATTTATTTCTACTTTAGCCCCTAAGTTGTCGGCTAATTTTTGCTCTAAACGCTTAACATCTGGGTCTTTTTCTGGTGCTTCTTTAGCAGCAACCGGCTCTAAAATTGAGCGTACTAACTTTTCAGTTTCGCGAACAGTTAGCGCTTTAGCTACGGCTAATCTTGCAGCGTCAGATTGTGCTTCACCTTCAAGTGCTAATAAACAGCGTGCGTGGCCCATTTCTATGTCGCCATGCTCTAACAGAATTTTAACATCACTATTTAAATTGTTTAATCGTAGTAAATTGGTCACGGTAGTGCGCGATTTACCCACCGCATCGGCAACTTGCTGGTGCGTTAATTCAAATTCATTCAATAATCTGTTTAAAGCGATAGCTTCTTCCATTGCGTTTAAATCTTCACGCTGAATATTTTCTATCAGCGCAATAGCAACGGCGGCTTCATCTGGCACATCTTTTACAATACAAGGTACGCTTTCAAGCTTTGCTATTTGTGCAGCACGCCAACGGCGCTCACCGGCTATTATTTCAAAGCTATTTTCTGCAACTGGGCGCACCACAATTGGCTGAATAATGCCTTGAGAGCGGATAGAGCTTGCTAACTCCTCAAGCGCTTCTTCAGACATATCTTTACGAGGCTGGTATTTTCCTGAGTGTAAAAACTCAATAGGCAGCTTTTGCAATTCATTCGCAACGGGCTGTGCTGCAGTTTGTACAGCTTCAGTCACATTTACTGTGTCTTGTTCCTTGCTTGAGCTCGGCGCTGGTTTTGATGAACTTAAAAGGGCATCGAGTCCTCGGCCTAAACCTCGTTTTTTAGCAGACATGTTATTTTTTTACCTTAAAGTTAGGCGACTACCGGCGCTGTTTTTTCTTTTCTGCGTAGCATTTCGCCCGCAAGTGCTAAGTAGGCTTTTGCGCCACTTGATGCGCGGTCGTAGTACATTGCTGGTGCACCAAAACTAGGTGCCTCGGCAAGACGCACATTACGTGGGATCACGGTGCGGTATACTTTATCGCCAAAATGTTGTTTTAATTGTTCTGATACATCATTTGCTAATCGATTGCGCGGATCGTACATAGTACGAAGAATGCCTTCAATTTGTAAGTTAGGGTTAACTAACTTTGCAAGTTGCGTAATAGTGTCCATTAATGCGGTTAACCCTTCAAGCGCATAATATTCACATTGCATAGGTACTAAAATAGAATCAGCAGCAGCCATGGCGTTTACTGTTAACATATTTAGTGAAGGCGGGCAGTCGATAAAAATAAATTCGTATTTATCTTGTATTTTTTCAAGCGCATTACGAAGGCGTACTTCGCGTGCAAACAATTCCATTAATTTTACTTCGGCTGCGGTTACATCGCCGTTGGCCGCTATCATATGATACTCACCCGAGGTTTCGGTGATTATCACCTCATCCATAGGTTTTTCTTCAATGAGTAAATCGTAAATGGTGGCGACATCGCCGTATTTGTCTACACCGCTACCCATCGTAGCGTTGCCTTGGGGGTCGAGATCTATTAACAGCACTTTACGCTTCGTTGCAGCCATAGATGCAGCGAGATTAACAGCCGTTGTTGTTTTACCAACGCCGCCTTTTTGATTTGCTAATGCGATGACTTTTGCCACTATGTCTCTGATCCCTAGTCTTTAGAAAGAATAATTAAATGTCGTTGTGCATCAAGTTCAGGCACTACTAGCGAGATTTTATCTTCAAATTTTACACCCTCAGGAAGCGATTCTAGCTCTTCACTAGGAAACACACCTTTAAGCGCTATAAATTTGCCTGAGTGATCAATTAAGTGTGAACACCAATCAACCATATCTTGCAGTGAAGCAAACGCACGACTTAGTACGCCATCTAATTTAACACTTGGTTGATATTCTTCAACTCTTGACTGCACAGGGGTGACATTATTTAGCCCGAGCTCGTGTTTAACTTGCATTAAAAAGCGAACACGTTTACCTAAGCTATCAAGCAATACAAATTGCGTATCAGGTAGTGCAATAGCTAATACAATACCTGGTAAGCCAGGACCTGTGCCTACATCAATATAATGATGACCGGGTAAATGAGGTGCAACAACTAAGCTATCCATAATGTGCTTAATCATCATTTCTTCTGGTAAGCGTACAGACGTTAAATTATACGCTTTGTTCCATTTGTTTAGTAACTCAACGTATTTAACTAATTGCTGTTGTTGTTTTTCGGTTAGCGCAATATCAGTTTGCGCTAACAATGTTGTTAATTGTTGCTGTAACACAGTTTACCTTTACCATTACGCAGTTTTGCGTAATAAGCCTTGCTTCTTCAGATACACTAATAATAGCGAAATCGCCGCTGGGGTGATACCAGAAATACGAGAAGCTTGGCCAATAGTGTCTGGACGCGCATCCGTTAACTTAGCAACTACCTCGTTTGATAAACCCGATACCGTTGAGTAATCGAACTCTTTAGGCAAAATGGTTTCTTCATGACGAAGCTGTTTATTGATCTCATCTTGCTGGCGCGCAATGTAGCCTGCGTATTTAGTATGGATCTCAACTTGTTCAAGTGCAGCTTGGTTTGTAAACTCAGATCCAAGCCCATCAATAGCCATTAAATCGTCGTAACGAATTTCTGGACGACGAAGTAGATCCTCTAAACTTGCTTCACGAGTAAGCGGTGTTTTTAATAAGGCGTTTACTTGATCAACCACAGCATGATCTTTATGGATCCAGGTTTCTTTAATACGCTGTTTCTCTTTTTCGATCACTTCCATTTTTTCGTTAAATGCCTGCCAGCGCTCATCGTTAACTAAACCAAGTTCACGGCCTTTTTCTGTTAAGCGAATATCAGCGTTATCTTCACGCAATAATAAACGGTATTCCGCACGGCTAGTAAACATACGGTAAGGTTCTTTTGTACCAAGCGTTGCTAAGTCGTCTATCAGTACGCCCACGTACGCTTCATCACGACGTGGAGTCCATGCATCTTTGCCTTGTACTTGTAAAGCGGCGTTCATGCCGGCTATTAAACCTTGTGCACCGGCTTCTTCGTAACCAGTAGTACCATTTATTTGGCCTGCAAAAAATAATCCGTCTATAAACTTGGTTTCTAATGACTGTTTTAAATCACGTGGGTCAAAGAAATCATATTCAATAGCATAACCAGGACGACAAATATGTGCGTTTTCAAAACCATCTATCGATTGCACAATTTGTAACTGCACATCAAAAGGTAAGCTGGTTGAAATACCGTTAGGGTAAAGCTCGTACGATGTTAAACCTTCAGGCTCTACAAATATTTGGTGCTTGTCTTTATCAGCAAAGCGCACAATTTTATCTTCTATTGAAGGGCAGTAACGTGGTCCTATACCTTCAATTACGCCAGAGTACATAGGCGAGCGATGTAAATTGTTACGAATAACCTCATGGGTTTTTTCGTTTGTGTAGGTGATATAGCACGGTATTTGCTGTGGGTGATCGCTTTGTTTACCAATAAACGAAAATACCGGTGTAGGCGCATCACCTGGTTGTTCTTGCATCTTGCTAAAATCAACTGTACGGGCATCAATACGTGGTGGAGTACCTGTTTTTAAACGGTCTACTCTAAAAGGTAATTCACGTAAACGATCAGCAAGTGCAATTGAAGGGGGATCGCCTGCACGACCACCTTTAAAATTCTCTAAACCAATATGTATTTGGCCACCTAAGAAAGTACCTACGGTTAATACAACACTAGGTGCGCTAAAACGTAGTCCCATTTGGGTTACTACGCCAACAACTTTGTCGTTTTCAACGATAAGATCATCACACGATTGTTGAAATATTTTTAGGTTTTCCTGGTTTTGTAATGTGTTTTGAATTGCTGCTTTGTATAAAGCGCGATCAGCTTGTGCTCGAGTTGCACGAACAGCAGGTCCCTTTGAAGAATTTAAGGTACGAAATTGAATACCGCCTTTATCAATAGCCTGTGCCATAGCACCGCCTAGCGCATCAATTTCTTTAACCAAATGACCTTTGCCTATGCCACCAATTGCAGGGTTGCAAGACATTTGACCAAGTGTATCCATATTATGAGTTAGCAGCAGGGTATTCATCCCCATACGTGCAGCAGCCAATGAGGCTTCAGTGCCTGCATGTCCACCACCTACTACGATAACGTCAAACTTTTCGTGAAAAATCATTAATGGGATCCTACTTAATCAAACCAGTAAACTTCAAAAGGGAGCGTATTCTACCTAGAAATTAGCAGAAGATAAATGATTAAACAGTGGGCAAGATCTAAGTCACTGATCACTTATAATATAAAGGATCTTTTAAAGAGATCTTTTAATACTATTACTACTAGTGATCGGGTTTTCTGTTGATAAGCTCTATTTATTCATTTAAAACATAAAATTAGATCAGATCTAAAGGTGTTAATATGATCGGATCATCAGGCAAATAAGCTCTGATCAAAAAGGGGGTTTATACACAGCCCAATATCGATTGGATCTTATCCCATGGATAAGCATGCTTAAAAACGCAGTTTGATCAGCGGTTATCCACAAAAGCTATTAAATTATTAGTAAATTGTGGGTAACTTTGTTTATGCATTTTAATCGATCACATTACTTTAATTGTGTTTTCTCTATCCACGAGTCTAACCACTCTAGGGCGGTATCTTCGGGTAATACCTCATCAAGAATATTTAGTTCAAGCCTTGGTGCTATGCATGTTGCGCCTTTGCTGGCCATTAAACTATTTATATTACGCCCAGCAAGGTTATAGGTGTCGTAGCTGGTATCGCCTAAGCCAATGACTGAATATTTAATTGCAGATAAGTCACTTTGCTGATTTAGCTGCTCAATAAATGGTAAAAGGTTGTCGGGGTAATCGCCCGCGCCATAGGTCGATGTGCATATAAGCCAGATTGTATTGTGTTGATCAATATCAGATAAATTAGGTTGATCATGTAGTTCAGCACTTATACCTTGGTTATTTAACTCATCACATAGTTGTTCTGCTACATATTCTGCAGATCCCATTTGACTACCAACGATTATATTTACAGAACTCATATTTAAACTGATCACACATTACTTATTTGCCCGCTATGATAACTGAGTTAGGCTTGCAGTAAAGAAAACCTTTGTAATTTTGTATAACTATTTTTGAGTTGTTTTTACTCTTTGCTGTAATCGCTTGTATAAGTTATTGAATATTAATGAATTAACAAAAACTATTTAAATGTAATCTTCTGATCAAGTTGTTGATAAGGTTGGGGAAAGCTCTGCTTAACTAGTATGCTTTGTAGATCGAAATAAAGCTAAGTCATTGATTTTTTATTATAAGTGAGGCCACCAGCCCACGTTTTTATATAGCTAAGCTGTTGTTGATCATAATGTGGATAGTAATCTTGTTGATAACTTAAAAAGGCGATCAAAAATAATTTTTAAAAACGATCCGATTAAGCAGATCTGCCCTAAAAAAGTGAAAAATAAGTGTAATAAACCACGCTTTTTTATAGATCGTGACGGTTTAAGCTTATAAATGTGCCGCTATTCTTGTTTTATTAGCCATAAAGTAGGCGATTGTGGATAACCTTTTTTAATTAGTCTTATTATTTTTCAAGTTCAGCGAGGAGTTTTGCTGGTGGATCAATTAAAAACGAGGGCGTTGACCTTAATAGTACCGATTACTTTTGCTTATAAATTCACACACCGTAGTTAAAACGATCTACTTAAGGATACTTTTTAGCGTCATATTGGTACTTTTTTAAGCTATGTAGAGCGCCAATTACGCGCTTAACGTGGTGTTTTTTATACTGTGAGAGATTAAAGAGGTGAGTTGAATACGCTAAAATCAGGCGCGTTTTTATTCAATTTTAGCCCCATTTTAGCTTTTTAAATTTTTATACCGGGCATAAAAAAGGGCACTAATGTGCCCTAAAGTAAGTGTTATTTTATGCTGCTTTAGCGAGTTATTTACCAATACAGAACGAGCTAAATATTTTGCCTAGTAGGTCGTCTGAGGTAAATTCACCGGTTATTTCGTTTAAGTACTGCTGCGTTAAGCGTAGCTCTTCGGCTAATATTTCACCGGCGACGTGCATTTCTAACTGCGTTTTACCAGTATCTAAGTGATAGGCCGCATGTTCAAGTGCATCTAAATGGCGGCGGCGCGCCATAAATCCACCTTCTGTTGCGCCCTGAAAGCCAATACAAGCTTTTAAGTGGTCGCGTACAAGCTCAATACCTTGCGCATTTTTAGCGCTTAAACTAATTACTGGGTATTGTTGGTTTTCATCCATACCTACTGCATCGCCCGATAAATCGGCTTTATTTCTGATAACGGTAACACCCATACCTTGCGGTAATTTTGCCATAAACTCAGGCCAAATTGCGTGTGGGTCGGTGTCGGTGGTGTCGGTGCCATCAAGCATAAACAACACGCGGTCAGCTTGGTTTATTTCATCCCACGCGCGCTCTATACCTATTTGTTCAACGCGGTCTGGGCTTTCACGTAGGCCTGCGGTATCGATAATATGCAGTGGCATGCCATCAATATGAATGTGCTCACGTAGTACGTCGCGAGTAGTACCGGCTATTTCGGTTACTATAGCGGCTTCGCGGCCTGCTAGGGCATTAAGTAGGCTTGATTTACCCGCATTAGGGCGCCCTGCGATAACAACGCGCATACCTTCGCGCATAATACTGCCTTGCTTAGCTTGGCTCGTTACTGTGTGTAATTGACTGATGATGGCATCTAAATCGCCCGATACTTTGCCATCGGATAAAAAATCAATTTCCTCATCAGGGAAGTCAATGGCTGCCTCTACATACATACGTAAATGAATAACTTTTTCTACTAGGGTTTCAATGTGTTTAGAAAATTCACCTTGTAGCGATTGTAGGGCGCTTTTAGCTGCTTGCTCTGAGGTTGCATTAATTAAATCGCTAATAGCCTCTGCTTGGGTTAAATCAAGCTTGTCGTTCATAAAGGCGCGCTCAGAAAACTCACCAGGCTTAGCTAAGCGAACGCCTTCTATTTGGCTAATTTCTTTTAATAGCATGTCGAGTACAACTGGGCCGCCGTGACCTTGCAGTTCAAGTACGTCTTCGCCGGTAAATGAGTTTGGGCCTGCAAAATAAATAGCGATACCTTGGTCGAGTTGCTCGCCGCTTAAACTTTTAAAAGGAACGTAGTCGGCATAGCGAAGCTTAGGTACTTTACCTATTATTTTTTCGGCCACGCTTTTAGCAAGGCTGCCAGAAACCCGAATTATACCTACGCCACCACGCCCAGGGGCGGTCGCTTGTGCTGCAATTGTGTCTTGATTGATCATGCTATTTATTTGCCAACGAGAGTAACTTTAATGGCGCTATTGTAACCTATGCATTTATTGGTAGCGAATAGCTGTGGTAAAAAATAGGCAATAAAAAAGGCGACCTAAGTCGCCTTTATATGAGTAGCCGTTAAGCTAGCCTCTTACTTTTATACCTTGCTTTTCCATGCCACGGTAGATGATAAGCATCTGGACAATAGAAATAAGGTTAGACACTAACCAGTAAAGTACTAAACCAGATGGGAACCATAAGAAGAATACAGAGAAGATAACCGGCATAAAGGTCATCATTTTTTGCTGCATTGGATCGGTAACCGTCATTGGTTGTAGTTTTTGCGTCACAAACATACTTGCACCAAATAATATTGGTAATACGTAGTATGGGTCTTTTGTAGAAAGGTCAGTTAGCCAAAGAATGAACTCTGCATGGCGCAGCTCTGTTGATTCTAAGAATACGTAAAATAGCGCTAAGAAAATTGGCATTTGTAGCAAAATAGGGAAACAGCCACCCATAGGGTTAACTTTTTCTTTTTTGTACATTTCCATAGTAGCTTGGCCGAACTTTTGACGGTCATCACCATATTTTTCTTTTAGTGCAGCCATTTTTGGCTGAAGGGCACGCATTTTAGCCATTGACGTGTATTGCGCTTTAGTCAGTGGGTACATTAACGATTTAACGATAATAGTGATGGCAATAATAGCGACACCCCAGTTACCTAAAATGCTGTGTAACCATTTAAGAAGTACAAATAAAGGCTGCGAAATAAACCATAACCAACCGTAATCTACAGTTAAGTCTAAATCTGGGTGAATCGCTTCAAGAATATCTGACTCTTTAGGACCCATGTAGTAAGTCGCATTAAGAGTTTGCTCGCTGCCGGCTTGTACATTTATAGGCGCTGCTTTTGTACCAATAATAGCGGCATTACTTTTAGTAATTAAGCTGTAAAGCGTGTGTGTTTCGTCTTGCTTAGGTACCCATGCACTTACAAAGTAATGCTGAATAAATGCAACGTAACCGCCTTGGGTGTTTTTATTTAGGTTTTTGTCAGCCATATCTGAAAAGCTGTATTTTTCGTACGACTCTTCATCAGTACCGTAAGCTGCACCTAAATAGTTTTGATCTACTAAGCTGCCTTTTTCTTGTACGGTACGCTTAATTTGCGTGTATAGCTGTACTTGCACTGGCGCACTTGTCGCATTATTTACTGTGTACTCTAGGCCTACATCGTATTGACCTTTTTTAAATACGTATGTTTTAGTGAAGCTAACGCCATTACTATCAACATAGGTAAGTGGTACACGTAGCTCATCACCGCTTAGCGTGTAGGCTTTTTGCGTTGCTTGGTAAGTAGGGCGACCATTCGCTGATGCGTCTGGGCCATTTAAACCAATTAAACCACTTTGTGAGAAGTATTGATTGCCATCAAACTCGCCTAGAAGCATAAATGGTGTTTCTTCACCTTTTACTTCTTCGTATTGGAGTAAGTCTGCTTCAACAATGTCACCGCCTTTGGTGTCTATTTTTACTTTGAAAACGTCAGTCGTAATGTCAATAACTGAACGCTTAGCAGCGGTAGCCGAAGCAGGTAAACCTGAATCTGACGATGACGGTATATAATCATCTGACTCTGGTGACGTTGTGTTTAGTGTTTGTGTAGTGGCACTAGGATCGGCTTTAGGTGTGTTGTAGTCATTATTCCATTCTTGAAATAATAAAAACGACACTAACATTAAACCGATTAATAAAAACGTGCGTTGCGATTCCATAACAGCTCTTATTTCTCGTGTTGGTGGTTAATACGGGTTAATTTTTCAGGAACGGGGTCTTCTCCGCCTGAATGTAAAGGGTGGCATTTTAATATGCGTTTAAGTGCTAACCAACTCCCTTTTACAAATCCATGCAAATTAATTGCTTGAATAGCGTAATGAGAGCAGCTTGGATTAAAACGACAATGCGGGCCTAGTAGTGGGCTTATCCACATTTGATAACCGCGGATAAATAACACTAAACAACGCTTTGGAATAGCAACAAGTGGTTTAAGTAACCTCATGGTGTTTATACCCCTGCGTATATTTAGTGAATAGATACCATGTATTTAAAGGCTCAATTAGAGATTTTAAACGCATGATTAAAAGGTGAGCTAAAGATACCCTAATTAACCCTGCAATTCTATTGCTATCGGGTTTGTTTATTAGATTTAGCTGATTTGTTTGGGCGTTTTTTAAAAGGTGGTGGTTTAGGTGCACCAGGTTTGCAGCGTTCATTTATTTTACGCCACAGCTTTGTAAGTTGTTTGGTTATTTCTTCGTTAGACTGCTCATCAATACCACTTTTTACCATAAGCACAATATCGATATTATCGATGGTGTGTTGATTTAAACGAAAACTTTCGCGAGCGAGTCGTTTAATACGGTTACGTTGGCATGCCTTTTTTACACGTTTTTTAGCAACAGTGAGTCCTAACCTAGGTTTATCTTGGTCATTAGGTTTAGCTAAAAGAGTAAATAAAGGAGTTGCAGCCCGAGCGGGTTCGTTAAATATGCGAGAGTAATGCGAGGGAGTTAACAGACGTAACTCCCTGCCAAAGCTAAAGTCTTCCACTTATATATTAAGCAGAAAGAACTTTGCGGCCTTTAGCGCGGCGACGTGCTAATACTTTACGGCCATTTACAGTTGCCATGCGAGCACGGAAGCCGTGTGCACGTTTGCGTTTTAAAACGCTAGGTTGAAAAGTTCTTTTCATAACAATCTCATCCGATCGGTTAAAGTTAAAACATCCTATGCAGGTCGCGATCCTGGCACAGGTGCCATTGCGAGCGCGAGATATTATAGATTAAGCACTTTAAAGTCAATCATAATTGCGCTGTAAACACCGTGTTTATTACATTTTTTGTACGCTAGCTTGATATTTATGGATTAATTTTAAAGCAAAATGGTCTGCTTTTGCGCAAAAAGGCGAATTAATGGCCGAGAGTGACTTAAAGAATGTGGATCGTAATAAAGTAGGGTGATCAACTAGGATCATCATAATTAAGAAGTTTTCCACAGCTGGTGTTTAAAAAGTGAATAAAAGCATGGGAAAACTCATTTAGATCGTAAAATTGGTTCGCGATCTCAGTGTGTTTTTGTTATGATCTGTTATCAGGCTTTAAAATAAAAGTCGCTATAAATCAGTCTGTTAAGATATTTATACACTGATATCAACAATTTTATAAAAATCAATCTTTTACTTGTGGATAAAGTGCCTTCATAATACCCGGTCTTGGGTCGGGTAGCTGGCCAATTGAACGCAATAAATGCATGATTTTTAATCATTATTGATGTGCGGGAATAAAAATTATACCTCTGGGAGTTTAACTGTGTATCTGTCGGTTTGGCAAAGTTGTTTATATGTATTGCAAGATGAGTTGCCTTCGCAACAATTCAGTATGTGGGTAAGACCACTACAAGCAGAAAGTACCGAAGATACCTTAACGATTTACGCACCTAATCGCTTTGTTCTTGATTGGGTAAGAGAAAAGTATTTAAACCGTATTAATGAGTTACTGGTAGAAATTTGTGGTGATGAAGCGCCCGAATTACGTTTTGATGTAGGTAGTAAACCACTACTAAATACTCAAGCGGCGGCGCCAAGTGTCGAAGCCCCTGCATCACCTAGTTCACAGGCACCTGCTAAACAGCAACCTGTAGAACAAAAAGCAGCAGTAGAGCCTGCGCCTAAATCAGGCTATAAATCTAATATAAAAGATAACTATACCTTTGACAGCTTTGTTGAGGGTAAATCTAACCAGCTAGCAAAAGCGGCTGCAACACAAGTTGCAGATAACCCTGGCTCAGCCTTTAACCCGGTATTTATTTACGGTGGCACTGGCTTAGGTAAAACTCACTTATTACATGCAGTAGGTAATGGCATTATGGCTAACAAGCCCGATGCTAAAATTGTTTACATGCATTCTGAGCGTTTTGTGCAAGACATGGTAAAAGCACTACAAAATAACGCCATTGAAGAATTTAAACGTTATTACCGTAGTGTTGATGCGCTAATGATTGATGATATTCAATTTTTTGCTAATAAAGAGCGCTCACAAGAAGAATTTTTTCATACCTTTAATGCATTATTAGAAGGTAATCAGCAAATTATTTTAACCTCTGACCGCTACCCAAAAGAAATTGAGGGCGTAGAAGACAGGCTTAAATCACGATTTGGTTGGGGTTTAACGATTGCTATAGAGCCGCCAGAGCTTGAAACGCGCGTTGCCATTTTGATGAAAAAAGCGCAGCAGAGTAAAATTAATTTACCGCACGAAGTCGCTTTTTTTATCGCTAAAAAATTACGCTCAAACGTACGTGAATTAGAAGGTGCGCTTAACCGTGTAATAGCTAATGCTAATTTTACCGGGCGTCCAATTTCTATCGACTTTGTAAAAGAAGCACTGCGCGATTTATTGGCACTACAAGATAAACTTGTCACTATAGACAACATACAGCGCACTGTGGCTGAGTATTATAGAATACGTGTGTCGGATCTGTTATCTAAGCGCCGTAGCCGCTCTATCGCGAGGCCGCGTCAGGTAGCTATGGCATTATCAAAAGAATTAACTAATCACAGCTTACCTGAGATTGGTGACGCATTTGGTGGACGTGACCACACCACGGTATTACATGCGTGTAGAAAGGTTAAATCACTTCGTGATGAAAGCCACGAAATAAAAGAAGATTATCAAAATTTAATAAGAACGTTGTCATCTTAGGGCTGACTTTATTATGCAAATAACCATTTCAAGAGAACAATTTTTAAAGCCATTAGTGCAAGTATCGGGTGCGATTGAACGTAAACATACGTTACCTATATTATCTAATGTATTGTTAGTGGTAGAAAACGGGCAACTTTCAATGACAGGCACAGACCTTGAAATTGAACTAGTTGCAGGTGTTTTTGTTGGTGATGATATTGCCGATACAAAGTTAACGCTACCTGCTAAAAAATTACTCGATATTTGTAAAAGCCTGCCTGATGGTTCTGAGCTTACATTGAGCTTACAAGAGCACCAACTGCTTTTAACCAGTGGTAAAAGCCGCTTTTCACTTACTACGCTTGCCGCGGAAGACTTTCCTAATTTAGAGCAGTGGGATGGCGAGGTTGAGTTTCAGCTAACGCGTTTAGAGTTACGTAAATTACTTGAAAGCACACATTTTTCAATGGCTAACCAAGACGTTCGCTATTACTTAAATGGCATGTCGTTTGAAGTAGATAATAGCGACATTAAAACAGTGGCCACCGATGGCCACCGTTTGGCAATAGCGCAAAAAGAATTAGGCCAATCGTTAAATACGCAGCGCCAATTAATAATACCGCGCAAAGGTGTGCAAGAAATTATGCGCCTTATGGTTGCCGATGAAGAATTAGTTACTATTCAATTTGGCGCTAACCATATTCGTATTATCGATGTGGAATTTACTTTTACAAGTAAGTTAGTAGATGGCCGCTTCCCTGATTACCGCCGCGTATTACCGCGTGGTGGAGATAAAGTAATTACCGCTAACCGTGAATGGTTACGTAATGCGTTTCAACGAGTGTCTATTTTATCTAACGAAAAATTTAGAGGTGTGCGTTTAAACCTCGCTAATGGCTTACTTAAAATTACGGCTAATAACCCTGAGCAAGAAGAGGCTGAGGAAATAGTAGAAGTAATGTATGAGGGTGATGAGCTAGAAATTGGTTTTAATGTATCGTATGTATTAGATGTACTAAATACATTAAAAACAGAAGATGTACTATTTACATTAGCAGATTCAAACAGCAGCGCACTTATTGAAGGTGCGGGCGATGAAGAAGCGATGTACGTGGTTATGCCTATGCGATTATAAGATACCCATTATAAATGAGTTTAAGTCACTTGAGCCTCAAGTATTTTCGTAATATTGAGGCACTGACGCTAGAACCAGTCAACGGCGTTAATATAATTTATGGTGAAAACGGCAGCGGAAAAACCAGCCTTTTAGAGGCTATTTATTACCTTTCTCACGGCAAATCTTTTCGAACACCTAAACATAAAAGTATTATTCAACATCAGCAAGATCAGTTTGTAATACATGGCCGCAAAGCGCTACACGACTTGTCTATTCCTATTGGAATTAGTAAAACCCAAAGTGGTGAAACTAATTTAAAAATACAAGGCAAAGCCAGTAGAAAAATCTCTGAACTTGCACAGTTAATGCCTGTGCAAATTATTACACCCGAAAGCTATTCATTGTTTTTTGGTGGCCCGAAAGAGCGACGTAAGTTTTTAGATTTGGGTTTGTTCCACGTGGAACATGAGTTTTTTTATTTATGGCAATCGTTTAATAAAGTGCTTAAACAACGCAATGCATTATTAAAAAGTAAGCCAAAGAATTATTTTGACCAAATTAGGTTTTGGGACAAAGAATTTGTTAGACTGGCAGAACAAATAAATAAATTAAGAATGGCGTATATAAGTAGGTTTAAGCAGCAGTTTTTTGATAAAATGTGTGCAGAATTAACGCTTATACGCGATTTAGAAATCAACTTTAATGCAGGCTGGAAAGACAGTGAGTCTTTGAGTGATGCATTAGAGCAAAACTTTGAGCGAGACGCTCGCCAAGGTTTTACAAGTAAAGGCCCTCATAAGGCCGATTTTAGTTTTAGTGTCGCTGGCAACAGTGTAGAGAATACGTTTTCACGCGGTCAATTGAAGTTATTGCTTTATGCGTTAAAAGTAACGCAAAATAGTTTAATTGAGTCAGAGACAGATAAGCAATCTATATTGCTAATAGATGATCTACCTTCAGAGTTAGGCGAGGATACAAAAGAGAAAGTGGGACAATTATTGGCTCATTGCAGTTCTCAAATTTTTATTTCTTCAATTTTGTCTGAAAGTATTTCTGCTGTGGTGGAACCCATGCAACGAGAACTACAAATGTTCCACGTGAAACATGGCAACCTAATAACAAGATAAGTGGGATTAACCATGTCTGAGAATTATGATTCGTCGAGTATTAAAGTACTTAAAGGATTAGACGCAGTAAGAAAGCGTCCTGGAATGTATATAGGGGACACCGATGATGGCACAGGCTTACACCACATGGTGTTTGAGGTCGTTGATAACTCTATCGATGAAGCCTTAGCAGGTCATTGTGATGATATTTATGTAACGATTCACTTAGACGGTTCAGTCTCTGTAAGAGATAACGGTCGTGGTATCCCAACTTCTATCCATGAAGAAGAAGGTGTGTCTGCTGCCGAGGTTATCATGACGGTACTTCATGCCGGTGGTAAGTTTGATGATAACTCTTATAAAGTATCTGGTGGCTTACATGGTGTTGGTGTATCGGTAGTAAATGCATTATCAGAAAAACTAACTCTTACTATTCGTCGTGAAGGCAAATTGCACGAGCAAACTTACAGCATGGGCGTACCTAACGCTCCATTAGCTGTTATTGGCGATGCTGACACTACGGGTACTGAACTGCGTTTTTGGCCAAGTGGCGAAACATTTACAAACCTTGATTTTCATTACGATATTTTAGCCAAGCGTTTACGTGAGCTATCGTTTTTGAACTCTGGTGTAAGCATCATCTTATCTGATGAACGCGAAGAAAATAAAACCGACCACTTTAAATATGATGGCGGTATTCAAGCGTTTGTTGAATACTTAAACCGCAATAAAACACCTGTACATAAAGGTGTATTCCATTTTACTCACGAGCGTGAAGAAGATGGTATTAGCGTTGAAGTTTCAATGCAGTGGAACGATGGCTTCCAAGAAAACATTTACTGTTTTACTAATAACATTCCACAACGTGATGGTGGTACTCACTTAGCCGGCTTTAGATCTGCGCTAACACGTACACTTAATAACTACATGGAAAAAGAAGGCTTTAACAAAAAAGCTAAAACAACCAGTAATGCAACGGGCGATGATGCGCGTGAAGGCTTAACTGCGGTTGTAAGTGTTAAAGTACCTGATCCTAAGTTCTCATCACAAACTAAAGACAAGCTAGTATCAAGCGAAGTTAAATCTGCGGTTGAGCAAGCAATGGCTGAAAAGTTTTCTGATTTCTTATTAGAAAACCCAATGGATGCCAAAATTGTTGTTGGTAAAATTATTGATGCAGCACGAGCACGTGAAGCGGCCCGTAAAGCCCGCGAAATGACTCGTCGTAAAGGCGCTATGGATTTAGCAGGTTTACCTGGTAAATTAGCTGACTGCCAAGAAAAAGACCCATCATTATCTGAACTATACATAGTGGAGGGTGACTCAGCTGGCGGTTCAGCCAAGCAGGGTCGTAATCGTAAAAACCAAGCAATTTTGCCACTTAAAGGTAAAATCTTGAACGTAGAGAAAGCACGCTTTGATAAGATGCTTTCTTCACAAGAAGTAGCAACGCTAATAACAGCCCTAGGTTGTGGTATTGGCCGTGATGAATATGACCCAGAAAAACTACGTTACCACAGCATCATTATCATGACCGATGCGGACGTGGATGGTTCTCACATTCGTACATTGCTACTAACATTCTTCTATCGCCAAATGCCAGAAATTGTTGAGCGTGGTTATATTTACATTGCACAACCGCCACTTTATAAAGTGAAAAAAGGTAAGCAAGAGCGTTATATTAAAGACGATCCTGCACTTGTAGAGTACCTAACATCACTTGCACTAAATAATGCAGCGCTTTACACAAGCGAAGATGCAAGTGCAATTGAAGGTGAAGCGCTTGAGCAAATAGTACAAGATTACCAAAACACAGTTAAAGTCATTGAGCGCTTAAAACGTAAATACCCTAACACGGTAATGGAACGTTTGATTTACCAAAGCGAGTTAAAAGTAGAAGACTTATCTAACGAAGCTAAGGTAATTGAGTGGACTAAAGAGCTTGTTGATGACTTAGTTGAACGTGATGAAGATGCGACAATTTTCCACGCTGGAACAGAGCATGATGCAGAGCGCAACTTGTACTTCCCGGTTGTGAATATTCGTCAGCACGGTGTGGATAAAGCACACGTATTACACTACGACTTTATTGCATCACGTGACTACCAACGCATTGCTGTTACTGGCACGAAGATCGCAAACATCTTAAAAGAAGGCGCATATGTTCAACGTGGTGAGAAAACAAAACCTGTTGATAACTTTGTGGATGCTTTGGAATGGTTGATCGCAGAATCTAAGCGCGGGATCTATATTCAGCGCTATAAAGGATTAGGCGAAATGAACCCTAGCCAACTGTGGGAAACCACAATGGATCCTAGCGCTCGTCGTATGTTACAAGTAACAATTGAAGATGCTGTAGCGGCAGATCAATTGTTTGCAACATTAATGGGCGATCAAGTTGAGCCTCGTCGTGAGTTTATAGAAACCAACGCACTTCGCGTAGTTAACTTAGACGTGTAAAAAATTATACTTACATCTTAAAAGGAGCCTAATGGCTCCTTTTTTATTTTAACAACCGCACAAACTGCTTAAAACCTGCGTGTGCACAAGGTATACTGAGGGTAATTTTCACGCTACTTTCAGATAGTAAAAAGCCAAATATGCAAAAATATGACGTTAAAACCTTTCAAGGTTTGATCCTGGCTTTACAGGATTATTGGGCGCAGCAAGGCTGTGTCATTATTCAACCACTTGATATGGAAGTGGGCGCAGGGACATTTCACCCGCAAACATTCTTAAAATCTATTGGCCCTGAGCCAATGTCGAGCGCATACGTACAACCGTGTCGCCGTCCTACCGATGGCCGCTACGGCGAAAACCCAAACCGCTTACAGCATTACTACCAATTTCAGGTAGTTTTAAAGCCATCACCAGATAACATTCAAGAGCTTTACTTAGGCTCACTAGAAGCGATGGGAATTGATACCCTAACGCACGAAGTACGCTTTGTAGAAGATAACTGGGAATCGCCAACACTAGGCGCATGGGGCTTAGGTTGGGAGATTTGGCTAAACGGTATGGAAGTAACGCAGTTTACTTACTTTCAGCAAGTAGGGGGCTTAGAATGCTCTCCTGTAACCGGTGAAATTACTTACGGCCTAGAGCGTTTAGCAATGTACATTCAAGGTGTAGACAGTATATACGACCTAGTATGGGCAGACGGTCCATTAGGGCGTGTAACTTACGGCGATGTATTCCATCAAAATGAAGTAGAACAATCTACTTACAACTTTGAACACGCAAACGTAGATGACTTATTTGCACAGTTTGATAAATGTGAAGCTGAGAGCCAAAAGCTAATAGAAGCAAATTTACCACTACCTGCTTACGAGCAAGTAATGAAAGCATCGCACGCGTTTAACTTACTCGATGCGCGTCATGCAATCTCAGTAACCGAACGTCAGCGTTATATTTTACGCGTTCGAGCGTTATCAAAAGCGTGTGCACAAAGCTATTACGATGCACGTGAAGCGCTTGGTTTCCCGCTGTGTAAGGATAAGTAAGCATGTCAGCACAAAATTTATTAGTAGAAATTGGCACCGAAGAGCTGCCACCAAAAGCACTGCGCAAATTAGCAGAAGCCTTTGCCGCAAACTTAACTGCAGAGCTTGAAACACTAGAGCTTGGGCATGAAGGCGTAAGCTGGTATGCATCACCTCGTCGTTTAGGTTTACAAGTAAAAGCGCTTGAAGCAAAGCAGCAAGATAAAGAAGTAGAAAAGCGTGGCCCTGCAACTAAAGCAGCGTTCGATAGCGAAGGTAACCCAACTAAAGCAGCAATGGGTTGGGCACGTGGTTGTGGTATTGACGTAAGTGAAGCACAAACTCTTGAGACCGATAAAGGCGCTTGGCTTTTACATATTGCTAAAGTAGCAGGACAAGAAACCAAAACGCTGATGAGCGATGCCATTGCAAAGTCGTTAGCAAAGCTGCCAATACCTAAGCCAATGCGTTGGGGCGCAAATAAAACACAATTTATTCGCCCAGTTCATACCGTAACTATTTTATTTGGTGATGAACTTATTGAAGGCGAAATTTTAGGTAAGCAAGTAACTAATCAGTTACAAGGCCACCGTTTTCATCATCCAGAAAAAATCACCATTAACCATGCAGATGACGTGTTCGACGTATTAAAATCAGCCTACGTTATTGCTGATTACGAACAACGTAAAGCGCAAATCCGTGCACAAATAGAAGAAGCGGCAAGCGCAGTGAATGCGGTTGTTGCAATGGATGAAGACTTATTAGAAGAAGTTACTTCACTAGTAGAATGGCCAGTAACGTTAACGGCAACATTTGAAGAAGCATTTTTAGATGTACCTGCCGAAGCGCTAATTTACACCATGAAGGATGATCAAAAATACTTCCCGCTATTAGATCAAAACGGCAAACTTTTAAATAAGTTTTTGTTTGTATCTAACATCGAAAGTAAAGATCCAAGTGTAGTTATATCTGGTAACGAAAAAGTAGTGCGCCCACGTTTAGCTGATGCGCAGTTCTTCTTTGAAACAGATAAAAAGAAAACTCTAGAAAGCCGCCTAGAATCACTCGATACTGTTTTATTCCAAAAGCAGTTGGGTACGCTTAAAGATAAATCTGTACGTATTAGCGAACTTGCCGGCTACATTGCAGAGCAACTAGGCGCCGACAAAGACCTTGCAAAACGTGCTGGCTTATTAAGTAAAACAGACTTAATGACCGAAATGGTAATGGAATTTACCGACGTGCAAGGTGTAATGGGTATGCACTATGCACGCTTTGATGGCGAAGCAGAAGATGTAGCTATTGCACAAAACGAGCAATACATGCCGCGTTTTGCAGGTGACAATTTACCTACAAACCTAATCAGCTGTGCAGTAGCAATTGCAGATAAGTTTGATACGCTGGTGGGTATTTTTGGTATAGGCCAAGCACCAAAAGGTGACAAAGACCCATTTGCACTTCGTCGAGCTGCCATTGGTGCACTGCGTATCATGGTAGAAAAAGAGCTACCGCTTGATATTTTAGACCTAGTAGCAAAAGCACAAACACTGTTTGGCGAAAAGCTTACTAACCTAAATGTATCAACCGACGTATTTGACTTTATGCTAGGGCGCTTCCGCGCATGGTATCAAGACGAAGGCATTGAAGTAGATGTTATTCAAGCAGTACTGGCACGTCGTCCTACTAAACCTACTGACTTTGACCGTCGTGTTAAAGCAGTAAGCCACTTCCGTACGTTAGACGCCGCAGAAGCGCTTGCAGCAGCGAATAAGCGTGTAGGTAACATACTAGCTAAAAATAACATTACCACTGAAGGTGATGTTGATGAGAGCCTATTAAGCGATGACGCTGAAAAAGTATTAGCATCACAAGTAGCAAAATTTGCAACTGAGCTTGCACCACTTTACGCCGATGGAAACTACCAAGAGGCATTAAGCCAATTGGCTGGTATTCGCCAAAGTGTTGATAACTTTTTTGACAACGTCATGGTTATGGCCGACGATGAAGCTGTAAAGCAAAATCGCCTCGCACTATTAAGCCAGTTAAGCCGCTTATTTTTAGATATTGCAGATATATCTGTACTACAAAAATAACACCGCTTAAGCCAATAAAAAGCCAGCGTATTGCTGGCTTTTTAGTTTTAACAGAACGAAGGAAACCCATTAATGATGCCAATGAAACGAATTTTAACGCTTGCCATAGCCGGCTTACTCACAGCGTGTACTAGCCAAGTGTCTATTAACGACGTACTGCCACAGCAAGAGCTGGATAAAACAGTTTACCTAAGAGGCGATTTTACGCTTTGGGATGCAGAGCCTCAGTACCAGTTTATGCCAGTAGGCGGCGCGCTTTACCAAGCAGAAGTTAAATTTAGTACCCCAGGTAAAGTGTACGAATTTAAAATAGCCGATGCCGACTTTAGTGAAGGCTATAACTGTGGCTACAGCGATACCCAACCAGCAGGACAAAAACTAACGCTCGGCCAACGCGTGCTTGCAGACTGTAATACTATTTATAATTACTTTAGTTACTCACCTGCAATAAAAGGCACATACATAGTAAGTATTGATTACAGTGACTATGATAAGCCGAAAGTGACGATAACGAAGAAGTAAGAGCTGTAAGCTATAAGCCGTCAGCTTTTAGCTGCCCGAGTGGGCTTATAGATTTGTGACAAGGACGTTGTAGGTTGGGTAGAGTGAAACGAAGCCCAACATATGCGGCGAATAGAACTGTGCTGGTGGTTATCAAATACGTTGGGTTTCGTAAAACTCAACCCAACCTACATCAATAATAATTTTTATTGACTGCTATAAATATACAATCAAATCAATGAGCTTAGTTAGTATTAATTACAGTCGTAAACCAAAAGCGCGATAAAAGATAAGTAGATTTTAAGTAGGTTGGGTAGAGTGAAACGAAACCCAACATATGCGGCGAATAGAACTGTGCTGGTGGTTATCAAATACGTTGAGTTACGTAAACTTGTCTTGATTATAATTAACAAAACTAATCTATACTCTTATTTATCTGTTTATTTTATGGATAAAAATATGCGTTATAAACGTATGTTAGAGGCGGGCGCATGTTATTTTTTTACGGTAAATTTAGAAGATAGATCTCAGCCTTTGCTTGTGGAAAATATAGAGTTATTACGCCGTGTATATTCAAAGGTGGCAAAAAAGCATCCAATAAAGACGATTGCAATTGTTATCATGCCCGATCATCTTCATGCTATTTGGCAATTACCTAAAGGTGATAGTAATTACGCAATGCGTTGGCGACTTATAAAATCAGGTTTTTCTCGAGAGCTGCCAGCAACAGAGTTTTGTAATAAAAGTCGAATAGCGAAAGGAGAGCGCGGGATTTGGCAGCGTCGCTATTGGGAACATAAAATTAGAGATGAAGAAGACTTAAATAATCATATTAATTATATTCACTACAACCCGGTGAAACATAACCATGTTATTAAAGTGAGTGATTGGCCATTTTCAAGCTTTCATCAATACGTTAAAAATTCAAAACTAAGCCAAGATTGGGAGTGCAATAATGATTCATACACTTTGTATGATGAATAAAATTTCGGTGTTATAAAACAAGTTGGGTTTCGTAAAACTCAACCCAACCTACATCTGGTTTAAGTTCTTAACGATGCGTTAAATATTCAAAAATAACCCAACTTACTAAACCAACTTTCAAACCTATAAACCTTTCTTCACCACATACCTATACGGTGCTTCATCGGCGTCTGTGGCCACCAGCGTGTGATCCATAAATGTACAAAAACTTGGAATATCGCGAGTGGTTGATGGGTCATCAGCGGTAATTAATAACGTTTCACCGTCGTTCATCTTACGAATTGCAGCGCGTAACATCATTACAGGTTCTGGGCAGCGTAGGCCCATGGCGTCTAATTGGTGATCGGGATTATCAAAGCTCATAAAAAGTTACCTGTAAAAATAGTCGCGGCTTGGTTTGGTCGGGTAGTTTAGCGCAATTAATCTGTTTGGTTAACTGTTTTGCATATAACGGGTAAGCGTAATACAGTAAAAAATAATCTGGTTTAAATTTAATACACCCGATCACATTATTCATATCAGCAATAAGCTGGTGGAATAAAAAAAGGCGAACTAACTTGCGCTAGTTCGCCTTTTTAATCACCAAGATGGTTTACATGTTGAAGTTAATACTTAGTCTTGAACACGTTCAAATACAGTCGCGATGCCTTGGCCTAAACCAATACACATAGTGGCTAGACCATATTTTGCATTTTTATCTTCCATTAAGTGAATAAGCGAGGTGCTAATACGCGAACCTGAACAACCTAGTGGGTGACCAAGTGCGATTGCGCCGCCGTTTAAATTCACTTTTTCATCAACCACGTCTGCTAAACCTAAGTCTTTAAGTACAGGCAGTGATTGTGCTGCAAATGCTTCGTTAAGCTCTGCTACGTCAATGTCATCAATAGTAATACCAGCTTGTGCAAGTGCTTTTTTACTTGCTGGTACTGGGCCGTAACCCATGATTGATGGATCGCAACCGGCAACAGCCATTGCTTTAACGCGTGCACGAATTGGTAAGCCAAGCTCTTTCGCTTTTTCTTCGCTCATTACTAACATGGCTGATGCGCCATCAGAAAGAGCAGAAGACGTACCCGCAGTAACCGAGCCAGAAGCCGGGTTAAATACTGGGCGAAGCTGAGATAAACCTTCAACCGTTGTTTCAGGGCGAATTACTTCATCATCTTCAACTAAAATTAAAGAGCCATCAGCTGCGTGACCTTCCATTGCTAAAATTTCGCGGCGGAAACGGCCTTCAACTGTTGCAGCATGTGCACGTTGATGTGAGCGGTATGCAAATTCGTCTTGCTGCTGGCGGCTAATTCCGTGAATAGTAGCAAGGTATTCAGCTGTTAAGCCCATAGAACCAGAAGCTTGTGCAATTGATGTAGCTAAGCCTGGGTGAAAATCGTTACCGTGAGTCATTGGAACGTGACCCATGTGCTCAACACCACCAATAAGGTAAGTGTCGCCAGCGCCTGTCATAATAGCGCGTGCTGCGTCATGCAATGCTTGCATTGACGAGCCACATAAACGGTTAACGGTTGTAGCAGGTACTGAGTGTGGAATACCTGCAAGCAGTGATGCGTTACGTGCAACGTTAAAGCCTTGCTCTAATGTTTGCTGTACACAGCCCCAATAAATATCGTCAATTGATGCAGGGTCAACTGCTGGGTTGCGCTCTAATAACCCTTTCATAAGGTGAGCACTTAAATCTTCTGCACGCTTGTTTTTAAATACGCCGCCTTTTGAGCGACCCATTGGTGTGCGGATACAATCTACAATTACTGGATTATTCATGATATTAACCTTCCACCTTATAGAAAACACGACCTTCTTCGGCCCATTTGCGAGTTTGCTCTGATACTTGGTAAATCGCACCTAGGTGAGCATATTTGTCTGCTGCTGCAACAAAGTTAGCTAAACCTGTTTGATCTAAGTAACGGAACGCGCCGCCTCTAAATGGAGGGAAACCAACGCCGTATACAAGGGCCATATCAGCTTCTTGAGGAGAAGCAACAATGCCTTCTTGTAAACAAAGAAGCACTTCGTTGATCATTGGGATCATACAACGGTCGATAATTTCTTGTTTATCAAATTCTTTCGGTGCATCAGTAATTGGCGCTAGTAGCTCAACTGCTGTTGCATCAGTTGATTTTTTAAGACGACCACGACGGTCTGTTTCGTACTTGTAAAAACCTGCTTTGTTCTTTTGACCAAAACGTTTTTCGTTAGCAAAAACAGTCACCGGATCTTTTTCTGCGCGTGCCATACGCTCAGGGAAGCCGTCAGCCATTACGCCAGTACAGTGATACGCCGTATCAATACCTACAACATCAAGCAGGTAAGCCGGGCCCATTGGCCAGCCAAATACGTTTTCCATTACTTTATCTACTTTTGCAAAGTTAGCGCCTTCAACAACTAATTTGCTAAAGCCTGCAAAGTAAGGGAATAAAACACGGTTTACAAAAAAGCCTGGGCAATCGTTTACAACAATGGGAGACTTGCCAAGTTTAAGCGCGTAATCAACAACTGCATTAATTGTTTTATCAGAGGTTTTTGCACCACGGATAATTTCTACTAATGGCATTTTTGGCACTGGGTTGAAAAAGTGCATACCACAGAAGTTTTCTGGTTTATCTAACGCTTCTGCAAGTAAGTCTATACAAATAGTCGATGTGTTTGATGTAAGTACTGTGTCTTCTGGCATGTTCTTTTCAAGGTCAGCTAATACCGCTTGCTTAACTTTAGGGTTTTCTACAACCGCTTCAACAATAATGTTGGCGTTTTGTAGGTCTGCATCGTTAAGCGTTGGCTTAATTTTACTAAGCGTTGCCAGCATTTTTTCCATTGGCATATGGCCGCGTTTAACTTTTGCACCCAGTAGTTTAGATGCTTCACCCATACCTAAATCAAGCGCATCCTGTTGGATGTCTTTCATTACAATTGGGGTACCTTTATAAGCAGACTGGTATGCAATACCGCCACCCATAATACCTGCGCCTAATACAGCCGCTTGTTTAATTTCTACATCGCTGTGCTTAGCAAGTTTGCGTGCTTTACCTTTAATAAACTGGTCATTTAAGAAAATACCGGTTTGCGCAGCTGCTTCGTTAGTGCGCGCAAGTTTTGCAAAGTTAGCATTTTCGATTGCCATTGCTTCATCGCGAGTACAGTTGGCCGCTGCTTTAATAGTGCGAACTGCCATAACCGGAGCAGGATAGTGGCCTTTGGTTTTACCCATTACCATACCTTCCGCCATCGCAAAGCTCATGCCTTGCTCAACACGGTTTAATTTAAGTGGCTGAAGTTTAACATCGCGCTTTGCCTGCCAATCTAGTTTGCCGGCAATTGCTAATTCAAGTGTTGCCAGGCTTGACTCTAAAAGTTTGTCAGCACTAACTACGGCGTCAAACGCACCTACTTTTAGGGCATCAGCGGCACGGTTTTCTTTGCCTGAGGTAATCCAAAGCATGGCGTTATCTGCGCCAATAATGCGTGGTAAGCGTACTGTGCCACCAAAACCAGGCATTATACCTAGTTTAACTTCTGGTAAGCCCATTTTAGCGGTTTCGCTTGCAACGCGATAATCGGTAGCAAGTGCCCACTCACAGCCGCCGCCAAGTGCCAAGCCATTTATAGCGCTAAGAGTTGGGAATGGTAAGTCTTCGATTGCGTCAAAAACGTCGGTTGCGTTTTTGATCCACGTTACTAATTCTTCTTCTGGTTTAGTAAATGTTGGTAAAAATTCGAAGATATCTGCACCAATAATAAAGTGATCTTTATCACTGGTGAAAATCATGCCTTTGATATCAGAATTAGACGCTAATTCTTTTAATGCTGCTGCACAATCTGAAAGAGTTTGCTGAGATAGTGTGTTTACAGAGCCTGCAACACAAAACTTAAACTCGGCGATGTTTTCCTTTAGGAAGCTAACTTCAAAGGAATCGCTTTTATATAACATTATTATTCTCCCTAGTTGACGAACTAAGACTGGTACGATGAGTTTGCATTTCGACCAGTGTGCTTGCTTTAAAATTAAAATGCAACGAAAAATTTAACTCGGTTACAAACGGTTGGTTAAAATATAGCTGGTTTGGTGCTAAGGTGTACTGGAATGTGATAAAGGTACTCATTAATTATTATGAGTGCGTAAATTAAATGTTGTTCATACTTTATTAAAGGCACTCTCATTATTGTTTTAGTGTCTCAAACTGGAAATTATTAACCCTGACAGGTCGTTAAACCTAAAGGATATTATGAAAAAATTTTTATTAAGCGCTGTGGCAGCTGCCTTTATTCTTCCTTTTAGTTCTGCCCAAGCGAGTATCGATAATGACGCGTTTTTAGATGCTGAAAAAAAAGTGCGCTATGGGAGCTACCAAGACTTTAAAGAAGCAATAAGCGGGTTAGACCACCCGCTAAAGCCGTATGTCGAAAAAACATATTGGCAACGCCATCCCAATTTTAAATACCAAAGCGAAATTGAAGATTACCTAACCATTTATGAACATACCCCGCTTGAGTGGCCGGTACGTAAAGCGTGGTTAGAGTATCTTGAAAAAAACAATAAAAAAGCAGCTTATATAAAAAACTACCGAGAAACGTCTAACGCGGCGCTAACATGCACGTTTTTAGATTTTCAGCTTGATTTAGGGGCGCCAGAAAAAGCCATTTTTAATCAGGTTACCGATTTATGGACGGTGGGTAAGTCGCAACCGAATGAATGCGACCCGCTATTTTCGCTTTGGCGCAAAAAAGGCTATTTAAATAATGAACTTATATGGAAGCGCATAACGCTTGCAGCGCAGGGCGGTACGCAAAGTTTACTCCCTTATTTAAAAACGTTGTTACCTAAAAACGAGCGTTACTTAGCCGATTTATACTTAAAAGTACGCCGCGACCCTAGTGCGGCCGCAGGCTTGTATCGTTATAAAACTAAGTCGGCAAAAGAAGCGCAAATAGCCATTTATGGTGTTAAGCGTTTAATTTGGCGCGATAAAGCGCTGGCTTTAAGAGCCTGGCAAAAGCTAGAAAAAATGTTTACCTACAGCGATGAAGAAAAAGCAGATTTATATTACACGTTTGCTTTATCACTTGCTTCAAGTGGGCATAAACAGGCCAGTTTTTGGCTTAATAAGGTGCCAAAAGCGCGACAAGACAGAAAGTTAATTCAGTGGCAACTTGGTAATATGCTTAAAACCCAAGACTGGGAAGGCATAGCGGCTTTTTTTACAGGTAAAGATGATTTAAGTTTAGGCCAGCAATATTGGCTTGCTTATAGCTATGCTAAGCGAGGCGAGCAACAAAAAGCAGACGAAATTTGGACTAAAGTGGCCGCTAACCGCGATTACTATGGTTTTTTAGCGGCAGCTCGATTAGGACTGCCGGTTGATTTAAACAATCAGCCTTTGCAGGTTGATCAAAAACTAGTAGAGAAGGTGAAGAATGCGCCGGGCTTTAAACGTGCAAAAGCACTTTACGAACTCGAGCGTTTTACCTCTGCACGCAGAGAATGGAATTACTTAACGAACACCTCTACTGATGAAGAAAAACTAGCTGCCTCAAAGGTTGCAGCGCAAAACAATTGGCACGATAACGTTATTTTCACGTTAGCTAAAATTAAAGCATGGGATTATGTTGAACTGCGTTTTCCGTTTGCATTTCAAGATATATTTGAGCGCTACAGTAAACGCAGCAAAATAGACCCCGCGTGGAGTATTGCAATTGCACGGCGCGAAAGCTCGTTTGCACCAGATGCGCGTTCGCATGCAAATGCGCGTGGTTTAATGCAATTGCTTCCTAGTACGGCAGAATACGTTAATAAAGCAAGGGTATCGAGTACGCGTTTGTACCAACCTAAAACCAATATACGCTTAGGTACTAGTTACTTGCAGTACTTAAAAAAGAAAAACAAAGGTAATGAAATACTTGCTACGGCATCTTATAACGCAGGGTATCATCGTATTAAACGCTGGTTACCTGACGAAGCCATACCAGCAGAGCTATGGGTTGAGCTGATCCCGTATAGAGAAACGCGAGATTACGTAAAAAACGTGTTTGCTTATCGCCAGGTTTATCACACCCGGATGGGACGAGAAGGAAACGTGCTCGCGCCGTTACTCAACATGAAAATGGGCGGGTAAATTATGTAATACTAATTGCCTAAAATATTTAGCCATTCTAGCGTGCTAAATAAAGGGCTAATAACGTAACACGATGGGTATAAGTATTAGGGGGATATTTACATGTTAAATATCCCCCTTTTTTGAGCGCTTTACGTTTAAGTGGTAGACTCAAAGCAAGTTAAATTTAACAGATGGATTAACAATGGATAAATTAGCCGTTTTATATGCAGAGCATATTGCCACATTACAACAACGTACGCGTACAATTTGTGACCGTGAAGGGCTCGAGGGTTTAGTTATTCACTCAGGCCAAGCTAAGCGCCAGTTTTTAGACGACATGTATTACCCATTTAAAGTTAATCCACACTTTAAAGCATGGCTTCCTGTTATTGATAATCCACATTGTTGGATTGTGGTAAATGGTAGCGATAAACCTAAGCTTATTTTTTACCGCCCAGTTGATTTTTGGCACAAAGTACCAGATGAGCCGCGTGATTTTTGGGCTGAGTACTTTGATATAGAATTATTGCTACAGCCTGATCAAGTTGAAAAACTATTACCTTACGATAAAGCTAAATACGCTTACATGGGCGAATACCTAGAGGTAGCGCAAGCGCTTGGCTTTAGTATTATGAACCCTGAGCCGGTACTTAACTATTTTCATTATAACCGCGCTTATAAAACGCAGTACGAGCTTGAATGTTTACGCCAAGCCAACCGCATTGCGGTAGATGGACATAAAGCAGCACGCGATACGTTTTATAATGGAGGTAGCGAATTTGATATTCAGCAAGCGTACCTTATGGCTACACGCCAAAGCGAAAACGAAATGCCGTATGGCAACATAGTAGCGCTTAACGAAAACTGCGCTATTTTGCATTACACACATTTTGAGCCAAAAGCACCGCTTACTCATAATTCGTTTTTAATCGATGCTGGCGCAAACTTTAATGGGTATGCCGCAGATATAACCCGTACGTACGATTTTAAAAAGCAGGGCGAGTTTGCTGAACTAGTACAAACTATGACGGCAATACAAATTGAGCTAGGCAACGCATTAAAGCCAGGCATGTTATATGGCGATTTACACGTTGATTGTCATAACCGTATTGCGCAAATTCTTAGCGACTTCAATATTGTAAACTTACCCGCAACAGAAATTGTGGAACGTAAAATTACCTCAACATTTTTCCCTCATGGCTTGGGCCATCACCTTGGCTTACAAGTGCACGATATGGGCGGCTTTATGCGTGATGATAAAGGCACCCACCAGCCATCGCCAGAAGGGCACCCATTCTTGCGTTGTACTCGTAAAATAGAGAAAAACCAAGTGTTTACTATTGAGCCAGGGCTTTACTTTATAGACTCATTATTAGGTGATTTAGCGCAAACCGACAGTAAGCAGTTTATTAACTGGGAAAAAATTGAGTCGTTAAAACCATACGGCGGTATTCGTATTGAAGACAATATTATTGTTCACGAAGACAGCCTAGAAAATATGACTCGTGATTTAGCGCTCGATTAAGCTAATAAAGACTAGCTCGCCAATACGCGCTAAAATACGCGAATGCAAAGGGGCCTTTTGGCCCCATTTTTAATTGAGCTTTAATTATGTCTGAATATAAATACCCCGCCGATGATGTGTTTCATCAAGAAGAAATTAAAAAAAGCACCTTTATAGTTCATATCGCGCATACGCCAGACCTACAGGCTGCTAAAGCATTTATTAAAAGCATTGAAGAAAAGTACCCAGATGCTCGTCATAATTGTTGGGCGCACGTAGCGGGTAACCCAGGCGGAAGTCATGTTTATGGTTTTTCTGATGATGGCGAGCCAAATGGTACCGCAGGAAAGCCCATGCTTAATGTGCTGGTGGGTTCTGGACTTGGCGAAATTACTGCGGTTGTCACCCGTTATTTTGGCGGTATAAAGCTGGGCACCGGTGGGTTAGTGCGTGCCTATGGTGGGTCGCTTAATAATGCACTTTCGCAGCTAAAAACGGTGACTAAAGTACCGAGTATCGAGATTGTAGGCCAAAGTGAATACAGCATGCAGGGCGCAATAGAGCAATTGTTAAAAACCAATTATCAAGTACTTAATATAGAAAAACAATTTACTGCTAATATTGAATGGGTTATTACTATTGATAGCCGCCAAGCAAAACAGGCCATTAAAGATATTTTTGATTTAAGCCATGGCGCAGTTGAGTTAACTATCAAAGAGTAAGACAATAACTTACACACTTATATTTACTAATAATAAAAGCGATAAGCTACATGCAATTTCGTACCATCATAAAAATCCTTGGCCAACTTGTTGCGCTGTTTAGTATTACCATGGTGCCGCCTGCGGTGGTGTCTTTATTTTATAAAGATGGTGGTGGTGTTCCCTTTGTATTAGCGTTTATATTTAGTGTGGTTATTGGTTTAACAGCTTATTACCCAAACAGGCATGAAAACGGCGACTTAAAAGCACGCGAAGGCTTTTTAATTGTTGTACTGTTTTGGCTGGTACTAGGGGCGTTTGCATCGTTACCGCTGATTTTTTTACAAGAACCTAATTTGTCTATGGCCGATGCGGTGTTTGAGGCCTTTTCTGGCCTTACAACCACTGGGGCCACGGTACTTACCGGAATTGAATACCTGCCTAAGTCTGTTTTGTTTTATCGCCAGCAATTACAGTGGTTTGGCGGTATGGGTATCATTGTACTTGCTGTTGCTATACTGCCCATGCTTGGGGTCGGTGGCATGCAATTATACCGAGCTGAGATCCCAGGCCCAGTAAAAGATTCAAAAATGACCCCCCGTATTGCCGATACCGCAAAGCACCTTTGGTACATTTATGTGTCGTTAACGGTAACCTGTATGTTGGCGTATTGGGCGGCAGGTATGGAGTGGTTTGATGCTATATGCCATGCGTTTTCTACAGTGGCGATTGGCGGTTTTTCTACTTACGATGCCTCAATAGGGCACTTTGATAGCCCTGTCATTAACTTTATATGTGTTTTCTTTTTAATTATTGCTGCGGTTAACTTTTCACTGCATTACGCGGCGGTAGCCAGTCGTAATATTCAGGTATACATTCGCGACCCTGAATTTAAAGTTTTTTTACTGATACAGTTAGCGCTGGTGGTGATTTGTTTTACGGTGCTCTCATCTAACGAAATATTTGCCGATGGTGATGAAACCCTCGATCAGGCTTTATTTCAGGCGGTGTCTATGAGTACCACAGCCGGTTTTGCCACCGATAACTTTTCTACTTGGCCGCTGTTTTTACCTATATTGCTTATTTTTTCGAGCTTTATAGGTGGCTGTGCAGGTTCAACCGGTGGCGGTATGAAAGTTGTACGCGTGTTTTTACTTTACCTACAAGGCATACGTGAGCTTAACCGCTTAGTTCACCCACGTGCTATATACTCTATTAAGCTTGGTCGTAAAGCCCTGCCCGATAAAGTAGTTGAAGCGGTTTGGGGGTTTTTCTCAGCGTACGCATTGGTATTTATTATTATAATGCTGGCGCTAATGGGAACCGGCATGGATAACATTACCGCGTTCTCTGCTACAGCGGCATGTTTAAATAATTTAGGCCCAGGCTTAGGTGATGTTGCCTCGCATTATGGGGCGGTGAGCGATGGTGCCAAATGGCTATTAACCATTGCCATGGTATTTGGTCGCTTAGAAATATTCACCTTACTCGTGCTATTTACGCCGACCTTTTGGCGTGGGTAATAATATATAAATGATGCTTAGGAACAGGCATGCCACATTCTAATTTAGATAAATTACACCAGTTAACAACAGGGCGATTGGTCGACTTGGAAATTGTTACGCCTACCAGTAGTAAACGCGTAAAAACAGAGTTTATTGGCTTGCTAGAAAATAAATTTATTATTTTAAATTACCCAAGTTCAAAGCGTTTACCTGCTGCAAGTGATTACCTACGTGACGGTGTAATGGTGGTGGTAAGAGCGGTTATAGAAGGCAGTGGCGGACAAGTAATAGCATTTAGGCAGCAGCTTATGTCGGTTGCCTCACACCCTGCTAGGCTCATTTTTATTAATTACCCTACGCAAGTGCAGTTATTTGCACTGCGCGCGCAAACACGCATACCTACCTTATTACCTGCAAAATTAACTCTCAGTGACGATAGAGTACTTGAAGGGGTGATTAAAGACATCTCGCTTACCGGGGTGATGTTTGATGTACGCGGCGATCAAAACGATGAAAATATTAAAGATATGCAATGCACGGTGACGGTTGATACCAACAATAAAGCATTTACTGGCGAAATATGCAGTGTAAAAGAACACGCCGCAGGAGTTAATTGTGGTATTAAACTTTTAGCCAGTGAAGATGAAATGAAGGCATTTATGAAAGAGCACTTTATCGATCCCGCGATGCTTGAGCTGCCATTAGAATAAGCACTTTCGCTTAATAGCAACAAATGGCCATTTTTTACTTGAGTGGCAGTCATATTTTTTAAAACTTCACAAAATAATTTTTATTTTCTATAAAAATCAGCTGTATAGATTAGTTTTACGAGTGAGTTATTTTAATACGTTAGCTCCCCTCACGGCTAAAATTTAGTCTCTTTTTTCGATAAATCTTCATCCTTACAATTTACGCCGAAAATTGTAGCTTTTTTCTCTTATGTAACTAGCTGTTTTTATTGTATTTAAAAACTTAGCTTTACCCTTTGTTGCTAGTTTGCAACATAAAATCCCCGCAAATTTATCAAAAATAGCCAAGTGCTCTTTTAACTAATTGAAATTAATGAGCTTTTAAAACTTGGCATTCAAGTTGTAATAGTCTGGCTGTACTGAACAATAACGTGATTTAAAGTAAAACACTTAATCGCACACATATACTTGAAGGAATTATATTATGAAAAGCATTAATAAAACTTTAGCACTTATCGCCCTTGCTTCATCATCAGCGGCATTTGCAGCAACCGATTTTGATACGTTAGATGTAGATGGCAGCGGCACGATTAGCAAATCAGAGGCATCAATTGATGCAAAACTGATGAGCATGTTCTCAGAATTAGATACTGACCAAGATGGTGAGCTATCAAAAGAAGAATTTTCAGAAGCTTAAAGTGTGGTAACAATCCTGAGTTGCCAATGACAACCTAAGTAGGCAAGGGAGCTTACGAAAAAGGATTACAAGGATTGCGTACACCACGTAGTGAACTTAACTAATTTGTTTATATTGAAGGATTAAATTATGAAGCATTTAAATAAAGCACTCGCATTTATGGCTATTGCCTCTTCTTCTGCTGCATTTGCAGGGACTGATTTTGACACGCTAGATGTAGATGGCAATGGCGCCATCAGCCAAGCTGAAGCATCGGTTGATGCGGATTTAATGGCTGAGTTTGTTGAGCTTGATACCGACGGAAATGGTGAGCTTTCAAAGCAAGAGTTCTCTAAATACTAGGGTGTGATGATCTTTGCCAATTGAGCGCAGGGCAGCGCATGTTCACTTAGCAAAGAGTCATTTGCTCTAATCCAATGTGCATTAAAACTTAATAATGCACATTGGCAAAAGCACTTTTTAGTTAATTTTTAAACCCATGGATCTTAGAAAAGGATTTCCTCTTAATTAGGACACAACTATGAAAACATTAAATACAGCACTTGCCGTTATCGTATTAGCTTCTTCATCAGCGGCGTATGCTGCAGTCGACTTTGCCTCGTTTGATGCCGATGGTGATGGTGCAATTTCAAAGCAAGAAGCGCAGGTAAATTCACAGCTAGTGAATATTTTTGACCAGCTAGATACTGATGGTAATGGTGAAATTTCTGAGCAAGAGTTTTCAAAAGTACAGTAATTAGTAAGCTGCTAAGCAGGGTTGCCTAGCATTAAAAAAACATACTCCACTAAAGCCGCCTTAGTCAGCGGCTTTTTTGTGTTTAACTATAAAAATATAGCGCTAACTTGGAATAGCTTTTCTACTACGTTGATATGCTTTTTATCGATTAAAAACATAATAACGTGATCACCAGACATAATAACGGTGTCGTCGTGGGCAATCAGTACGTCGTCATTACGTACAATAGCGCCAATCGTTGTACCTGCAGGTAGCTTGATATCGGCAATCGCACGGCCAACTACTTTTGATGTGTTTTCATCGCCATGGGCAACGGCTTCAATGGCCTCTGCCGCGCCTTTACGTAACGAGTACACATTAACAATATCGCCACGGCGTACGTGTGTAAGTAGCGCCGAAATAGTTGCTTGTTGTGGTGATATAGCAATATCTATTTCACCCCCTTGCACTAAATCTACATACGCACCACGCTGAATAAGCACCATGGTTTTTTGTGCGCCCATGCGTTTTGCAAGCATGGCCGACATTATATTTGCTTCATCGTCGTTGGTTACGGCAATAAACACATCAACTTGCTCTATGTGCTCTTCAGATAGTAGTTCTTGGTCTGAGGCGTCTCCACAAAACACGACGGTGTTATCTAGCATTTCAGAGAGTTGCTCAGCACGCTCTTTACTGCGCTCTAGTAACTTAACGCTGTGGTTTTTTTCCAGTGAGCGAGCAAGGCCTGCACCAATGTTACCACCACCGGCTATCATAATTTTTTTGTAAGAACGCTCAAGCTTTTGTAGCTCGTTCATAACTGCGCGAATATGCTTAGTGGCAGCAATGAAAAATACTTCATCGTCCGCTTCTATTACCGTGGTGCCCAGTGGCTTTATAGCTTTACCTTGGCGATAAATTGCTGCTACACGGGTTTCTACATTCGGAATATGCTCTTTTAAAGCAGAAAGCGCATAACCCACTAATAAGCCACCGTAGTAAGCTTTTACAGCCACAAGAGAGAGCATGCCATCGGCAAATTGCAGCACTTGCAACGCGCCTGGGTAATCTATTAAACGGCGAATATATTTGGTAACAAGTGCTTCGGGGGCAATATAGTGATCAACCGGGAGGTCATCGTTATGAAATAGTTTTTCGCGGTATTTTAAATATTGCTCTGATCGGATACGGGCTATTTTAGTTGGCGTATTAAAAATACTATACGCGACTTGGCACGCCACCATATTAACTTCATCTGAGCTGGTTACCGCAATAATCATGTCGGCGTCTTCAGCACCTGCACGTCTGAGCACATCTGGGTGTGCACTGTGCCCCGTGACCCCTTGTAAGTCGTACTTATCTTGTAGCTCTCGTAAGCGGTTGCCGTCTATATCAACAACGGTTATTTCGTTTTGTTCGCCAACTAAGTTTTCAGCAAGCGTACCACCGACTTGTCCGGCACCGAGTATGATTATTTTCATTATTTACCCGAATTACTGTTTAATTAAAAAAATAGCCATTTACTGTTTAATAAATGGCTATTGAGTGTACGGCTATTAGGCTTTTTTAACTAGCTTAGCGTAATAAAATCCGTCGCTTTCACCTGGTAGTAATTGTAAACCAGGGTTGGTAACTGTGTCGTTGTCGTGCAGTGGTATATGCTCAACGTCACTATTATTAGCTAAAAATTTAGCGACTTGCTGTTGGTTCTCTTGCGGCAGTACCGAACAGGTTGCGTATATCATTGTGCCGCCTGGTTTAAGTAGCGGCCAAATGCTATTGAGTATATCGCTTTGTAGTGTGGCTAAATCTTCAATGTCTGATGCGCGGCGAAGCCATTTAATATCTGGGTGGCGGCGTATAACACCGGTTGCCGAACAAGGGACATCTAATAAAATGCGGTCAAACTGTTGCTCATCCCACCAGGTGTGTGGCTGCGAAGCGTCTGCACAATGTAGATCTGCGCCTAAACCGATACGGGTTAAATTTTGTTTAACACGTTCTAGGCGAGTAGCGTCACTATCAAGTGCTAATACTTCTGCATCGGCAAGCTCTAATATATGACATGTTTTACCGCCAGGTGCTGCACAGGCATCTAAAATGTATTCATCAGCTTGAGGTGCTAAAAAGCGTGCGGCTAATTGCGCTGCGGCGTCTTGTACAGAGCAGGCGCCCACATCAAATTCTGGCAACGAAAATACATCACGCGGTTTAGCTAGTTTAATACCATCAACAAACTCAGGGTTTAACGTGTGCTCTATATCGTTAGCCGTTAACATTTCGCTGTATTGTTGCGTGCTGTATTGGGCTTGATTGACACGTAACCACATAGGGGCTTGTTGTTGGTTTTCTTCAAGAAGCGCTTCCCAGTTGTCTGGGTAGGCAGCTTGCACTTGTTTAATAAACCAATTTGGATGGTTATATAAACACACTGGTATTTGCTTGGCTTTTTCTTCAAGCTCGCTTTGTTGGCGCTGAAAACTACGCAAAATAGCGTTGATTAAGCCTTTTAAGCCTAATGCACGCATTTGGCCAAGGGCATTAACGGTTTCAGAAATGGCGGCATGCGGTGGCACGCGCATATGCTGCAGCTGATAGATACCGACATACAACAAAAACTGAAAAATACGACGCTTACCTTTAAGTGGCTGCTCTACTAAATGTTGGCAGTAGTTTTCAAGGCTAGGTAGGTAGCGCAACACGCCGTAACAAATTTGCTGTAATAGCGCTTTGTCTTTAGGGGGCAGCCCTTGGCTGGCAAATGGTAGCTCTTGATTTAGCGAAGCGCCTTTATCAACCACGTTATATAAAGTTTCAGCGGCAAGCGCACGTACGTTTTGAACATTACTCATTGTTTTCGCCTAATACGGTGCCAGGAGTTACCCAGTCACTGCGACCGTTTAAAAAGTCGCTAATTGCCATTGGTTTTTTACCTTGGGGTTGCAGCTGTGTAATACTTAATGCCTGCTTGCCACACGCCACTACAATGCCGTTTTTATCGCTTGATAAAACAACGCCCGCACGGCCTGTTTGCTCCACGACTGAGGCTTGGTAAATTTTTACGCTGTGCTCACCCATTTGAGTAAAACACACTGGCCATGGATTAAATGCACGAATATTACGCTCAATTTGTACGGCATCCATCGTCCAATCAATATTCGCTTCCTCTTTTGAAAGCTTTTTAGCGTAATTTGCCAACTCGTCGTTTTGCGGCTCTGCTATAAGCTCGCCATTGGCTAACTTATTAATGGTTTGAACAAGTGCTCTGGGACCAAGTTCAGCCAGTTTAGTGTATAAACTGGCACTGGTTTCATCCGCAGCAATAGGGCAGCGGCTAATGTGCAGCATGTCGCCGGTATCAAGCCCTTCATCCATTTGCATTATGGTTACGCCGGTATCTTCATCGCCAGCCCAAATTGCGCGCTGTATAGGCGCAGCACCGCGCCAGCGCGGTAAAATAGAGCCATGCACATTTAAACACCCTAAGCGTGGTGCCTCTAAAATGGCTTTTGGTAAAATTAAGCCATAAGCCACCACAATCATGATATCGGCATTTAAGCTTTTAAGCTCAGTGAGTGCGTCTTCATTTTTTAATGATTGTGGCTGAAAAACAGGTAGTTCATGTTCAAGCGCAAGCGCTTTTACTTCACTGGCTTTTAATTTTTTACCACGCCCAGCAGGGCGATCTGGTTGGCTGTAAACACCAACAATTTGGTGTTCGCTTTGAATTAACGCTTGTAGGTGACGAGCGGCAAAGTCCGGCGTACCGGCAAATATAATGCGTAGTGGTTTTGTCACTGAGTTTTCCTAAGGTGCTTATTACTTCGCGGCAAATTTAGCTTCTTTTTCAAGCTTTTTGCGAATACGTTGACGCTTTAATGGCGATAGGTAATCGATAAATAGTTTACCTTGTAAGTGATCTAGTTCGTGTTGAATACAAATAGCTAATAGCTCATCTGCATCTAGTACAAATTCTTCACCATTTTCGTTAAGAGCAGCAACGGTTACGGTTTCAGCACGGTCTACTTTTGCGTAAGAGTTAGGCACTGATAAACAGCCTTCTTCGCTAATTGTTGCACCATCTTTTTTAATAATTTGTGGGTTAATTAAAACCAGTGGTTCGTCGCGTTCTTCTGATACGTCGATCACCACAATACGTTGATGAATATCAACTTGTGTAGCAGCTAGCCCAATGCCGTTTTCATCGTACATTGTCTCTAGCATGTCTTTTACAATTTGGCGAACGTTGTCATCAACCTGTGCAACTTCTTTTGCTACCGTACGTAAACGCTCATCTGGAAATCTTAAAACTTCTAACCTAGCCATAGTTACCTTTTTACACTTGTGCTTAATTTAGGGTATTGTATGCTCTTATTTTAGCCATTCGCGTTCCCCTTTAACAGGTTTTGGTCAATAATAATGAAAAAACAATACAAGGAAGCCCAATGAAATCTCAATTGGCTGCAATTATGTTTGCACTAAGTACTGCTTTTCCTGCAGTCGCTGATGTTTTACAAATAAAAAAAGATGCTCCAAAACAATATGTTGTAAAAAAAGGCGATACCCTTTGGGATATTTCCGGCATTTATTTAGAAGAACCGTGGCTGTGGCCAGAGTTGTGGCAAATGAACCCGCAAATAGACAACCCGCATCTAATTTACCCAGGCGATGCACTCGCGTTAGTGTTCGACGCCGACGGTAACCCGCGTTTGGTGATTAATAAAGCGTACAGAAAGTTATCGCCGCAAGGGCGTATTACACCAAAAGGCAATAACGCCATTACCACTTTGCCACTTGAAATAATTAAACCTTATTTAAGTTATGAGCAAGCGATTAACAGCGATGACATAGATGATAAGCCGTATATTTTAGGGGCAAACGAAAATACTAAAACGCAAACTCTCGGGCATATTTTATACGTTAAGGGCGATTTAAAAGTACATAAAGCGTATGCTATTTATCACAAAGGCGAACCTTACATAGATACACAAACCGGTGAAGAGCTAGCTACTCGCGCTACTTATGTCGGTATGGCTCGTGCATTTAGAACGGGCGATGAAAGCAATGGCGTACCATCGTCTTTAAGGGTTGAGTCAGTTAAACAAGAAATACAACAAGGCGATTTTTTACTCCCTGCTATGCAAGGCCAAATGTTACCAGCGTACTTTAATATGCATCGTCCTAAGCAAAGTGTATCCGGCAGTGTTATTGACTCGCCGCGCCAAGTAAGAGAATTCAGCACAATGGATGTAGTGGTGCTAAACTTAGGTGCTGAGCAACAAATTGAAGTTGGTCATATCCTCGATTTAGAACGCCAATCACCCACCGTTATTGATGGCCCTCGGGGACCGCGTTATCCAGAGGATTCGAGCAAATTTGAAAAGCTTTTATCTGATGCAGGTGAATTATTTGGCAGCGAGCCAGATGAAGACACCACAACATGGACAATGCCACATGAAAAAGTGGGTGAGTTAATTGTATTTAAAGTGTATGACAAAGTGAGTTATGCATTAATAACAAAAAATCAGCACCCAATTCGCGTTGGAGATAGTGTAGTAATTCATTAAGTTGTAGCGAGTCGGTGCTCTAGGAGAGAGCATGGATCAGTCATCTGGCAAGCTAGCCCACTGGCTTGCCTTTTATATGTGTAAAGGCTTAGGTATTAAAACACTGTTAGCCTTATCACATACTCACCCCCTCGAATCATTATTTGATTTAAACCAAAGTGAATTACAACAGCTTGGCCTTACCCAAAACCAAGCCTGCAACTTACTCAATACCAATTGGCAGCAAGTAAACCATTACGAACAACAAATACAGCAGCTTAATATTACTGTGGTGTGTATTTTTGATGCGCTATACCCAAACGAGCTAAAACACATAGCCAGTGCCCCTTTACTGTTATTTTGTAAAGGCGATATATCGCTGTTATCTAGCCCGCAAGTGGCTATTGTTGGCAGTAGAAACGCGACCCCTACTGGGCTTGAAATAGCTTCGGAGCTTGCTTATCAGCTTACTTTAGCCGGTATTACTGTTACCTCGGGCATGGCGCGGGGAATTGATGGTGCCGCGCACAAAGGCGCATTGGCCAATAATGGCAAAACAATTGGTGTATTAGGGACTGGGGTTGATATTTACTACCCCAAACGCCATAAATTATTAACAGACCAAGTATTAGAGCATGGCTTATTAATAAGCGAGTTTTTACCGGGTACCGCCGCTAATGCGCATAACTTTCCACGCAGAAACCGTATTATATCAGGGCTGTCTTTAGGCGTGGTTATTGTAGAGGCTGAAATTAAAAGCGGTTCATTGATCACGGTACGTTACGCTATTGAACAAAATAAAGAAGTGTTTGCAGTACCTGGCTCTATTAAAAACCCTTTATCGCAAGCGAGTCATTTTTTAATAAAGCAGGGCGCTAAGTTAGTCGAAAATGTAACAGATATTTTGGATGAGGTGAGCTTTTCTTATCAAAGCGGTCTATATAATAAAGAGGAGCCTGTAAACAAACAGTCACAGTGTGAGGTGTTAAATAGTATAGGGTATGAGGTAACCAGTGTTGATGAAATTGTACGTCGTGCCAAGTGGCCAATTGATAAAGTGCTGGCAAGGTTGCTCGATTTAGAGTTAGACGACGAAATAGAGCGAGTGTTAGACGGGTATATAAAGCTAAGCACAGGAAGGTAATATGTTTGATATTCTCATGTATCTTTTTGAAAACTACATTCACAGTGAAGCCGATATTTATATTGAAGAAAACGAGCTTACCGATGAATTACTTCGCGCGGGCTTTAATAAGACCGAAATTTTTAAAGCGTTAAACTGGCTTGAACAATTGGCCGATTTACAACGCAGCGACGAGTCGCCCTATTTAATTACAAAGCCTCACCAAGCAATGCGCATTTTTACCGATAGCGAATGCAAAATGTTAAACGTTGAATGCCGTGGCTTTTTGATGTTTTTAGAGCAAATAAGGGTCGTTAACAGTGTAACCCGTGAAATGGTTATGGACCGCCTAGCCGCATTAGATAAACCTTATATTTCGCTCGATGACTTAAAGTGGGTGGTGCTTATGGTGTTATTTAACGTACCTGGCTCAGAAGAGGCTTACGAGCAAATGGAAGACCTTATATTTGACGAACCCACCGAACTTCTACATTAAAATTGTATGCCAAACCACTTAAACATATATGCACAGCTTGTATCTTTAAGTGGTTTGGGTATATTAGGCGAAAATTCAGCAACCCATTAGGAACCTCATGAGTAAAATCGACCATTCGCTTTTCTCGGCGGATAAACACGCCTTAGAAAAAGAATACGAAGTCTGCCCACAATGTGGTTCTGAATTAGTGATCCGTAACTCTAAAACAGGTCCGTTTTTGGGTTGTGCTAGTTACCCTAAATGCGACTTTATTCGTCCATTAGCGCATCACGACAGCAACGAAATAAAGGTTCTTGAAGATTCAGCCTGCCCACAGTGCACAAAACCGCTGGTGGTTAAAAACGGCCGTTATGGTATGTTTATTGGGTGTACAGGGTACCCTGAGTGTCATTATATCGCCCACGATGACGAACCTAATAATAACGATGATGAATTACCTGGGTGTCCTAAATGTAAAAAAGGGCAGCTAGTTGCACGCAGCAATAAATTTGGTAAAACGTTTTACTCATGCGATTGTTACCCAAGCTGTAAATATACTCTAAATAACAAACCAATAGCCAAGCCATGCCCTAAGTGCGATTGGCCGCTTGTTATTGAGAAAAAAATGGCCAATGGTACTGTGCTACAGTGCCCACAAAAAAGTTGCCTGCATAAACTTACCACTACTGATTAATATAAATTTCTGGAGCATATTTTGTCAGACCTTTCTACATTGCCTACGGCTATATCTTGCTTAGAACAAGGTGAAGTTATTTTATATCCTACTGAAGCTGTCTATGGTTTAGGGTGTGATCCAGATAATCAGCAAGCTGTTGAGAAGTTGCTAGAAATAAAACAGCGTCCCGTTGAAAAGGGCCTTATTCTAATCGCCGATAACTACGGCCAGTTATTAAAGTATGTTGACGATGTAAAGCTGCCAATGGACAAACGCGCTGATATTTTTTCTAGTTGGCCCGGTGCTATTACCTGGGTAATGCCTGCAGCTAAAAATACGCCTAAATGGTTAACAGGGCAGTTTGATACGATTGCCGTTCGGGTTACTGATCATCCAAGTGTTAAGCGCTTATGCCAGCAATTAGGCAAGCCTCTTGTCTCTACTAGTGCTAATTTAACCGGACAGCCAACGGTAACAAGTATTGAACAAGCCAAGCAGCAATTTGCAGATAAGGTAGGCTGTTACATTGATGAGCCCTTAGGGGGCAACACGCAGCCAAGCACAATTAAAGACGCCATGACTGGCAAAGTATTTAGAGGTTAATATGCAAAGCGAATTATTGGAACAAGTAAAAGCGTATTTTATGGCTTTGCAAGACACCATTTGCCAAGGTTTAGAGCAGGCCGATGGCAGTGCAAAATTTGTAGAAGATAGCTGGCAACGTGCCGAAGGCGGTGGCGGGCGTACGCGTGTTACCACTAACGGCAATGTAATAGAGCAAGGCGGCGTTAACTACTCGCATGTTTTTGGTGCATCTATGCCGGGCTCTGCGACCGCTCATAGGCCTGAGCTTGCAGGGCGAAGCTTTCATGCATGTGGTGTTTCATTAGTTATTCATCCAAAAAACCCACATGTTCCTACAAGTCATGCCAATGTACGCTTTTTTATAGCTGAAAAAGAAGGCGAAGAGCCTATTTGGTGGTTTGGCGGAGGGTTTGACTTAACGCCTTTTTACCCCGTTTTTGAAGATGTACAGCATTGGCACCAAGTCGCACACGACATTTGTGCACCATTTGGTGAACAAGTGTATCCAAAATACAAAACGTGGTGTGATGAATATTTTTACCTAAAACATCGCGACGAAACACGCGGTGTAGGCGGCTTATTTTTTGATGACTTAAACGAGCTAGGGTTTGAGCAGAGCTTTGCATTTATGCAATCGGTTGGTAATGGTTTTTTAGATGCTTACTTACCTATTATTGAGCGTCGTAAAAATGATGAATACACGCAACAGCAGCGTGACTTTCAATTGTATCGCCGCGGTCGTTACGTAGAATTTAACCTTGTGTGGGATAGAGGTACTTTATTTGGCTTACAAAGCGGTGGGCGCACAGAGTCTATATTAATGTCGATGCCACCACTGGCGCGTTGGGAGTACAATTATAAGCCCGCGCCCGACAGCGCAGAGGCTAATTTGTATCAATACTATTTACGTCCACAAGAGTGGCTAAGCAATAAACCTACTGATTTGATAGCCAGAGAGTGGCAGTTATAAATATTAAATTAAGGTAGGAATTGTTTAATCCGCAAAGGTCAATAAACCCTAATAAAAGGCGCTTAACAGCGCCTTTTTGCTAAGCCGTTACAATTAGTGCTCATTAATCATATGGGTGGCAAGTTGTCCAAAAGACTGCTTTAATCCTTCGCGCAGTAGGGGGTTGTCTACTTCTATATCGAGCGTTTTATTCATGCAATACATCCACTGATCGCGCAGGTCTTTATTTATAGTAAAAGGCATATGGCGTTTACGCAGCATAGGTTGGCCGTGTTTTTCAGTAAATAGGCTAGGTCCGCCTAACCAACCTGATAAAAACTCAAAAAATACTTGGCGAATTCTATCTAATGGCAGAGGATGCATATCATATAATGGTTTGGCGTATTCATCGCTGGCCATTATGTCGTAGAATCTATTAGCAATAGCACGGGTACCTGCTTCTCCACCAATAATTTCATACGGTGTTTTCTCAGGAGTGGGCGCTGGTTGCTCAGGAGCTGGTTTAGATTTTGAAAAAAGTCGTTTAATCATATTACTTATCATCGTTAATAGGCAGTGTATAGCTGCAAAGAGGTTGCTTTAAAATGGACAAATATGCGGTTTTTGGAAATCCAATCAAACATTCAAAATCCCCCGCGATACATAAACAATTTGCTGTATCTTTGGGTGAGCAAATCGACTACCGCGCAATATTAGCACCTATCGATCACTTTGAAAAAACAGTAACCACCTTTTTTGAGCAAGGCGGTATAGGTGCCAACGTTACTATGCCATTTAAAGAGCAAGCGTATGCCATGGCTGATGAACTCACCCCACTTGCTAAAATTGTTGGTGCAGTTAATACACTTAAAAAACGCGATGATGGCACTTTATTAGGCGATAACACCGATGGCGTGGGCTTTGTTAATGATTTACTTGCCAATGAAGTGACAATTGCCAATAAGCATATTTTAATTATTGGTGCTGGTGGCGCAGCAAGAGGGGTAATACTACCGCTACTTGAGCATAACCCAGCTGAAATAACGATTGTTAATCGCACGGCAAAAAAAGCGCAAGACTTAGCGCAACTATTTGCTGAATATGGCAAGGTAACAGGCTATGGGTTTGATACATTACCAGTAAGCAATTACTCACTTATCGTAAATTCTACCTCTAGTAGTATGAACAACGAGTTACCAGCACTTGACGAAAAACACCTAAGTCAGTGCGCAGTGGCATACGATATGTTTTACTCCCAGCAAAATACCGTATTTATGAACTGGGTTGCAGAGCATAATAACCACGCTAAGCTGTTAGATGGCAGTGGTATGTTAGTAGGCCAAGCCGCACAGTCATATTATGTATGGCGTAATAAAATGCCCGCCATACTTCCTGTTGTTAAAGCACTAAAACAAGGCATGCTTAAATGAATCAAGCCATACAGTTTATAGATAGACTCGAGTTTAGAGAACCTTCCCACCAACTAGTCTTTTTTGCACAAGTAACAGGGATGCTGGTGGAGTGTATTATAGATTTACGAAAGCTAGGGCTTCAAGATGAAAGCCATGCAACGCAGCATTTTGATAAATACCGATTTGATTACGAAGAATGTGCCGAGCAACTTATAGAAGATGAAAGTTATAACTCGGCAGGGCAGATAGAAGTGAATCTAGTTGATCTCTGCTAAATACTCGTCTTTTAATTGCACATAGTTATCTGCAGATACTTTTAAAAAGGCAAGCTCTTGCTCTGTTAATGGGCGAGCTTGCTTTGCTGGACTACCAACATATAAATAACCAGACTCCAATCGTTTATTTGGCGGCACTAATGACCCCCCACCAATAATAACGTCGTCCTCTACTATTACATTGTCCATTACAATAGCGCCCATACCAACAAGTATACGATTTCCAAGCGTACATCCATGCAGCATCACCTTGTGTCCTACTGTCACATCATCACCAATAACAAGTGGGTAACCATCTGGGTTACTTTTAGTCGCACGTGATAAATGAAGAACACTACCGTCTTGTATATTTGTACGTTCACCAATACGTATATAGTTAACATCTCCTCGCGCTGCCACTAAAGGCCATACGCTACAGTGGTCACCAATAGTAATATCTCCTACCAAAACAGACGATTCATCAACATAAACAGACGAATTAAAAGAAGGAGTCACACCTTTATAAGAACGGATAGCCATATATATACCTTTTAAATACCAGTTATAGTCGCTTGAGTGTAACAGCAACACTTAAATATAGGCCAGAAAAGGCCTGTTTTGATTATAAAACTACCAGTTATAGAGGGTTTAGTTCACATATTGACCGAACAGTGCTTTTTTTTGGTTTTTCTTTAAAAAAGTGCTTGCGTAAAAATCTGTTCTCCCTATAATGCGACCCCACTGAGACGGGGAACGCCAACGCATAGCGAGGAAAGAGCTGCTCACAGAGTTAAGTAAAACTTCGGTTTTAAATCTTCTAAAAAGAAAGT
>NZ_PNCY01000027.1:0-45146 GCF_005887105.1 Pseudoalteromonas sp. S2893 | reverse complement strand
TCCTTTACAAATAAAGGCGAGTGCCACTGGTTCAAGTCCAATATCACCCGCCACGTACAAACACTCCACAAAAACCTAAATTATTTTAACTATTATTTAGAGCTGCTTTTTACCTATTAATTAAACATTGATTTTAAATCGCTAAGGCCAGGATAATATGAAGCCATCTAAACGTATGAAAATAACTTAATCTTCTAATAACCTCGGCTAATAGTTAAATTCCCTTGTAAGCAGCTAAACTGTTGATTATAGTCTGTGATAAATCAAACAACATGTAAGCCAATGCCAACTAAGATCTACGCCAAAGCCAAAATACTGATAGTGGAAGAGCAGCCCCTCGCTCAAAGCTATATGAAACAGTCGCTAGAAAGGCTTGGCTTTCGGCAGTTGCACTTTGCCGATCATGCAATTGCAGCAAAAGAGCAATGTTTGGTTGAGCAATTTGATTTAATTGTATGTTCATTTAATTTAAGCAAACACCAAGACGGCTACCAACTCTACGAAGAACTCCGTGTTAAGCAACTGATAAAAAACTCCACCGCGTTTATTTTTATTTCTGCAGAAACCAGTGGTGCGCTAGTGCATAGCGTTTTAGAGCTTCAACCCGACGACTTTTTGGTAAAGCCATTTACGGTACAAGAGTTAAAAACGCGGATTGAGCGTATTCTAAAACGTAAAAATGAGCTTCAGAGCATTTATACATTAGTAGATGATGGCAACGACTCTAAAGCAATAAAAGTAATCGATGCCGCTTTAAATAAAAAAAACAATATATACAGCCCTATCCTCCTTCGCTTAAAAGGAGATGCATTGCTTAGGCTAAACCGCAGTGAAGAAGCTAAAGACTTTTTTACCTCGGTGCTAGACATACAAAAATTTGCCTGGGCCAAAGTTGGTTTAGTAGAAGCCCTGATTGCTAATAATGAGCATATTCTTGCTCAACGCATGTTAAAAACCATGCTTGAGCGCCATGAAACACGTTTAGTTGCACTGGATTTACTCGGCCGATTAGAAATAAAACTAAACCAATTTGAATTGGCACAAGATTTTTTAAGCCAAGCAGTCGATATCGCACCACGTAACATCCAAAGACAAAAATCGTTAAGCAATGTTTCGTTAATAAACCACGATTACGAAAAGAGCTATTTAACCCAAAAAGACATAGCCAGCTATGCGCGTCATTCTATTCATGACAGCCCCGACATCTATCTCAATGCTGCCCGTGCCGGTATAGACTTTGCTTTAACCACAGATCAAACAGACCAAATACAACGTATTTCACGTCAAACTAATAAATACATAAATGATTTAAAAAAGCAGTTTCCTAACAACGCTAACCAATCTCAAATTGATGTACTTAATGCGCGTTTGCACTATTTAAAAGACGAGCACCAAAAAGCCAAGCGCTTGATAGAGCAACTTGATGACGACGATACGTTAATACGCTCTGTAGATGGGGCACTTGATAAAGCAAAAGCGTTTCACGAGCTGGGTTTTCATCAAAAAGCACAAACATTATTTAACCAAATAATTAGCCATTGTAAGCGCCACCCCAATATGAGTGATACAACTTACCTGCGTTACATTCAACAGCAGCAAAGTGAGCGTCGCGATATTAAAATGGGCCCTAAAGAGCTTAACAACCATGCAGTAACTCAATTTAATAGAGGGCAATTAAATACGGCGTTAGAGGCGTTTACGCAAGCATTTAGAGTTATGCCGCGTAACCCAAGCATTGCGCTTAATTTATTACAGTGTTTGTTTGATTCGACAAAACAAAAAGGCGGCACTTTTAACTTGGTTATTGCTAAAAAGTGTTACGCCCTTTTGAGTAACTCTACACTGCAGCCAGATCAGTCGCAGCGATTAGATAAAATTTTGCATATGGCAAAAGAAATGAAACTCGATATTCAATCCCCCTAGCGCTAACTAGCGGCTAAAAATAGCTGTTTTATCTAGATTGAAGGCTAACTATATAATTAAAGCTTTTTCATTGCAGCGGCATTTACACAATAGCGCAAACCCGACGGTGCTGGCCCATCAGGAAAAATATGCCCTAAGTGTGCATCACACACATTACACACCACTTCAACGCGCTGCATACCATGGCTTAAATCGTTCACATAACCAATTGCATCGACAGTTGCAGGCTGCGTAAATGATGGCCAGCCTGTGCCGCTATCAAACTTTTCATCGGCATCAAAAAGTAAATTATCGCAGCATACACACGCGTATTTACCCGGTTCTAGTAATGTGCAACTTTGTGAGCTGTGAGGGCGTTCTGTGCCCTTTTTACGTGCCACATAATATTGCTCATCACTTAGCATTGCCTGCCATTGCGCGTCTGTTTTTACAACCTTTTCGCGTGGCGTAGGATTGCCATTATTGGCAAAATTTATAACATCATTCCAAGTAAGCATAATAGCCTCCTTCGGTATTAATAAGTGATTAGGGTCTGTTGATCTTTTAAGGTTAAATTTGCCGCAGTCTGTTTGGTATTTAGGCAAGGCAGAGCCTATGCAGTGTGGTTATTCCCCATAATTGGGCGATAACGTAGCATTAATGCCAAACAGGCGCTGCCCAACGGGTTCTTCCTAGGGGCTATTTACTCTTTGTTGCTCAGCTTTTACTTAGCCCACTAGGTTACAAACTTCGCGCCGCGATTAAATAGCCCCTAGTTTGAACAAACTTTAATCCGCAAAGTTCAACAGCCCCTAACTAAAGCGAATAGTTTGCTTTTCGTGATCTGAAAGTATGCGCTTCATGTAGGCGTCTATGTCATTTTTTTGTGCGGGTAAACTTACACTAAATTGTCGCTCGTTATTGCTATGAATAATAAGCTCATCGTTCTTACTTTCTATATGTTCAATGTTGCCAATAACAAGCCATTGCGGGCCAAATTTTTTATCAAAAAAACCTGCCAAGCTAAATAACATTAAGTGCTGTGCATCGCGCTGAATAAAATTATCAAGCGTATTGCGCTTTTTAAAGGCGGGTGTCAGCCTGTAACAACACGAACAAAACACAAATAACCATAATCCTATTACGGCAGAAAACCAAATATGATCAGTTAACGATGTAAACAACACCAAAGCGCCTAAAATAATGCCAATACCAAGCACTACAAGGGCAATTTTTTTATTAATGTTATCCATTTAGCTCCCTTTTATTTAGCGTTTTTATCATCTGCTTTTTCGGTAGGCTCTGGCCAATCGTTAAAAAACACCTGCAAATAACGACTCTTTGCCAAGTACCACATTACCCAAAACACAATCACCATTTGCACAGCTAAAAATAGTGAAAACCTGTAATGACTATGTGCAGCTTGTATTGTTAACCAGCTTAAGTCAGTTATTGCGCACACCAGTAACGGCCAGCGCATGTAGCGCCACACCATCGCTAAACGCGCACTTTGCTGATGAGAGTCGCGCGGTCGTCTTAAGCAAAATAAAAAAGTGGGCACTATCGCAATAGCGCCAATCGAAATTGCGATAAAAAAATCGTTTTTAGATTTAAAAAATAGCGACATTAAATCAAGCTCAGGGCGACGACTCAGCGCCGCTATAACCCAAATAAAATACGCACGTAGTAACACCAATAAACTTAGATGAAATGCAATTGGCGTACGGTAGCTTCCGTATTTATCCCAGTACTCGGGTCCATATCGGCTCATTTTACTACCCTAAGCATTGTACTTATCAAACAGTGCAATTAAGTCGTCTTCGCTAAGTATGTCTATGCCTAAATCTTGTGCTTTAGTTAATTTAGAGCCGGCTTTTTCGCCCGCCACCAATGCATCTGTTTTAGCCGACACACTACCGGCTACTTTTGCACCTAACTGTTGTAAGCGTGCTTTAGCATCGTTTCGGTTTAAAGTATTAAGAGTGCCAGTTAATACATAGGTTAGCCCAGCTAAGGGTTGCTCATCCTCTGAAGGCGGCGTTAGCGCTGGCCAATTAATACCTTGTTCAATTAAAGCATTAACCACATCTACATTATGTTGCTCATCAAAAAAGCCTCGAACATGAGTTGCTACAATAACGCCTACATCGCTCACTTGTGTAAGGCTTTCAATACTTGCTTGGGTTACCTTTTCAAGTGTTAAAAAATGATTTGCTAAGTTTTGCGCTGTGGCCTCGCCTACCTCACGAATACCCAGCGAATATAAAAACTTTGCAAGCGTAGTTGTTTTTGCAACTTCAAGCGCATCCACTAAGTTTTTAGCCGACTTAGGGCCCATACGCTCAAGTGACTCAAAGTGACCTTGTTTTAATATAAATAAATCTGCGGGGGTTTTTACCAGCTCTCTATCAACCAGCTGATCAACTATTTTGTCGCCTAAGCCATCTATATCAAGCGCTTTGCGTGATGCGAAATGCTTTATTGCTTGTTTACGCTGAGCTTGGCACACTAAGCCACCGGTACAACGAGCCACGGCCTCGCCTTCTACTTTTTCAACGTGTGAGTCACAAATGGGGCAACTGGCAGGAAATACAATGTCGCGTGCATCATCTGGGCGGCGCTCAAGTACTACTTGTGTAATTTGCGGAATAACATCGCCGGCGCGGCGTATAATTACTGTATCGCCCACCTTTACGCCTAAGCGGGCTATTTCATCGCCATTGTGCAGCGTTGCGTTTGATACCGTAACACCGCCTACAAATACAGGCTCTAAACGCGCTACCGGCGTTATAGCGCCTGTGCGGCCAACCTGAAATTCTACATCAAGTAACTGGGTTATTTCTTCTTGCGCAGGAAACTTATAAGCAATTGCCCAGCGCGGTGCACGTGCAACAAACCCTAAACGCTCTTGTAAGGCTTTTTGGTTTATTTTAATTACTACGCCATCAATTTCATATTTAAGCTCGCTTCTGCGCGTTAAAATATCAGTGTAGTAATCTAAAGCCGCTTGCGTACCTTCAACTAACTTTGTTTCTGGGCACAGCGGTAAACCCCAATCAGTTAATTTTGCCAATTGTTGGTAGTGATCCTCAGGGATTGTGCCATCGGCCACCAGCCCTGTGCTATACGCATAAAACATTAGCGGGCGCTTAGCGGTAATTTTTGAATCAAGCTGGCGTAGACTACCTGCGGCTGCATTTCGAGGATTTACAAATACTTTTTCGCCACGTTTTTCGGCTTCGCTGTTTAGTTTTTCGAACCCTGCGCTATCCATAAATACTTCGCCACGTACTTCAAGCTCTGCGGGGTAATCGCCACGCAGCTTAAGGGGCACATTGCGGATTGTTTTTACATTTTGTGTAATGTTCTCGCCTGTAAAACCATCGCCACGAGTTGCGGCCTGCATAAGCACGCCGTCACGGTAAATAATCGACACAGCCAAGCCATCTAACTTAGGCTCACAACAAAAAGTGAGCTCATCTTGGCTCATTAAACGCTCTTTAATACGGCGGTTAAAGGCGCTAAATTCTTCTTCACTAAAGGCGTTATCAAGCGATAACATAGGCACTTGGTGAGCAACTTGTTCAAATTTACTCAGCGCAGCGCCTCCTACCTTTTGAGTGGGTGAGTCTGGCGTTAAAAATTCTGGGTTTTCTCTTTCAAGGGCGCTTAACTCGCGCAATAGTCTGTCGTATTCTGCATCAGGAATACTGGGTGTATCAAGGACATAATAATTGTAGTTGTGTTGCTCTAACGTACTACGAAGATGATTAATTTGCTCACTAATGCTGCTAGACATTTAAACCTCAAAAAACATAAAAAAAGCCACTTTTAGGTAAGTGGCTTAATAAAAATAATGTGTGCGTATAAATTACGCAGAAAATGCACGAACCTGCTCAACATATTGACGAACGCGCTCAACGGTCATTTCTTCACGCTCGGCATCTAAAATTTGTGCACCAAATTCATCGGCAATTTTCTTAGCTGCGCTATGTAACATATTAAAAGCAGCTAGCCCATCGCCTTCACAAGGTAAAGTCATAAATAAGCTAACCCCTGCGGTACTAAACTGTTCCATATTATCAATATCAAACGTACCTGGGTTATACATATTTACTAATCTAAATAACACTGGACCTTGCCCTGCAGGGTCTATGTGGCGATTAAAAAAGCCTTCTTCTGAATATTTAAATCCTAAAGTATTTACTGCAGGCAATAACTTACTGCCTTGCATGCTTAGCCCCTCAGGCATTTGAATATGCACAATAACAAAGTCAGACACATCTGCTGGCGCTTCTTTTTCGCTCTCTGGCCCTGGTTCTAGCTCTGGCTCTTGAACTACTTGCAGGTCGTCTTCAATGGGTGTTTGCGCCACGCTAGTATCTATTTGCGGCTCGTTTGCATCAAAGTTTAGCTCACCAAATTGCGGCTCATCTCGCTGGGCAACAACCGGCTCTTTAGGTTCAACTGGTGTATGCGAAGGTGTATCTTGCATTGGTTCAACCCGCTCTGAAGGCGCTACCTCTGGGCTGTCTTTTTTTCTAACTGACCATAAACCATGTACTAATAAGCCACCTATGACAAGTACACTGATCACAATTAAAACCAATCTTAGTTCTTCGGCCATCCCCTCACCTTTTATTATTTGTTATGCCTAAACCCGTGTATTAATTAACACTAATACGCTTAAAATAAACTGTTATGTGTGTGCAAGTTGCACTGCTTGTTCTATATCTACTGCTACCATGCGTGATACGCCTGGCTCTGCCATAGTAACGCCAGTTAAACGCCCTGCCATTTCCATCGCAATTTTATTATGACTAATATAAATAAACTGCACCGATTGTGACATTTCTTCAACCAAACGGCAAAAGCGTACCACGTTAGCATCATCAAGCGGCGCATCTACTTCATCCAGCATACAGAATGGAGCTGGATTGAGCCTGAATATAGAAAACACCAATGATAATGCGCTCAGCGCTTTTTCTCCACCACTTAACAGATGAATTGTCGAATTTTTCTTGCCTGGCGGCTGTGCCATTATACTAACACCACTTTCGAGTAAATCGTCACTGGTTAATTCTAAATACGCGCTACCACCGCCAAATACTTTTGGAAATAGCTCGGCAAAGTCGTTGTTCACTTGATCGAAGGTAGCTTTAAAGCGTGTTTTGGTTTCGCTGTCAATTTTACGAATCGCCCCTTCAAGCGTATTTAGCGCTTTGGTTAAATCCTCAAGTTGATTATTCAGATAATCGCTGCGCTCTTTAGCTTGTTCAAACTCATCTATTGCGGCTAAATTAACTGGACCTAGCTTATCTAATTGATGCACAAGCCCACTGATCTGATTTTGCGCTGCATTTAAACTCAGTGAATCAGGCAGTGTATCTAAAACACTTTTTAAACTTTGCTTTAATTCTTCAAGCGGCTCAAGTGCTGCCTGCGCTTTTATAATTAGACTTTGCTCTTCAATACTTAGCTTTTGATGTTGTTCTTGCAAACCTGTCAGCTCACCTTGAGAGTGCTTAAGGCTGGCTTGTTTACTTATAAGTGTTTGCTTTGCCTCGTTAAGCTTTTTTTGTAACGCAACCAAGCTAGCTTCGCCCTGCTGATGTTTTATTAAAAGCTGTGCTATTTGCTCAGTGAGCTCTTGCTCGGGTATAAGCAACGCTTCCATTTGCGCTTGCAGCTCTTTTGCTTCTTCTTGCGCACTCATGAGCTCTTGCTCAGCATGTTTAAGCTTTGTTTGACTAAGCTGCCACTCACTGTGTGCTTTTTGCTCTTTTAACGTGGCCTGATGCGCTTGTGTTTTATATTGCTCAAGTGTAGCTGCAGCTTGGCTGTATGCAGTATTACTGCGTGTGCAAGCGGCGTCGGCGCTTGCCAGTTCGTCAGCTAAATTACGTTGCTGTTGATGTAACACTTCAAGCGCACTGTTGTGCTCATCGCGCGTTTTTAAAAATTGTGATTGCTCAGTGGTTAATGCACGCTTTTGTTGCTGGTACTTTTCTAGTTGCTGTAAAAATTGTGCTACTTGCTCTTTTAACATGTCGCTGCGCGTAGTGGCCACGGCAATGTTTTGTGCTAATTGATGAATTGCGTTTTTAAGTACCGCTAACTCATCACTCAGCTTTTGCTGCTGTGTTTTTAGCGCATTAAGATTCTCAAAATCCCTTGCGAGGGTATTTTCGGCCTCTACTAAGCTCGCTGTTTTTTGCTTTAACTGTGTGTGTTTTAAAAGTTGTGAGTTTTCGGCGTTTTTGTCTGCGCTACGGTGCCAGTTTCGAGCATGTAAAGCACCGCTTTTATCCATAACCGCAATATAAAACGTATCATTTAACACAGCGAGTTCGGCGTTTTCGCTGTACGCAATACGGGTCAGTAAATCTGGATAAACACCCTCAGTAATTAACGCCGCAACGCTATTTACTGGTATTTCACTCTTATGCGGCCACACACTATTGTTGCTTTGCACATCGGCTACATTTAGGTGCTCAAGCGTTTGCAGTGCCTGTTCAACTATATGTTCAAACCCTGGTTTTACCTGTAATTGATTAAATAAAGTGTGCTGCTTATTGTCATCTTCAATCCCTAAACTACTTTTAAGCCCAGCAATGCGAGCTTTTAGCTCATTAACGTGCTGTAAGCTTTGCTGATGTTGCTGCTCAGCGTCATTTACTAAATCGGTTTGCTCTTTAAGCGCTGCGGTGCAGTGTGTTTGCGCCGTTTGCTTACTGGCAAGCTCTTGAGTAAGGGTTTGTTTGTATTTTTGTTGCTCGGCTAGTTGCTGCTCTAATTGGCTACTTTTAATATCGTCAATTTGGCTATTTAGTTGGCTTAGCTGTGTGTTTACATGGGTTAAGGCTTGCTCTGTTTGCTTAACACTACTTTGCTGCGCCTGTACTTTATTATTAAGCGCGTGTTGTTGTTGATTAAGGCTTTGCCACGCGTTTGTGTGCTTATTTTTTTCATCTGCTAAATCTGCAAGTGTAAGGGTAAGCTCTTCAACTTGTTCGCTGCACTCTAAACTGTACTCGCTTATCTCTTGGTGGCTCACAGATAACTGCTCACACACATTTTGTTGCTGTGTTTTTAGCGCTTCACTTTGCAGCTTTCGCTGCTCAAGCTTAACCACACTTTGTTTAAGTGTTTGCGTTTGCTGTTTAATATTAATGTGTTGTTGTTCGGCGCGGGTCAGTTCTGTGTGGGTAACGTGTTGCTGATGCTGCGCATCGTTAAGCGCATCTTGCTCTGCATTTACTTGAGCCTCTAGGCTTGCAAGCACATCGTCGTGGCCTGAGTGAGCCGTTTTAAAAAAGGCGATTTGCTCATTAAGCTTTTTGATTTGCTCACTTTTTTCAAGCTGTTGTTGATGCAGCTTTTGCCATTTCAATACAGCCACTTGGCCTTTTAAGGTACGCTCTTGCGCTTTTAAATCGCGGTATTTTTTCGCATCAACCGACTGCACAGCCAGTTTATCTAGTTGCGCTTGTAATTCTTTACGCACATCAAGTAAACGCTCAAGGTTTTCGCGGGTACTTTTAATTCGGGTTTGCGTTTCGCGGCGGCGTTCTTTGTATTTAGACACACCCGCGGCTTCTTCTAAAAATACGCGCAGCTCTTGAGGTTTGCTCTCGATTAAACGCGAGATCATCCCTTGCTCTATAATTGCGTAACTACGCGGGCCAAGCCCGGTGCCTAAAAATATATCGGTAATATCGCGCTTACGACATTTGCTCCCATTTAAAAAGTACAACGATTGGCCATCGCGTGTTACTAAACGCTTAATCGCTATTTGGTTTCTGTCGGCAAATGTATTAGGTAAATCACCTTGGGTGTTATCAAAAATAAGCTCTACTGAGGCTTGCGAGATTGGTTTACGATTAGTTGAGCCATTAAAAATAACATCGGTCATGGCATCGCCACGTAAGTTTTTAGCTGAGCTTTCACCAAGCACCCATCGCACAGCGTCAATCACGTTTGATTTGCCACAGCCGTTAGGCCCAACAACACACGTCATTTGATCAGGAAATGGAATTTTAGTGGGCTCTACAAACGATTTAAAGCCCGCTAATTTAATAGTGCTTAAGCGCATCTTATTGTTATTACCGATTATTATTGTTATTACTTACAAACAATTTAACTCATAAACAGTTAAAAAGTTAAGCTTGGCGTTTAAAGTTATCTAAAATAATACCTGTGGCCATTGCCACATTAAGTGACTCTGCCTCACCAAAAGCCGGTATGGTTATTTTGTCGCTTACTAATTTTGCACACTGCTCGCGTATGCCATGCGACTCACTGCCCATAAGCAATACACCCTTTGCGCTAAAATCCGTTGTATGTACGCTTTGCCCATCTAAAAATGCCCCATAAATAGGCATATTTAATGTTCGTAAGTATTCAGGTAGCTCTACTTGGCTTACCGACACTCTGACAAACGAACCCATGGTAGCGCTAATTGTTTTAGGGTTGTAAGCATCGGCGCTGTCGGTACTTGTTACTATATGTTTAATGCCATACCAATCGGCAACTCTGATAATAGTGCCTAAATTGCCCGGATCAGAAACCCCATCAAGCGCCAATATTAAGCCGGTATTATTAGGTAAATCAGCCTTTGGCATATCAACCACTGCAATGGCCGCGTTATTACTCACTAAGGTACTGGCTTTAGTCAGCGACTCTTCTTCTGCTGGCGTAAAATCTACATGTGGAAACTGGTTTTGGTGAGTATTTATAAACGCCTGTGTTGCAAATATATCAACCGCCTTTAATGGGCTGTTTAACAACTCAAGTACGTTTTTTTCACCTTGTACAAGGTATTGATTATATTGCTTTCGGTACTTTTTTTGGCCAAGTTGGCGAATAAGCTTGAGTTGGTTTTTTGAAATCATAACAGCCCCATAAAATTATCGCCCTAGTATACCAGAGATGATTTAAAGTGCAGCACCACATATATTAAAAGCAGCGCCATTATAGGCTGTAAGGCTATTAAAGATTGAGCTTTGCACCAAATTTAGGTAAATTAACAAAAAAACAACATGGATATAATTTTAATGGAATCAATACACCCTACTCCCCCAGAAACCACCCCTGCAGTAAATGAACCTACGGCCCCTATTTTTAGCGGCAAAGTACAGTTTAGCGGTAAAGGCGGTGAGTTTTTTGGTATTTGGATAGTCAATATTTTACTGAGCGTACTTACTTTAGGTATTTACTCGGCTTGGGCAAAAGTGCGCACAATGCGATACTTTTATGGCCACACCCGCATTGACGGACACAGCTTTGACTACTTAGCCACCCCGATGCAAATTTTAAAAGGCCGTATTTTAGCGGTTATTGTATTTTTAATTTACTCCTTTGGTAGCAGCTTTTTTCCTCTTGTAGGCTTACTATTTGCGGTTGCTTTTATCTTTTTAATGCCATGGATTATTAACCAAGGCCTGCGCTTTAATATGCGTATGACCCGTCATCGAAATGTACGCTTTGCATTTAAAGGCGATTACGGCGAAGCCTTCATTAACTTTATTCTTTTACCTATTGCCAGTATTTTTACCCTTTATTTATTAATGCCGTATGTTTTAAAACGTATCGACACGTACATACATAGCAATATTAGCTACGGTGACACGCCATTAACCGTAAACCTTAAAGGTGAAACCTACTACTTAACCGCCCTTATTTGCTTTGTGGTGAGCTCTATCACTATGGTGATATTTATGGCTGTATTAGGCTTATTTGGGCTTGATTTAATGAATGTAGAAAATCAACAAGCTGCACAAGATCCAGCCAAAATGGGCATTATGTTTGGTGGATTAATGATTGCTTACGTATTTATGATTGCGATAGTAACCGCTGTGTGGGCTGCGGCTATTCGTAACCATATTTTTGATAACAGTCAATTTGAAGACGTAGCGTCATTTAAATCAGAGCTTAAGCCTATTCCTTTTGCCATATTACTATTAACCAATATGCTGGCCATTGTGTTTTCTTTAGGGCTTGCCTACCCGTGGACCAAAGTGCGTACATCGAGAATGCTTGCCGAGGTTACAACCGTTAATATTTACCCAAGTGCGCTAAATTTAGTGGACACCGCACAACAAGAGCAGTCATCGTTTGCTGAAGAAGCAGCCAATGTATTTGATATTGACCTATCGCTAACCTAAGAGCTTATTATGCACGTACAGGGACATTACTTCCCCAAGGCATCAAGCAATTACCAGCAAGGTGTCGCTAGTATTAGCGACACCTGTGTTGAGATTAGCTACGATGACCAGCTTATTTCAAGCCATGCAATAAGCGATATAACACTCACTTCTGGCCTAGCTGGGCTTGCTGATGAACTAAATTTTAATGATGGCAGCCGCTTTATTCCTACTGATGTAAATTATCGCTGGCCTTTTAAGGCAAATAAGCATGACCTACTAGAACGCCTTGAAAAAAGTAAATGGGCTATTATCGCGGCCGTTATTTTTACACCGCTTTTTATGTGGTTAATGCTTTATAAAGTTGTGCCCGCTATTGCTGTTTACAGTGTTGATACTCTGCCGCGCAGTGTAGTAGAGCAAATGGGTGAACAAAGCTTTACCCTAATTGAAAAGCTCGCGCTTGATGACAGTGAGCTGCCTAATGAGCAACAAACTAAAGTACAACAACACTTTAATACCATGCTTAATGCGCTCTCGCTTGAGCCATCGGTTTATAGGTTATCGTTTTATAAATCAGAGGCCTTTGGAGCGAATGCGTTTGCAATGCCCCACGGGCGTATTGTCGTAACCGATGAGTTAGCAAATTTATTAGCCGATAAACCCAACGCACTAAAAGCCGTATTACTTCACGAAATTGGCCATGTAGTCCACCAGCATAGCGTACGCATGACTGCGCAATCGGCAGCCAGTACCATTGTACTTGCGGTTATATTTGGTGATTTAGAAGGCATAGCAGAAGTGGTACTAGGTACGGGGGCATCTTTTGCACAGCAAGGGTTTTCTCGTGATATGGAGCGCGAGGCAGATAGCTATGCACTCATTCAACTTGTAAACTTAGGGTATTCAAGCAACGACTTTGCCGATGCCATTGAAGCATTACAAGGTGCGCACACCAGCGAAAACGAACATCTTGAAAAGGTAAATAAATTGCTCGAATATTTATCTAGCCACCCAAGTGCACAAGAGCGAATAGACAATGCGAGGAAATAACCGCGGTTATATACAAATTGCTCGCTACATAGTGAGTTTAAGTTGGGTATACTAATTCGATTAACTATAGGAGCTATTTTAACGATAAATAAATCATTTAGTAACTAGGCAAAAAATTTTGTGTTTAGTAGTTCTAAATAGAGATTTTTTAACGAAGTTAGTAATTGATTTAGTACGTTAAATTGTTCAAATAGTTATTTGGGTTAGTATCATTCACGGCTTTTTTCCAAAGCTTTATCATATTGCCCCGCTTGAAAAACTAATGACTGGTAGTGCGGGTTTTTCAGCAGAAGTGTCTGACTTAATTACACGTTCGGCGGGTATTGGCGAAATTATATTTGGCGTGTGCTTATTAGTGTTTTATAAAAATAAGCACATCGTTATTTTAAATGTTTTAGCCCTTGTAGGGCTTTTGTTAGCGGTTGTAGTAATGCAGCCACAATTACTCATTGAAGCCTTTAACCCGGTAACCACTAACCTGCCGCTGATTGGCTTAAGTTTTATTTGGTTAAAAGAAATTAAGCTGCAAAATAATCGACACCTCTAAAATAAAAAAGGTATGCCTGCGCATACCTTTTTTGTAGTGTTTAACTTATAGCGTTAATACTTATTTTTATGTGTCCACAGGTGCAATAATTCACTGGCAATTGTTGCTGCGGCAATAGCGGTAAGCTCACTTTGGTCGTACGAAGGGGATACCTCTACCACATCCATACCCACCATATTTATGCCTTTTAGTGCGCGCAGTATTTTAAGCACTTTATCAGATGTTAAACCACCGAATACAGGTGTGCCTGTACCTGGTGCAAATGCTGGGTCTAAACAATCTATATCAAACGTTAGGTAAACGGGTAAGTCGCCTACTCGCTCACGTATTTGCGCTGCTATTTCATTAGCGTGCAAATCGTTAGCTTGCATTGCATCAATCACTGCAAACTCATGCTTTGATTGGTCAAAGTCGGTACGAATACCAATTTGGATACTGTGCTCTACATCAATCAGCCCTTCCATGGGTGCATGATAAAACATAGTGCCGTGATCAAAACGCGAGCCATTGCTGTATGTATCAGTGTGCGCATCAAAATGAACCAGTGCCATTTTGCCATGTATCTTTGCATGCGCGCGCAATAGCGGAAGCGTTACAAAGTGATCGCCACCAAGGCCTAACATCGTTGCCCCTTGGCGAAGTATTTGCTCTGCAGCCATTTCTAGCTGTGCCGTAAAATACTCAGGATCGCCTACCGGATAAGTAAAGTCCCCCGCATCAGCAACCGTTAAACGCTCAAACAAAGGAAATGTCCACGGGTATTTAGTGTCTTCCCATGCTAAATGTACCGACGCTCTGCGAATGGCATCGGGCCCTAAGCGAGCACCGGGGCGACCCGATGTTGCTAAATCAAAGGGTAAGCCTAGTACAACGACATCTGCATCAATGGCATTAATGTTTTGCACCATAGGACGACGTAAAAACGTCATCCCGTTTGAATACAATGAGTGGTCAACATGACCAAACAAGCTAGACATTGCTTATAACTCTTCTAAATAAGTGTAGCCATTAAGGCCGCTTTGCAACTCGTCTAAAACGCTTTGCTGTTCATTTTTATCTATTTTTGCAGACACTAACTGCGCGTACGACTGCTGAAAGCTCTCAACATCTAAATGTACATAGCGCATCATATCGGCTACGGTATCGCCTTGGTTTATCTCACTAATACTGGCAACGCCTTGCTCATCCATATTGATAATAGCGCTGTGCGTATCGCCAAATAAATTGTGCATATCACCTAAAATTTCTTGGTACGCACCCACTAAGAAAAAGCCCATTAAGTAAGGTTTATCAGCACTGTACTCAGGTACGGGTAATGTGCTTTCAATACCTTGGCCATCAACATAGTGCTCAAGCGCGCCGTCTGAATCACAGGTAATATCAAGTAATACAGCACGTTTTTTTGGTGCTTCGGTTAAGCCACTTAATGGCAATACCGGAAACACTTGATCAATCCCCCACGCATCAGGAAGCGATTGAAAAAGCGAAAAGTTTACAAAAAACTTATCGGCTAAACGTGCGTTCAACTCGTCAATAATCGGACGATGAAAACGGTTTTTGTTATCCATGTGTTTGTTAAGCTCATAACAAATACGTAAGTTAACTTGCTCTGCCCACGCCCGCTGCGTTAAATCTAAAAGCCCAAGTGCAAACTGGTTATGCGCCTCAGCTAAATCCCCTTGGCTGTCGTGGTAAATTTCAATCAGTGCACGGTCATCCGTTAAATCGGTTAACTGCACAAACGAGGCCCACATATTATTTAATAAAAGCGGTGCATCTGCTGCTGGCGCTACTAACTCTTCTGGCGTGTAACTTTCAGTACCAATAACATTAGAAATAAGCACCGCATGGTGCGCCGTTAGTGCACGCCCCGACTCAGAAATAATCGTCGGCATAGGCTGCGCGTATTGCTTACATGTATCACCTATGGTGTACACAATATTATTTGCATACTCAGCTAAGCTGTAGTTCATTGAGTTATGCGATTGGCTGCGGGTACCATCGTAATCAATAGCTAAACCGCCCCCTACATCTAAGCACTCAATGCTTGCACCTAATTTGCGTAGCTCACAGTAAAAACGCGCGGCCTCACTTACACCTAAACGCACATCACGAATGTTTGCCATTTGCGAGCCTAAGTGAAAATGCACAAGTTGCATTAAATCAAGCTGGCCTGCGTCTTTTAAACGGTTTACTACATGTAAAACTTGCGACGCAGATAAACCAAATTTAGATTTTTCGCCGCCACTTGCTTGCCATTTTCCTTTGCCTTGCGATGCTAAACGAACGCGAATACCAATACGTGGTTTAACATTTAGCGCTTTTGCTTGGCTAAGTACCATGTCGAGCTCAGAGAGTTTTTCAAGCACTATGTATACTTTGTGGCCTAGCTTTTCGCCAATAAGTGCTAAGCGCACATATTCTTTGTCTTTGTAGCCATTACATACAATCACTGCACTGGTTTTTTCTGCCATTGCCAAAACAGTTAATAGCTCTGGCTTGCTGCCCGCCTCAAGGCCTAATTGTTTTTTTTCTAATTCGGCTTGGCTTGCTACTATTTCTTCAACCACTTCGCGTTGTTGGTTTACTTTAATTGGGTAAACTAATAGGTAATCTTTTGGATAACCATAGTTTTCAATCGCGGTATTAAACGCGCCACATAAACTGTGCACACGATGATGTAAAATTTGTGGAAAGCGCACTAAAGCCGGTAAGCTTAAGCCTTTTTCTTGAAGTTGTTTTGCAATATCTGTAAGTGCAATAGTTTGCTCTGGGGCGTGAGCCTTTGGGGCAACATACACATCACCTTGATCATTAATACCAAAAAAACCTTGGCTCCAATGACGAACATTGTAACTCGTGCGAGCTTGTTCTAGTGATGTTGTCTCTTTCATTTATCTTTCTCTTTTATTTAATGAATGCCGGTTCGGCCAAGTGCGCGCATTAAAAGAAAAATAGACTTTTAAGTCCAACAAGTATTTTTACTCGTAACAAGTGATTTTTAGTGTTGAGAGAAAAAACACCTACACCTTAGCTTTTACAGCTAACCGCCTTTAGTAAAGCAAGCTGGTTATGCGGCTAAAAAAATAAGTACAGCTGTACTTTTTTAAGATAAAATAGAACAACTGTACTTATTTGGTATAAACATGAAACAAATTTATTTTAATCAAAACAAGCCACCTAAATTTTCTAAAATAACAAAGGCTGCCACTTTTGGTCTGACCAAAACATTTCCTAAACTCAGTGCCCGCCTTGCCATGAAGGTATTTTGTAATCCGCATAGCCGACGCCAATACGAATTTAGAACATGTATACAGCCAATTAATATTAAACTTACTACCGAGCTTGGCGCTGTAAACCTGTACTATTTTAGCCTAGCCGAAAACACTAAAACGGTATTTTTATCTCATGGCTGGGCCGATAGCACTAATCGGTTTACTGCTTTAATAGATGAACTACTTGAAAAAGGCTTTAATGTTTACTCAATTGATCACATAGGCCATGGCTATTCGCACGGCAATACCTCGCACTTATACGGGTATATGCAGGGCCTAACAGCGGCTTTTGAGTACTTTAATGGGCAAAATATTACAATTAATAGAGTCGTTACACACTCTATGGGCGGTGTTGCTTTGTTAAACTTAGCGCCTCATTATTTAGAGAATAAAAAAATTGTGATGATCTCTGCCCCTGCACAAATATTTGAAGCCATGTTTGCTAAGGTCAGGCAAGTGGGTATTTCTGAGCTCATGCTAGAAAATATGCTTAATAGAGTGTCGGACAAATATGGTATTAGCTGGCAAAACCTTCACCCTGATCATTCTAAAAATAAAATTAACGAAAACATGTTGTTTATTCATGATAAAAATGACTCAGTAGCAAGCTTTGAGGCAATAAAATTATTAACTGAGAACACACCCGCAACACTTGTGGCCACACAAGAGCTGGGGCACGTGCGCATTTTAAAAAGCCAATACGTGTACGACCAAATAACACGCTTTATGGATTAACGATGAAAAAAAGTGAGAGCACAAAACGCAATATTTTGCACAAAGGAATGGCCTATGCGGCTGCACATGGTTTATATAGCTTGTCGATAGGAAAAATAGCGGCAGTGACTAACATGTCGCGTACTGGGGTGATCTCACACTTTGCCAATAAAGAAGATATGCAAGTGGCTATTTTGGCCTACACCGAAGAAGAGTTTAGAAAACAGGTTGTTGATATATCTGTTGATGAAGATGCGTTAATTCATTTAAATAATTTTCAGCAACGCTGGCTTGAGTGGCTCAATTTTTTAGATACGGTATCGCCTGGTAAGCAGGCAAGTTGCCCGCTCATTAAAGCATCGGTAGAGTTTAAAGCAAGCCCGAACTGTTTGGTAAGGCAGTTTATGCAAGACCAACACTTAAAAATGATTAACTACCTCACTAAACTTGCAGTTAACTGCCAAGCACAAGGCTACTTTAGCCAAGACAAAGAGCCGAGCATTTTTGCGTATGAGTTTTATGGCTTATATACCGGGCATGTTGTACAAACAAGCTTAATAGATAATCCAGCTTTATCGCTTACTTATAAAAAAGTAGTTGGCAATTTAATTGCGCGATATATGCGTTAACAGTGGCCTGTAAGGCGTTTTTTACCTTTAATATGTCGTACTTTTTAAGCGCTTTTAGGTGCAAAAATAATAATAGCCATGCCCAGTAAGGCAACCGCCCCGCCCACTACATCCCACATTGTAAGCTTTACGCCATCAACTGCCCATAACCACAGTAAAGCCACGCATATGTACACACCGCCATACGCGGCATACACCCGTCCAGCGGCTGCTGGGTGTAACGTAAGCAACCACGCGAATAGCGCTAAACTGATTGCTGCAGGTATTAAAAGGAATATGGATTTATCTTCTTTAAGCCAAAGATAAGGTAAGTAACAGCCAATAATTTCTGCCAGTGCGGTAATAATAAATAGCGCGATAGTTTTTACTTCAAACATAAAACCTCACGTGATTTAAATAACAAGAACATAATAAAGCTAAGTAACTGCAAACTAGTTACTTAGCTAAATAGTACTAATTTGGGTAAAAAAATTTTACCCATATTTAAGTAAAACAGGTTACTCAGCTAGGGCCGCGTCGGCCAGCTTCATTGTACTTTCGAACGATTTAGTACCGGCTATAAATAAACCATTGTGGCAAAATACAGCGTCGTCTAAGCCTGTTTCAGCTTGAAACTCTTCATCAGATAAACCAGCCCACGCTTTAGGCAGTGACTTTCTGTCTTCAAACGAACCAGGCTCTACTGGTACAGTTTGAATAATCCATTGGCCGTTTTGCGAAGGGTAAACCATAAATAAGGCGTCGCTTGATAAATGGTGTACTGTTTTTTTCCATGGTGTGTATTTTTCTAAAATAATCACGCGGGGATCTTTTGCCTCTTCTATTGCTTTTGCAACAATATCTTTGGCGTTAATGCTTCCTTTTGCTGAGGCAATAAAACGGGTTAATAAACGCGCTGCAAACTCAACGGCTTCATCAAAGCATTCATCAAAGTTGCCTTCCTCTTCCCATGTTGGATTAAACATAGAAAGCGTTTGGCTAAGCGTTATGCCCTCAACCACACCCTTAACGTAACCACAATCTATGGCATCAATTGTAGAGACTAAACCAGCGTCAACTCTATCAGCCACCGCTTGGTTATTATCACACAGTGCTAAACCATACTTTTTCCAAATTAAGCCAAATGACGAGTATGGCGTGCCATTTTCGCGCTCGCCTGCGCCGCCGCGTTGGTGGTGATCAAAGCGTCCTGTGTCAGGGTTGTATTCACCACCTACATCAACAACAATATCGGCACTTTCTATTACTGCTTTATCGCGGGTTCGTACCAAGTTAAAGGCAGGCAATACATGCTTAAGTACCGCAATACTAAACACGTCATCGGCATGGAAATTACCACTGTGGGTTACTACTGTTAAATCGCTCATTGGTTTTGGGCTGCTTTTAAAAAAGATAAAATTCTCACTTATGAAGTGCTAAATAAAGGTTTATACCCGTTTGCTTAATCAAGTAATTTATTTTGAAGCAAAAAAGCTTGTTTATAGCCAGGTTTTGCCTCTTAAAATCATTAAGTATTACTGTGCACAGGTATTAAATATAGGTGGCGAATTTTATACGAAGATAGCAGTGAAAAACAGTGAAGTATTTTTTGCGCCTACAGAGTCAGCTATAGGCACACAGTAGTAAATAGCTTATTTATTCTGGCTCAGGGCTCAGGGCAAGCTCCATAAATACACTTTGTGGGTTATCTTGATACGAGCCAAAGCTTGCACAGCGCGCAAAACCTAAATCTTCATATAAACTAATTGATTCGGTTTGCTTTGGGCCTGTTTCTAATCGGATAAGTGGAATTTTTGTTTCGCCGGCGTAATGCAGTAGGTTTTGCATTATGCGTCTTGAAAAACCTCTACCACGGTAACTTGGTTTTACGTATAAACGCCTTATTTCGCCATATAGCGCGCCGTCATTTTGCTTAACAATAGCGCCACAGGCAATAATGCCATCTTCGTTTTTTAAACCAATTGCGTAAACGTTGTCTTTGCTTAATTCTTCTAATTTGAGAGATTGGGCTGTAGCCACGGGGTATAAGGAGTTTATCAGTCTATCTATATCTGCAAACACATTAACTACATCAGGATCCTTAGGGGTTAATTCGACTAACTGCATCTCTTGTCGTCCATTTTATTATTTTGAATCGTTATAGTGACTTCATAATATATACTTAATACGCGTGTTCCTAGTGTTGTTTAAACAAAATGTTTTAATAAGGTAAAAATAGCTTTATTAAAAAGTTAGCTTAATTTACAAAAACGACGCACAGCCTGCTAAGCACTTAGGCTTTGCTTTTTTAATTGATGGGCATGCCACTTAATATAGTTACTGGCATTCATAGGTTTTGCGACTAAATAGCCTTGTATACAATCTGCATTGAGCAAGTTTAGTAACTCAAATTGCGCCTCTTGCTCTACACCTTCAGCAACAACAGTAATGTCTAAACTTTTGCCCAGGCTTATAATCGTATTAACAATATTAAAGCCTTTGCCTTTATCTAAAATCTTATCGATAAAGCTTTTATCAATTTTTATTTCCTGTACGGGGAACGCATTTAAATGGGCTAAACAGGAATACCCCGTGCCAAAGTCGTCTATAGAAAACACAAAACCTTGTTCTTGTAGCTCCGTCATTTGCTTTATTGTGCTGTCAATATCGCCCGATAGCATGGTTTCGGTGATCTCAAGTTTAATATGCTGCGGTTTTATGTTGAACTCTTTAATTGTAGAGCAGAGCTCACGGGTAAGCTGCGCAGAATTAAACTGTATATGACTAATATTTATAGATACGCTAAAGTGCTCATCTATCATGTTTTTTTCATTAAGTTGATTAATAAGGCTGCATATATTGCGAAGCACTATGTTTTGCAGTTTTTGAATCAGACCATATTGCTCTGCAATAGGAATAAACTGATTAGGCGCAATAACCCCTTTATTAGGGTGTATCCACCTTATCAGAGCTTCTGCACCTACTATCTTCCCTTGCATACTAATTTGCGGCTGAAAATACGCACAAAATTCGTTATTTGCGATTGCTCTTACAATATCCGTTTCTAATTCGGCTTGGTTTTCGAGTAAAGTTTGCAGTTTAGGGTCATAAAAGCTGCAGCTATTGCCACCTTTTGCCTTAGAGCGGTACATGGCGGTATCTGCAAATTTTAATATGTTATCGGTGGCTGTGTGCTCTTCGTTAATTAAGCAAATACCTATACTGCAGCTAACTTGAAATGCCAGCTCTCCTATTGCAAACTTATCATTAAACACGCCTTGTACTTTTTTAGCGACTATTTCAGATTCAATACAGGCTTGGTGATTATGCTCGCCAATGTATTCAAGTAAAATAATAAATTCATCACCGCCCACTCTAGCTAAAGTATCAGATGATCGTATTACGCCACCTAAGCGTTTTGCTAATTCTATTAATACTTGATCTCCGGCGCCGTGGCCTAATGAATCATTTATTCTTTTAAAGTTATCAACATCTAAAAACAGCAATGCGCCCGTTTTTTTGGTGCGTTTAATACGCTCTACACACTTTGCTAGGCTGTCGCTGAGCATTCGTCTGTTGGGAAGCCCTGTTAGTGGATCAAAAAACGCAAGCCGTTGAACTTCTTGCTCGGCTTTTTTGCGAAGGGTCACATCTCTTGCCATCCACACTACGTGCTTAAGTTCTGGTTTCTCTGGCTGATAGTTAGTAAGTGCAGCCGCTCTTCCTTCAAAGGTTATGTGGCCTTTGGGCACGGCTAAATCGTACTCAAATATTTGCATTTCATTGGTGAGAATGGTTTTTTGAATAATCCCCATGATCATGTCGGCATCTTTTTCTGGGAACAAGTCTTGCACATTTTGACCAATTAAGTCGGTAGGCGATTCAAGTAATAAGTCACTCGAGGTACCGTAAATATCGGTATAGACGCCCTCTTCGTTCAAAATCAAAATAAGATCGGGCATCACTTGCGTAAATGCTTTAAATTTTTCATTACTTTTTTGCAGGTCTGCCACTAGCTGCCTAGCTTTGAGCGACTCTGCGCTTTTTTCAAGTGCTATGCTAGAAAAGTGTACAAAATAGTCAATGAGTTCTAAATCTTGCTGTGTAGGCGCTTTAGGGGCGCCGTGGTAAATAGCAAAAGTGCCTAATATTTCACTGGTGGTTGAAATAATCGGGGTTGACCAACAAGAATATAAACCGTAGCTGTGCGCTAAATCTTTGTAACCTTCCCACAAGGGCGAAAGGTCAATATTTTGCACAATAACTCGCTCATTTTTATAAGCCGCGGTGCCACAAGACCCTACATTAGGGCCTATAAACACACCATTAATTGCCTTTAAATATTCATCGTCAATATTTGGGGCAGCACGATGAAATAACTGATTACCTGTTAAAGACAGTATTGAGCATCTTGCAGAGCTGTCTTCAATAACTTGCTCTATAGCTAAACAAATATCTTGTAAAATATCGTCTAAGGCAATGCCTAACGCGATTTTAGATAATATATCCTGCTGGTGAGATAACAATTGTTTTAGTTTTGCAGTATTCATACTTCACCATGCATCTAGGTACTTTTATGTTGCTACGCACTTTAAAAAAGTGCAGTGCATCAACAAATTCCTGCTCTTAGTTCATATATTTAAAATGAGTATAGTTAATAAACTTACAGCGCGAGTTTTATTATTACGATTATAGAAATTGTTTTTTAATAAAATAGCTAAAAAACAACTTTAGTATGCGTTAAGCCTATATTATTTTGCAACAAAAAATAAACATCCATAACAAAAACAATCCAGCCAACACACTCTAAAACTTTTTAAAAATTTTGCAGGTTTAACACTTTGTTACTTAAAAAGGCTGTTCAAAATTATCAGTCTAATTATACTGCATGGAGATATGAGTCTTTTTTGAGGTTACTGTGCAGATCATACAAGGTATGGAATATTTTTTTTCAGGCTTTAAATTAATTAGCCAAAAAGGCCTTAAGCGCTTTGTGCTTATTCCACTTTTACTTAATATTTTATTGTTTGGTAGTTCATTATTCTTTTTATTTGGCTGGTTAAGCGACAGCTTTAATTATATAAACAACATGTTACCTGAGTGGCTAAGCTGGCTTGAATGGTTAATGTGGCCCCTTGCCGTGCTTGTGGTGCTATTTAGTTACAGCATGCTATTTACGGTAATAACCAACTTTATTGCGGCCCCTTTTAACGGACTACTCAGCGAAAAAGTAGAGCTTTATTTAACGGGTCAAAAAATAAATGACGACGGTTTTGCTGATTTAGTAAAAGACATTCCACGCATGGTAGGCAGAGAGTGGACAAAGCTTTGCTATTACTTACCCCGCGCTATTGGCTTTTTTATTTTACTGTGGATTTTACCCGTTATTGGACAAGTGTTATGGGTTTTATTTACATGTTGGATGTATGCTGTGCAATACAAAGATTTTGCCTTCGATAACCATAAAGTAGGCTTTAAGCAAATGAAAGACGATTTAAAGTCTAAACAAGGTTTATCTTATGGCTTTGGCTTTGCTGTTATGCTGCTCACTGCAATCCCATTTATTAACCTAATTGTTATGCCCGTTGCTGTGTGTGGCGCTACTCGTTTGTGGGTAGATAATTATCGCTCTAAATACCGAGCGGGCTAAATAACACTACGGCAAATAATAAAAGCACCTTTTGGTGCTTTTATTTTATCTATATCAACTTAAGTGCAGTGTAATTTAGTCTAGCGCGCCTTGGCAGTGCTGCATTTTTTTCATCTTGTAAAGTAAACGCTGTGATCACTATCGAGAATAACTGCTTTTTAAAAGTAATGTTAATGACTTCGCCTATCTTAGTTTTATAAGTGTGTTGCTGATTAAACAGTTTAAGTTCACCGTTTGCTAATTGCTCAACATACAAATAGGGAGTGTGCAAAGGCAGTTTTAACCTTATAACATTTAAACTGCTTTGCTCCTGTACTGCAACCCACTCCCCATCTTTATAAAGCGTATTAAAACGCGTTATGCCCTCGGGCTGAAGTACAGAGTCGTTTTGTATTAAACACGTGCTACACCCGTTTACTCGCCTTTGCTGCCAATTTACTGGCTTGTTATTATAATATAGCGCATCAGTTAGTAACCATTCACTACTATGGCTACTACTGGCTTTATTGATAGCGCCTTGGCTACAGGCAGCAACTAAACAAATAACAGCTCCTTGTAAAAGTGCAGCTTTTATAAATCGGTAGCTCATTTAGCGCTCTTTAATTGCTTTAATTTGGTTAATTATAGCCTCGCTTGGCGCTGCTTCTTTTATATAGCTAGGCAATGAAGTAGAAACAGCTTGAACACGCTGCTGTTGATACAGCTTATGGCTCATTGTATTTGCCACACCAAATCGGTTACCTGCACTTTGTGAGTAAAACTGTAAGTTAATCATGCTCCACTCATCGGTATCCGTTAATACAGTAATTTGCGAGTCTTGGTTTGCATCAAAGTTAGTTAATGTATCGCCTAAAATTGCATTACAATTATAATCGACCGCCTCAGAGCCAGCCCTGTTTAATCCTGCGCTTTCATCAATAGCACTTTCATTTATATTTGCAGCGCTGCCGTTTGAATAATCAATGATAAAATCATCCGTTGATCCTGTTTGATTATTGGTATTTGGCACAAGGTCGCAGTTAATGTTGTTGGTATAAAACCGGTCGTAATAACGATCACCTTCGTTATTACCTATGCTTGCAAGCCCCGTTAATTGATATAGATAATTCATTGAGCTTAAATGATTTGGCTTAAAGTTCACTTCTTCGTCGCCGCCATGATAAAGCCCTAAATTATGCCCCAACTCATGAAAAATAGTAGACGCTTGGTAATTATTCGTCACATTTTGTGATGTTTGATCATCAACGGATAACCCCCATCCGCCCATAGTCAGCATTAGGTCATTACCATTTATTTCGGCAATACCCGAGCCACTAATGCTGCCATCTTCGTTACCACTGTTTGCCATTAATAAATAATGAAAAATTGGGCGGCGCGTTGTATCGGCATATTCCATCTTATAGGCAAATAAATTAGCGGTACCTTGGTCATATTCAAAGGGCGTGTAGCTGTTAAACGGTACGGTTGTACCGCCTCCTAAATCAAAGTTAGCGGTGGAAATACCTGTGCTTTGGTCAAACAAATCGCCTACATCAAAATGCACTGTGTAACCGTTACTTGCAAATACGCTCACTACTTTTTCTAATGCTGTACGCTGTGGCGTAATACCTATATCGGTACTGTCCATATAATCAATTTCTATAAATATATCTTTTTGATTTTCCCGTGCGCCCCATTCATATAAAGGCAGCCCGCCAAATGTTGTGCCTTCTTGCTCACTGCAATCAGGGATCCCATCTAAATCTGTATCGGTATCACAGCTAATATCATTTTGCCCTGCCGGCGTATTAAACACTGAGTAAACCCAATCACTTGCTTGATTAGTATCTGTTGCATTAAGCGCACGTTTTAAGCTTGACCCTTGTTCGGCCTGCATTTGTGGTGCGTTATCGCCTTGCCATTGCGTGGCACTAACCGGTTGCTGGGTAGAATTACCAAATTTAACAAAGTCGATTGTTTGTGTGGCGGCGCTATTTAATAACTCTGCAAAGCCATTTATATACCAGTAAGGACGTAGCGCATCGCTTTGGTTACCCACCAGCACAATTTTAGGGTTATTAAGTGCCGCACTTGCTAAAAACTCATCACCAAAACGACTTTGCAGTAAAATATAACTGCCGTTTTCTAATACTTTGTTGGGTAATGTAAATACTTGCTCTGCGCTCACTGAGCTATCAAGCATATTAATTGCGCGCGTTTTTAATGAATAGTTTTGTAAATTAACAGCCTCTCCAGTGCCGTTATAAATCTCTACCCAGGGCGTATCATTAGTAAATTGCACCGATATGAGTTCGGTTATTTTTAAATCTTGGGTTGAGGTGGTAAATTCACTCACTTGGCCTGCTGTCGCAGCAGTACCAGAAAAATTAACTAATTGGTCATTTACACGCACTTTGTAAAGCGTGTTTTCTGAAAAATCAGCGCTTAAGTTAACGTTTTTAAAATAGTCACTCGTCTCATCAGGCGCACCAGATACGCTCTCTACATTAAGTGTAACGCAGCTTGCAAAATCATCACTTGATACCTGAACACTGCTTTCACAGCTCCCCGCGCTACTATTTACGGTTAACGAACTGCTCAGCATCACATCTGAAAACGTAATGCTGATGGGGGTGTCAACCACTACCGGTTCATCTGCCCCATTAGGCGTTATTTCTGTCACCGTTGCAGCGCTGGTATCAATAATTGTCGTATTAAGCAAAAAGTTGGTGCTGTCTTCACCATCACTAGCAGTCAGTGTGTAGCTTTTTGCAGAAATACTATTTACAGGCGGTGTATAGCTAAAGCGCAGCGCTTGGGCATCAATAACACTCACCTGCGCCCCTTCTAGGTCATTTGGAAAAGTAATTTGTACCGTATCGCCATCGGCATCATTTACCGTCAAATTAAATTCAGCACTTAAGTTATATTGCACCTCAACGGTTACATCATCTGCCACAGGCGGATTGTTAGGCGGCACCACAATCACCGTTTTTTGGGCGCTATTAGTTGCATCGTCGTTATCTCTAACGGTGGCTAAAAAGGTAATATTGGTATTTTGAGCAACCGTTGGAGCATTAAACGTAATGCTGGAGTCGGATTGCGTAAATTCGACCACGGGGCCGTTTGTTTGCTGCCAGCTTAGCTCGCTAATGGTGCCATCGCTGTCCTGCGCTGTAGCTGTTATTGTCACTGACTCATTTTGCATTGCCTCGTCAGGCCCAGCTAAGGTAACACTAGGTGCGCTATTTAATTGCGTAATAAGTACCGTCGCACTGCTTTGTACAGTGCCCCCGGCATTGTCGGTTACAGTAACACTAAAACCAAGCGTTTCATTTTCACTTACATTTGGGGCGGTAAAGCTTAATTCACCTTCAGTTTGGCTAAATTCGATGGAGGAGCCAGCAGATTGTACCCACACTATGGCGCTAATTGTGCCATCTATGTCTTGTGCATTAGCAATTAAACTCACTTGGGTATTAGCCAGTGCACTGCTTGGGCCTGTGATATTAACTGTGGGAGGCGTATTTTGAACCGTGATAGTCCCAGAAAACACTTGCTCTGTAGTGGCGCCGTCATTATCGGTTACTAGCACCGAAAAACTAAAATCAGTGTCGCTTTCTACACTGGGGGCCGTTGCTGTGAGTATGTTGCCATTGGCAGTAAAGGTAAATTCAGGCCCCGACAGCTGCTGCCATTGATAACTAGACACCTGCCCGTCACTATCGCTTGCCTGAGCCGTAATAGTAAAGGTTTGGTTAGCAACAATAACGCTGCTGCTTACATCAACACTCACAGTAGGGGCGGTATTGCCAGTTGAGCCACTATCGGTCTCGTCACTATCGCTGCCACCTCCGCCGCAACCTGCTATTAAAAGTGATAAAAAAAGTAATCCTAGCCATTTATAAACATTATTTAATACCACTTTTATGCCTCTATGATTTAGCTATACAAATTTTGGGGCACCTTAACAACGTTTAAATGAACGGTGATTTCCTCACGATCATGATACAAATGCTTAGCTTGCAACTCATAGGTTATACCGTACTTAGTAAGCTCTTCTTTGATCATCGTTAGGCATTCATAAACACTATCAAAGCGTTTTTTCATAGGCAGCTTTAAATTAAATATCAGCTCTTTGGCGTATGCGTTTACTGCCCAGTCAATCATTAGATTAGTCACTTTGGTTGGTTTTTCCACCATATCGCACACTAACCAGTTAATATTTCTTTTTTCTGGGCGGTATTTAAAACCATCGGCTCTAAAGTGTTTAACTTGGCCTGTTTCCATCAAATTATCGTTCATTGGGCCATTATCTATTGCGCTAACAAACATGCCTCTGCGTACTAATTGATAGGTCCAACCGCCTGGGCAAGCACCTAAATCAACCCCTCGCATGCCTGGTTGTACTCGCGCTTCTCGCTCTTTTTCAGGGATAAAAACATTAAAGGCTTCGTCAAGTTTTAACGTTGAGCGGCTCGGTCCGTCACTTGGCATGCGTAAACGTAAAATGCCCATAAAAAACGGCGAATTATTATAGCTATACGAATACCCTACATACGCGGCATTGTTTGCTAAAAATAGTACATGCATTACCGGGCGGTTTGCCTTTGGCTCACGCAATACCGTGTTTTGTTTTTCGAGTGCTTTTTTTAACGGCGTTGATATTTTTTTACAAAAGGTAAGCAGCTCTTTGCCTTCGTTAGTATCGGGAGTTTCTACGCGCAACTCACTACACAAAGGAAAATCCTTTGCGGCTTCTTTTAATGCAGTGACCCTATCTTCTACCGGCATATTTTCGATTAACGTGCCAGCAAACCACTGGCGCGCAAATACCATATTTTTAAAGTCGACCTTTTTGATTATTTCGTCGCTGTGTTGCGCTTCAAAACATTCATAAATCACGTAGCCGGTATTTGGTTTGGCTTTTACATAGCCGGCAAAACCTTGCTCGGCAGCATGAAACGTTATTTCAGCAGCCGCATCGTTTTCAAAACCACTACGACAATAAATCACAACACTAGACATATTAACCCTTAAACTCTTTAAAACTTAAATCGTGCAACTTGCACTAAAATAACAACCCAACCAATTATAAAACATAACCCACCTAATGGGGTTATTGGGCCTAACCACTTCATGCCGCTTAGGGCTAATAAATATAAACTGCCACTAAAAAGCAGTGTACCGGCAATAAAAAAACCTCCTGCCACGGTTAAATTAATACCCCACTTAATAAGAATCGCCACGGCTATAAGCGCTAAACCATGCACCATTTGATACTCAGCTGCGGTTTTAAATACCCCGAGTGAATACTCAGTTAAACGGCTTTTTAAGCCATGCGCGGCAAATGCCCCTAACATAACCGACAGCATGCAAAAAAAGCTGCCCGTGAGTAAAAATAATTTAATCATAATTGCTCCACTCTATTGGCTATAAATTTACTTGCTTCAAGCGCTGCAGTTTCACGGTTTTGCAGCTCGCTCACACCACTTTTTTTGCGTGGTTTGAGTGAATGGTCGCCATCGCTAAGCCACACATAGCTTGGCTGTTTTGGCATAGAAAGCGTTTTAAGCTCTTCACGGGTGCCAAAGGTATCTCGCTCGCCTTGTAATACTAAAAACGGGCAAGGTATGTCTGCAAAATGATCGGTGCGTAGCTTATCTAGCTTACCGGGCGGATGAAACGGATAGCCAAACGCTAATACACCTGCAATCGGTTGTGTAGAGCTACAAGCAAGCATAGATGCCATACGCCCGCCCATCGACTTACCGCCAATAAATAACGGTAAATTAGGTTGCGCATTTGTTAGTACTTGCTCGTAATAAGCTAACAGTTTAGGGGCTCGCTCTGGCGGCCTGCGTTTTTGTGTTTGTTTAGCAATTTGCATGTATTCAAAATCAAATAAACCTACATCAATACCCTGCGCACTAATGAGTTTAGCCATATGCTGCATAAAATCAGAATCTGATCCAGCTCCGGCACCATGCGCAAATATAAACTGTGCAATAGCCGGCTGCGTTGCGCTTTTAAACCATTCAATCATTATTAATACTCTTGTTCTTGTTCAACTAAGCTCAGCATCCAATCTTTAAACGAAACTATTTTACCCAGCTCTGTTTGCGACTCTCTAATCACTAAGTAATACGCGTTTTTACTCTCTAGGCTGTGGCTAAATGGGATCACTAAACGGCCCGCGTCAATATCGGGTTTGGCAAGCACACTATTGCCTATTGCTACACCTTGGCCGTGCACCGCGGCTTGGAGCACCATTGATGAGTGGCTAAATATAGGGCCTTGATTCACTTGTACATTACGTACACCCGCCGTTTTCATCCAGGTTTTCCAGTTACGGCGCGTGGTATCGTGTAACAAAGTGTGCTGAGCTAAGTCACTCGGTTGATTAAGCGGTTTATGCCCGCTTAATAACAGTGGGCTACATAACGGCACTAAATACTCGGTGTGCAATTTGTAAGTTTGAACCCCACTCCAGTGCCCTCGGCCGTAGTAAATGGCAATATCTACATCATCGGTTAACGAGTTTTCGTCTTGGTCTTGCGCTTTTATACGCACATCGATTTCGGGGTGGAGTTCGTTAAATAAACTTAATCGAGGTACCAACCACTGAATTGCAAAACTCGGGGTTAAACTTACGGTAAGCGAGCCCTTTGCACCGCGAGCAAGTAGCTTTTCGGTGGCGTCTATCAGCTGGGTAAAAATCTCTTTAATATCTAAAAAGTAGCCTTGGCCTTCTTCGGTCAATAATAACGAGCGATTTTTACGTAAAAACAATTTTAAGCCTAAATGCTCTTCAAGGGTTTTAATTTGATGGCTCACTGCCGCTTGCGTTACATATAGCTCTTCTGCTGCTTTAGTAAAGCTTAAATGGCGTGCCGCGGCTTCAAAAGCTTTAAGTGCGTTTAATGGGGGGACTCGTCTTGACATAGTAACCAAGCTTAGAATTAGTTTTTCTTATGCGTAAGATTATATACAGCATCGTTGTGTGTGTATATTAATGGAATAAAAAAAGCGACCTAAGTCGCTTTTTAACTATTACCTAAATAGGTGTTAAATTATAAATCGCTTGCGCTTGTATCAAGTGGTGCAAAGCTTTTAATTAAATCATCTACCGCTTTCATTTGCGATAAGTACCCTTCAAGCTTGCTAAGTGCCAATGCACACGGGCCATCACACTTTGCTTCATTAGGGTTAGGGTGAGCCTCAATAAATAGGCCCGCAATGCCCAGTGCCATGCCGCTGCGAGCAAGCTCGGCAGCTTGTGCACGGCGTCCATCAGCAGAGTCTGCTCGCCCGCCTGGGCGCTGTAGTGCATGGGTGGCATCAAAAATAACCGGTGCCATGGCTTTCATGTCATCCATACCTAGCATATCAACAACTAAGTTGTTGTAGCCAAAGCTTGAGCCGCGCTCACACAGTGCCACATTATCATTACCTGCTTCATTAAATTTAGTAATGATATGACGCATTTCGTGTGGTGCTAAAAACTGTGGTTTTTTCACATTAATAATGGCACCCGTTTTAGCCATAGCTACCACTAAATCGGTTTGGCGTGCTAAAAATGCAGGTAACTGAATTACATCAACCACTTCAGCAACAGGCGCTGCTTGGTGTGGTTCGTGCACATCAGTTATAAGCGGAATATTAAAGGTATTTTTAATCTCTTCAAATATTTTTAAGCCTTCTTCCATACCTGGGCCGCGGTATGAATTTATTGATGAGCGATTTGCTTTATCAAACGAGGCTTTAAATACATAAGGAATATTTAATTTAGAGGTTACTTCTACATAGTGCTCTGCAATACGCATTGCTAAATCGCGCGACTCTAAAACATTCATACCACCGAATAATACAAATGGTTTGTCGTTTGCCAGCTCAATGTTATTAATATCAATTACTTGGTTGTTCATTTAAATTCCTTAAGGTGCAACTGCTTGCATCATTAATCCACAAATGTAGGCCATATATGTACCTACACCATACCCTAGTACAGCTAATAAAACGCCCACTGGCGCAAGCGAAGGGTGGAACGCAGAAGCCACCACAGGCGCCGACGCAGCGCCGCCAACGTTAGCTTGCGAGCCCACCGCCATATAAAATAACGGGGCTTTTATTACTTTGGCTACAATCAGCATTAAACTTGCGTGTGTTAGCATCCAAATAGCCCCAATTAAAAATAACCCAGGGTTACTAAATATAGCGGTTACGTTCATATGTAAGCCAATTGATGCCACTAAAATATATAAAAAGCTTGAAGCAACTTTTGATGCGCCAAACGCTTCTATTTGCCTTACTTTAGTAAATGATAAACTAATACCAATAGTGGTTGAAATAACAATTAGCCAAAAGAATTTACTGTTTAAGCTGTACTCTTTAGCCCACGCATAATTGTTTGCAAAAAACGGCCCTAAAAAGTCGGCACAAAAATGAGCTAGCCCAGTTATACCAAATGCTATGGCAATAATGGTCATGTAGTCATTGAGTGTCGGCATGCGGGCATGCTCTGCATGGTATTGCTCAACACGGTTTTTTAAATCTTCTATGGCGGTTGTATCAGCCCCTGTTGCGGCATCAATTTTTTTATGGTTTGCGGCCATTAGTAATAAAACAGCCATCCAAATATTCGCCACAATCACATCAACGGTCACCATAACCGAGAATATATCGCCGCCCACTTCAAACATTTCTTTCATTGAGGCTTGGTTTGCGCCGCCGCCAATCCAGCTGCCGGCAACCGTTGTCATACCACGCCAAACAGCATCTGGGCCGTGGCCGCCTACTAAATCAGGGCTAAATACACTAACCACTAAAATAGATAAAGGCCCACCAATCACAATACCCAGCGTGCCCACTAAAAACATAATTAGCGCTTTGGGGCCTAAATTAATAATCGCTTTTAAATCAATACTAATGGTAAGTAAGATTAAACATGCTGGCAGCAAATAGCGCGAAGCAACATAGTAAACATTTGAACTATGTCCATCTACAATGCCAAACGTATTGAGTAAAGAAGGTAAAAAGTAACACAGCAATAATGCTGGTACATATTTATAAAATGCTTTTAGTTTGGGGTTTTCGCTGCTAGAGGTTTTAAAAATGAACCCTAAAATTATAGCAAGCAAACCCAGTACAACAGCATCATTAGTAATTAATGCAGTGTGAGTATCAGCCATATTTGTTCCTATTCTTAATGGTGTGTTTTATTATTATCTTCAAGTTCTTCTAGTTGATGCTGAATAATTTCAATTGCCGGATCGTCCGGGCACTCATCAATAAAAAACTGTAAATCATCGCGTGCCATTTTAGGACAATCTAACTGATTGAGTAAGTAACCTCTGTCGCGTCTCTCGTACGGGTCATCGCCTAATAGCTCCATTAGCAACTCAACACATACCAGCGCGTGGCCAAATTTATTTTCGCTAATAAACGACCATTTTTGCTGCGCTAAAAACAATTTATAAACTTCATCGTTATAAATAAGCTCAAGTGGCTCTTGCTCTTGTCCATTTTCTTCATCCGCATTTTCAGGAATGATGTACCAGCTTTGTTGCCCACTGCTAGGCTCAATAATGTAGCCTTCTTCATCACTTATTGCGACATGCACGCTAATATCTCCCTGATTAATACACACACTGGCATCTAATTGCGCTTGCTCAAGCAAATGGCTCAATAAAATACCTAATGTGGTTATAGAGCCGCTGCGCATAGTGAGTGTATAGCTTAAGCTATTTATTTTATGCTCTGGCACTTTTAGCCCAGAGGCGCTAAATAGCCATTTGCTATAAAAAATATCAAGAAGGGCTTCTAATCTATCATGTGGGTCTTTTTGCTTTGCGCACATAGCAGTGATCTGCTGCTCAAAGTCAGTTAATACAGAAAAAGTTGGTGCTAAATCTATTTGAGGGTCCCATTTCGACTCTGCATTAATACACCGATAAAGTGGCGGTGGAGTAAATTCATCATATGCATCATCTAAATAAGATTCGTCGTGTTCGTCATACCCGAGGGTGGTCATCAATACTACAACATTTATTAAAAAACGAAGGCGTAGTTTACCTAATTTTGCGGATAGTTACCAATACAGCGAAGCTCCCACCCGTAATTATACCCCAGAGGTGTGCTTTATAGTAAAAGGAGTAGGCCAGCCTGGCTGAAAAATGGTGAAGGCTATGAGACGGGCAAAGGTGTATTAACTGTTACTCAAGTTCCTTGGGGGTTTAAGTCCCATACTTATAAGTATCGTGCGTGTTTAAAAAGCATATACACGCACCGACACTTAACTTGCAACAGAGTAGCTATTATAAAAGTAGCGGCGATTTTGCCGTTGCCAAATACCCTATCGCTAAAATCACAACCGTGTTAACTACCACATACATAACTTTTGGCAGCGTATTAGTTTGTTTAGCACTAATAATACCTATCGCAATATAAATCACTACAAGCACTATTTTTTCTAATAACCATAGTTGCTCAAAGGGGTTTATTCTTGCCATGAACACCAATGTTATTGCAGAAATAAGTAATAAAGTGTCAATGCTGTGACTGCCAATAAAAACCAGTTTATTTTTGGCAAGCTTGCCACTGCCCATACGCGAAAAAGAGCGGATGTAAAATAAGATAACGCTTAGCATAGCAATTGCCATGTGTGAGTGTTTTACTGCTAAATAATCCATAAGCCTCAGTACTTTTTGTTTTGTTAAATTTAGTTAAGTGCGTTTAATACCAATCCGCTTAATTAAGTGATCTATTTTGAGGATGGAAAAACGTGTTGATAGCTAGGCAAAAAATTTGCTATTTAGTTGTTCTAAATGAGAATTTTTTAACGCTGATAGCAACACGTTTAGCCCCCTCAAAATGATTAAGTATTATTGCTGCTTGGTATAATACCAAGCCCTACGCACTGCTTTGGCTATTATGCCTCACAAACTAAAAAGCACATAGTCGCAAGGCTATGTGCTTTTTAAATTTATAGTAACGATTAACGTTGTTGTCGTTGCACGTTCTCAAATGCTAGTTGTACATTTTGCGAAAAAATCTCAATTAAATTACGTTGCGTATCGGTTATATTTTTAGGGATCCCCGATATAAATAACATCGAATTGTGATTGTACTCGCTACTACAATAAGCAAATAAGTAGTTATCTTTATAAATTATGCTTTTATCTTTAAGTGCTTGATGACACGCCTCTAGTTGCTCGTTTTGCAGCACCGCATCTAACTCTTTACCCTCGCTTTGCTCAAACTCACCGGTACCAGAGCGTACTATTAGCTTATCGTTACTATTTTCTTGCGTATTTTGCGCCACTAACGTAGTGGCATACACCGCTTGATCAGCAATGCCTAATAACGAGGTAAGTTGCTGCATCACCCCTTCAATAAACTGCTCTATTGAACGTGTGGCAAATATATCGCGCGAGGCAACAATAATTTTTTCAAGCCCTTCGCGAGATTGCTCTATAGAAATAATATCGCGATACGAGCGTAAGCTCGACATAATCACAGTAAAGAGCTTTTGCGCTGTCAGCTCTGTTTTCGATTTATAGTCGTTAATATCGTAATTAATAATAACTTGGCGTTCAGGCGCCTGCCCAGGCTGACCGGTTCTTAAAATAATGCGAATATGATTATTATTAGCTTCTTCGCGAATAAATTTAGCAACCTGTAACCCAGCGTCATCTGTTTCCATTACCACATCTAGCAGTACAATAGCGGCATCTGGGTGCGCATTTATTAATTCTTTTGCTTCAGCGCCCGAGTATGCGCTTAAAAATTCTAAACGTTTGTTCTGAAATTCAAAATCACTCAACGCTAGCTTTGTAACAGCATGAACTTCAGGTTCGTCATCAACGATTAATACTTTCCAAGTGCCAAGCTCTACTTCACTTTCTAACTCATCTGGCTCATCTGAAAATAAAAAATCACCCATCATATTAAAGGTTCCTTAATGCATTTATAGAACACACAATCATGGCTGTTTATTATCAAATTAAGGCCACTGTGCGAGCGTTACACGATCGTTATTTCCCAAGTCTTTTACTGTTTTAATATTTATATACGCCATTTGCTTAAACAAATGCCGAACAGCTTCACCCTGTTCAAAACCATGTTCTATTAAAAGATAGCCACTAGGGAGCAAATAGTCACGTGATTGTGTAATTATTTGTTTTATATCAGCCATTCCTGCCTCATCGGCCACTAACGCAGAAAGAGGTTCAAAGCGCACATCCCCTTCTTTTAAATGTTTATCGTCGTGTTCAATGTACGGGGGGTTGGTCACAATTAAATTAAACTGCTCATTTTTCAGCGCGCTAAACCAGTTACTTTGCTTAACTTGCACATTATTAATGGCTAAACGCTGCTGGTTACGGGTCGCTAAGGCCACCGCATCTGCTACTTTGTCGACTGCTGTAATTTGCCATGTTGGCATTTCACTACCAAGTGCAAGTGCAATAGCGCCGGTGCCAGTGCCTAAATCAAGCACTTTTGCTTGCTCAGGCACGGTAAGTGCTAAAGCTTGCTCAACGAGTGTTTCGGTATCAGGCCTAGGAATAAGCGTCGTGGCATTCACCTCGAGCGCTAAGCTCCAAAATTCGCGCTGGCCAATAATATGCGCTACGGGCTCACCATTTAAACGCCGTTCACAAAATTCATTATATTGGCGCTGTTCGTCGCTGCTAAGTAGGTTATCTGGCCAGGTAAATAAGTAACTGCGGGGTTTTTGAAGAATATGTAATAGCAGTACTTGTGCGTCTAATTTAGCGCTGTCGCTAGTTGGTGCAAGTTTAGTTGCACCAACCGCTATTGCCTGCTCAAGCGTGTGGTTCACAATTACTCATCGCCCATTGCGGCAAGTAAATCAGCCTGATGCTCTTGCATTAATGGATCGATAATTGCGCCTAAATCACCAGTTACCACTTCGTTTAAGCGATAAAGCGTTAAATTAATACGGTGATCGGTAATACGTCCTTGCGGGTAGTTGTAAGTACGAATACGCTCAGAGCGATCGCCACTGCCCACTAGGTTACGGCGCTCAGAGGCCTCAGCCGCATGACGTTTTTCATCTTCGGCTTGCTGTAAACGCGCGGCAAGTACCGACATCGCTTTAGCACGGTTTTTATGTTGTGAACGCTCATCCTGACACTCAACCACAACACCCGTTGGAATATGAGTAATACGAATTGCCGAGTCGGTTTTATTTACGTGCTGACCACCGGCGCCAGAGGCTCTAAAGGTATCTACTTTTATATCGGCGGTGTTTATTTCAATGGCTTCAGCTTCAGGAATTTCGGCCATTACTGCAACCGTACACGCAGAGGTATGTACACGCCCTTGCGACTCAGTCTCTGGTACACGTTGTACACGGTGAGCACCCGATTCAAACTTAAGCTTACCGTACACACCTTCACCGCTAATGTTTGCTATAACTTCTTTGTAGCCGCCGTGTTCACCTTCGTTGGTGCTCACCACTTCAACTTTCCATTTTTGTGTTTCGGCGTAACGGCTGTACATTCTAAATAAATCGCCTGCAAAAATAGCCGCTTCGTCACCACCGGTACCCGCACGTACTTCTAAAAATACATTGTTGTTATCTTTAGGATCTTTAGGAAGCATAAGCACTTGTAGCTCATCTTCTAATGATAAAATTTGCGCTTTAGCTTCTTTATATTCTTCTTGCGCCATTTCACGCATATCTGGGTCTGAATCTTTTAGCATTTCTTCAGCAGTCGCTCCATCGTCTTGCGCTTGTTGGTATGCTAAAAATGTTTTTACAATTTCTTCAAGCTCAGAGTATTCTTTTGAAAGAGCACGAAAGCGGTTTTGATCACTAATGACCGACGGATCGCTCAGTAGCGCTTGTACTTCTTCGTAGCGCTCTACTAAGGTTTCTAATTTACGATATACAGACTCTTTCATTTAACTGTTATTCCTGATCAATACCTAACATTTTTTTCAACTGAGTTAGTTGTGCCACTTCACCTTTTTTAGCCGCATCTTGAATTGCACGGGTAGGCGCGTGCATTAAGCGGTTGGTTAATTTATTGGCCAACTCTAATATAATTTTTTCTGCGTCTTTACCTGTATTTAGCTGACTAACCGCCCGCTCAACAAGTTCTGACTTAATGGTTTGTACGTCGTTTCGGTAGTGGCGAATTAAATCAACCGAATCGAGAGAGCGAACCCACATTTCAAATTCTTTTACGCGCTCGCTTATTATTAATTGTGCTTGTTCTGCCGCCTGTTCACGCGCGGCCATATTCTCGCTTACAATGGCTTGTAAGTCATCAACGGAATATAAATAGGCTGCGTCAAGCTCGCCTACTTGGCTTTCTATATCACGCGGTACGGCAATATCAATAAACAGCATAGGTTTATGGCGGCGCTGTTTTAATGCTTGCTCCACCACCCCTTTACCTATTATTGGTAACGTACTGGCGGTTGAGCTAATAACAATATCGGCTTTGTGTAAACGCTCAGGTAGTTGTGCCAGCGCAATCACATCGGCCGACACTTCCTGCGCTAAACCGCGTGCACGCTCAATGGTTCTATTGGCAACCGTAATTTGTTGCGGCTCATTTTGATATAAATGTTTAGCTACAAGCTCTATTGTTTCGCCGGCACCAATTAATAACACATTGGTTTTATCAAGCTTGCCATAAATATGTTTTGCTAAATTAACCGCAGCAAACGCCACCGACACAGCACTGGCACCAATATCGGTGTCGGTACGGACCTGCTTAGCTACCGAAAAGGTTTTTTGAAACAACCTGTCAAACTTAACGCCTACGGCATCGTGTGTTTTGGCGCTATGATAAGCTTGCTTAATTTGCCCTAAAATTTGCGGCTCGCCCAATACCAACGAATCTAAGCCGCACGCAACACGCATTAAATGATTAATGGCTGCATCACCTTGGTGGCAATATATATTTTTGCTCAGTTCGTGTTCATCCAAACCATGGAAACTGGCAAGCCAGGCTAGCAGTGCTTGGGAATTTGACTGCTCAAGGCTACAATAGATTTCGGTACGGTTACAGGTAGATACAATAACGGCTTCGTTAAAGTCGGCATGACCGCTTAATTGCTGGAGCGCCTCAGACATTTGCTCAGGCGAAAAAGCCACTTTTTCACGTAATTCTACGGATGCGGTTTTGTGATTTATACCAAGTGCTATGATGGTCATATTTGCCAAATATTGCTGCGCCCTACTTTAAAGGCGGCAATTTTACCAAAAATCAGCGGAATATGGAAAGTAAGGAACAACATTTGATTAGACATTATTTAATTTTATTCACTCTTTTTTTGTTTTTAGCGGGCTGCGCCCACCAAATTGATACAAAAACAATGCTTTACGATGATTGGAAACCACACTTAGCAGCGCAAAAAACCTGGCAAGCACAAGGTAAATTAGCGTTTATAAGCCCTGATGAGCGCCAATCTGCAAACTTAAATTGGCAACAAGACGAAAAACAAAACAACTTAGTGCTCACTACGTTTATTGGTACTCGTATATTGTCGCTTAAACAAACCCGCACAGGTGCGGTACTTGATTACGACGATAAAACATACACAGATACTAACGCCGCGTTATTATTAAAACGCTTAACCGGTTTTGACCTTCCAGTTGATAACGCTGATAACTGGTTAAAAGGCACGTTAATGTCGCAAACATTAAAAGTAGACGAACTTGGCCGTGCACAACAACTTATTTGGTACGATAACAGCAATAAAAAGTGGCAAATAACGTATTCAAACTATAAACAGCAAGGTGGCTTTTGGGTTCCTGGCAATGTCACGCTAAAACATCAGCAAATTAAAATCAAAATTCAACTCTACAATTGGCAATTTAATTAAGTATGAATACTAAAACAGCTTTTTCGGTCATTGCACCGGCAAAACTTAACTTATTTTTACACATCAATGCGCGCCGTGATGACGGTTATCACGAACTAGAAACCTTATTTACCTTTTTAAATTTTGGCGACACACTCGACTTTTCAGTTAACGAAGCCCCTACTATTTTAATAACAGGTGATACGAAAGGCATAGCAGATTGCGATAATCTCATCTATAAAGCCGCGTTATTGCTTAAAAATCACTGTGGCATTTCATCAGGTGTAAAAATAAATCTCACTAAACGTTTACCTATGGGTGGTGGCGTGGGAGGCGGTTCATCCGATGCAGCCACCACGTTACTTGCACTTAATAAAATGTGGAATACACAACTAAATATTGATGAATTAGCAAACTTAGGCTTGCAATTAGGCGCCGACGTGCCGGTATTTATTCGTGGTAAAAGCGCCATAGCACACGGTATTGGCGAACAATTGGTTGACGTAGAGCTTGAACAAAAATGGTATTGCGTTGTGCACCCTAATCAGCATGTCAGTACCGCTAAAATATTCACTCACCCAGATTTAAAACGCGATACACCAAAAATTTCAGGTGATTGGCGAACCCATAAATTAACCAACGATTGTGAGCCTTTAGTTAAAAAGCTCTGCCCCGAGGTTGAAAAAACCCTGCAGTGGTTGCTAAAATACGCCCCGTCGAAGATGACCGGAACAGGTTCATGTTGTTTTGTCGAATTTGCTAGCCAAGTTCAAGCACAAGATGTACTTGATAACCTCCCCCATACTTGGCAGGGTTTTGTTGCTTCTAGCGCAAATGTCTCACCTGCTCATACGGAGCTTGCCGCCATATTCGATCAATGAAGTAACGTACAAGTAATCATAAGTTAACGCGTAGTGGGTTTTACCTATTTACCCGTTAGTCCAAAAATTCAGTGCCTGAGGAACCCTACCGTGCCTGACATGAAGCTCTTCGCTGGTAACGCAACACCTGAGTTAGCTCAAAAAGTTGCAAAACGTTTGTATATTGAATTAGGCGATGCTGTTGTTGGCCGTTTTAGCGACGGTGAGATCAGTGTTCAAATAAATGAAAATGTTCGTGGCTCGGATGTTTTTATCTTGCAATCAACCTGTGCCCCTACTAACGATAACCTAATGGAACTTATCGTTATGGTTGATGCTCTACGTCGTGCATCAGCAGGTCGTATTACTGCCGTCATTCCTTATTTTGGTTATGCACGTCAAGACCGTCGAGTACGTTCTGCGCGCGTTCCAATTACCGCTAAAGTTGTTGCCGATTTCTTATCAAGTGTAGGTGTTGACCGCGTTCTTACGGTTGATTTACACGCTGAGCAAATACAAGGTTTCTTTGACGTACCAGTAGATAACGTATTTGGTAGCCCTGTATTACTTGAAGATATGGAAGAGCGTGAGTTTGAAGACGTTGTTGTAGTATCACCAGATATTGGTGGTGTAGTACGTGCCCGTGCTATTGCAAAACTACTTCACGACACAGACCTTGCTATTATTGATAAACGTCGCCCTCAAGCTAACGTTTCTCAAGTAATGCATATTATTGGTGATGTTGAAGGCCGCGACTGTATTATCGTAGATGATATGATTGATACCGGTGGTACTTTATGTAAAGCCGCAGAAGCACTTAAAGAACACGGTGCTAAACGCGTATTTGCCTATGCAACGCACCCTATTTTATCTGGCAAAGCTGCAGAGAACATTCGTAACTCAGTAATTGATGAAGTAATTGTAACTGACTCAATTCCGTTATCTGATGAATTAAAAGCGCTTGATAAAGTAAAAGTACTGACTCTTGCTGACATGTTAGCCGAAACAATTCGTCGCATCAGCAATGAAGAATCTATTTCAGCGATGTTTGAACACTAAAATCACACATTCGTTGGAACATATAAGCGCCTTTTGGCGCTTTTTTTGTATGTGTTGTTTATTTTATCGGGGGGCGGTGTTATGATAGCGCGCCTTTTGGGTAGGGACCTTGGTCGCAAAGGCCCTAACACTTTTAATTATTGGAGACATTATGTCTAACGAAACTTATACTTACAACGCTGAACTTCGCGTAGAAACTGGTACTGGTGCGAGCCGCCGCCTACGTCGCGAAGACAAAGTACCTGCTATCCTTTACGGTGCAGATAAAGAAGCGGTATCGCTTACTCTTGCTCATAAAGACATGATCAAAGCACAAGAAAGCGAAGGTTTTTACACGCACATTCTTACGCTAAATGTTGGCGGCGAGTCTGTTGAAGCTATCTTAAAAGATATTCAACGTCACCCATTCAAGCCAAAAATCACTCACCTTGATTTCCAACGTGTAGATGCAACTCACAAATTAGTAACTAAAGTTCCTCTTCACTTCATCGGTGAAGAAGCAGTTACTAAAGCTGGCGCAACTGTTGTTCACCAGTTAACTGAAGTTGAGATTTCTTGTCTTCCTAAAGCACTTCCAGAATTCGTTGAAGTTAACGTTTCTAATTTAGTAGTTGGTGATTCAGTTCACATTTCTGACCTTGAACTTCCTTCAGGTGTTCAGTCTGTTGAACTAGGTAAAGGCGAAGGCCACGACCTGTCAGTAGTTACAATCAAAGCTAACAAAGCAGCTCCTACTGAAGAAGAAGCTTCAGACGCTGCTGAATAATATTTAAGGTCTTGCACCTTGAATTCTATTCAAATGCTTGTGGGCCTGGCTAATCCAGGCCCCGAATACGCAAACACACGCCACAATGCAGGTGCTTGGTTCATTGAAGAACTCGCAGCACGCTACAACTGCACGCTCAAACACGATCCTAAATATCACGGCCTAACTGGCAAAGTGATCATCCAAGGCCAAGAATTCAAATTATTGATCCCCACCACCTACATGAACTTAAGTGGTAAAGCGGTCGGTAGTTTAGCCAATTTTTTCAAAATCCCCGTGGAAAACATACTTGTTGCCCATGACGAAATGGATTTAGACCCAGGCGTTGCCAAACTTAAAAAAGGTGGCGGTCATGGCGGTCATAATGGCTTAAAAGACATTATTGCAAAAATGGCAAACCAAAAAGATTTTATGCGTTTACGCATAGGTATCGGTCATCCAGGGCATCGTGAAATGGTTACCGGTTGGGTGCTTGGAAAAGCAGCCAAAGAAGACCAAGAAAAAATGGATGCAGCGGTTGATGAAGCAGTTCGTTGTATGGAAATACTTGCAAAAGATGGTGTGTTAAAAGCACAAAACAGACTACATTCTTTTAAACCATAATCGTTTAAACGAATCTTAACAAGGTATCTTACTATGGGTTTTAAATGTGGCATCGTTGGCTTGCCTAATGTTGGTAAATCAACGCTTTTTAATGCACTAACTAAAGCGGGTATTGAAGCCGCTAACTTTCCTTTTTGTACCATCGAACCTAACACAGGTGTAGTACCGGTACCCGATCCTCGCTTAGACGAGCTAGCAAAAATTGTAAATCCTCAACGTATTCTACCTACTAGTATGGAATTTGTTGATATTGCTGGTTTAGTAAAAGGCGCATCAAAAGGTGAAGGTTTAGGAAACCAATTTTTAGCAAACATTCGTGAAACGGATGCAATTGGCCATGTAGTTCGCTGTTTTGAAGACGAAAACGTAATTCACGTTGCAGGTACTATTGACCCTGCTGACGATATTGACGTTATCAATACCGAATTAGTACTTGCCGATATGGACAGCGCTGATAAAGCAATTTTCCGTAACGCTAAAAAAGCGAAAGGCGGCGATAAAGACGCTAAAGAGCAAAATGCAGTACTTGAAAAAGTAAAAGTACACTTAGACGAAGGGTTAACACTTCGCTCTTTAGAGCTTACTAAAGAAGAAAAAGCAGCAATTAGCTCAATTAACTTCTTAACTATTAAGCCTACTATGTACATTGCTAACGTAGCTGAAGATGGCTTTGAAAATAACCCACACCTTGACCGTGTACGTGCTATTGCAGAGTCTGAAGATGCTGTAGTAATTCCGGTGTGTGCTGCAATCGAATCTGAGCTTTCTGAACTAGATGAAGAAGACAAGCTTGAATTTATGGCAGACCTAGGTTTAGAAGAACCAGGCCTAAACCGTGTTATTCGCGGGGGTTACGAGCTATTACATTTACAAACCTACTTCACTGCAGGTGTAAAAGAAGTACGCGCGTGGACTATTCCAGTAGGTGCAACTGCGCCGCAAGCGGCTGGTAAAATTCACACCGACTTTGAACGTGGCTTTATTCGCGCACAAACCATTGCTTATGACGACTACATTGCCTTTAATGGCGAAGGTGGCGCTAAAGAAGCCGGTAAAATGCGTCAAGAAGGTAAAGAGTACATTGTTAAAGATGGCGATGTAATGAACTTCTTGTTCAACGTATAATTACGCCTAAACAATCTGTTTATAAAAGCCCGCTTAATGCGGGTTTTTTTATGCCTTTACCCAAATAATTTTTATCCAAAAGACAAATGGCCTTAATTACTTTTGGCTTTTTATAGCAATTAGCATAATTAAGCGATCTATTTTGAAGATAGAAAAACCTGTTGATAGCTAGGAAAATTCGCTATTTAGTTGTTCTAAAATAATTTATTAACACAGATAGCGACACGTTTAGTCCCTAAAAATGATATAAGTCTTATTACGGATTGGTATTATACTAACGAGCTAAGTTAAATACTTTATTTAACGTAAGAAATACGCATCAGTAGTAAGCAAATTGCCCTACCAACTCCCCCCGCGCGGTGATTAATACGTATTTTTAACGCAACTAGTGCAAGTTATGCCTACTTAAAATGACTGAATAGCCTGGTTGTTAAGTATCATAACTTCATTCAATAGCTAAAATACCCAATAAACTCGGCTTTAATACAACTTGATCGCAAAGCGACTGCTGAAATACTCAGCAGTTTTTATATTAACGGTTTTAAGTTGTTATTACTTAGTGTACTTTGACAGTTGATTTACAGTTAAAAAAACAGCAAATTTATTAAAATTTAGCCTCTTAGCTTAATTTTCCTGCAAACAAACCCTGTTAAGTGTTTTTTTGCAAAAAAGGTGTTGACGGATTTGGGTCATATCAGCATAATACGCCCCGCACTCAGCGATGAAGTGATAACAAAAGAGATGGCTAAGTAGCTCAGCTGGTTAGAGCACATCACTCATAATGATGGGGTCACAGGTTCAAATCCCGTCTTAGCCACCATTTTTCTTTTGTTGCTCAATGAAGAGTTTAAAATAACTACCTTCCTTTGATTATTCAAAGTGAAAATGCGGGAGTGGCGGAATTGGTAGACGCGCTGGATTTAGGTTCCAGTATCTTAGGATGTGAGAGTTCAAGTCTCTCCTTCCGCACCATGTTCTCATATCTCAAGATCAAACGTCAGACTACCAGTCCAC
>NZ_PNCY01000026.1:0-22325 GCF_005887105.1 Pseudoalteromonas sp. S2893 | reverse complement strand
TCAATTGAGTGGCCATAATAAAAAAACTTTATTTTATAACCATTTTTTATTTTTAAAGTACACGCCAATACCGCCAGTAAGCACAATTAAAAAAATCACAAATGCACTAAATGCATAAGGGTTTTCGGTACCAGGTATGCCACCTACATTTACCCCTAAAAGGCCCGTTAAAAAGCCCAGTGGTAAAAAAAGCGCAGCCACAACCGACATTACATACATGCGTTGATTTAATTGCTCAGACACTTGGTTAGTAATGGTTTGTTGAATAATTTGCGCACGCTCTATGGCGCTATCTAGCTCTTCTAAATAACGAATAAGTAAGTTAGTGGTTTCGTTTAGCTTTGCTTTATCTTCATCTAAAAGCCAGGGGTAATGGTTATTTACCATTAAACTTAATGCTTCCTTTTGCGGTTTTAAGTAACGCTTTAAGGCAATAGTTTGACGGCGCAGTTGAGATAAACCTTGGTTATCAAACTTTTTACTTGGCTCGTCTATTTCTTCTTCAAATTCATCCAGGGTTTCATCAAGCGTATCAATTACACTTTGCATGCGTGATGTCAGTTTTTGCGTAATAGAGCCGACCAACTCTGATATTGAGCATGGGCCGTGGCCAGCATTAAGCTCTGCTAATATATCTTGAATCGAAAGTAAGCGACGTTTGCGCGTTGTGATAACCACAGATTCGCTAATAAATAAACGAATTGACACCATGTCCTCAGGGCTTTGCGCTGGGTTTAAATTTACACCACGTAAAAACAGCATATGGCCATTGGTACTTGGTGTTAAGCGAGGGCGAGTTTCATCAGCAATAAGCGAATCAAGCTCAAAGTCGGTAAGGTGAGCCTGGCTTTTAAGCCACGTTACTGCCTCGCTTTGGCTGTAGTCCATATGTATCCACAGTTTACCTTGGCTAGGGTGCCAGTTATTTAAATCGCGGGTGTTTTCTATGGCGTGCGCGCCGCCTTTTTCATCAAGCACCAGTGCATGCAGTAAACCATTAATCATATTTTAAACTCATATAATAGTGTATTTTTAATACAGTTAACTATAGTGTATCTGCATAGTGCTTTACAAACTTACTTTAACTTTTAATAAGTTAGCGTTAAGGTAAAACCTATATGCAGGCTTTAATTGCTAAATAAGGCACTAAACAGCAAGGCGCGCATTGTGTGATTAGTTCCTATAAAAGATCAATTTAATTTACTCATCGACTAGATAAATTTATTTCGCTGGTGTTTTTTGCGCCGTAGCGTATAAGTCACTTCTTTATTAAGGGCACATTTATGACAGCAAAGTTAACTGTTGGTTGGCGTGAGTGGTTAAGTTTACCCGAGCTTGGCATCGAAAAGATAAAAGCAAAAGTTGATACTGGCGCCCGCACTTCATGTATTCATGCAATTAACATTGAAGAGTATAAAGAAGGCGAAGAAAAGTGGGTAAAATTTATAGTCCAACCATTGCAAGATGACGAACACACTCAGGTTGCGTGCACTGCAAAGGTTAAAAAAATTAAGGCGGTAACCAGCTCAAGTGGGCAAAAAGAGTTACGCTACTTTATAGAAACAACATTGCATGCAGGGCAGCACAGCTGGCCAATAGAAGTTACTTTAACGAGTCGGGCAACCATGAAGTTTAGAATGTTATTAGGGCGTACAGCCATGGAAAATCGTATAGTCGTTGATCCGGCTTTATCTCATTTATTAGATAGTTAAGGTTTTAACTATGAAAATTGGTATTTTATCTCGCAACAGAAATTTGTATTCAACGCGTCGCTTAATTGAAGCGGCAGAGGCACGCGGTCACGAGGTAAAGGTGATTGATGCGCTTCGTTGCTATATGAATATAAACTCAGAACAGCCAGAAATTCACTACCGTGGTGAAAATTTAAAAGATTTTGACGCCATTGTTCCACGTATTGGTGCATCGGTGACGTTTTATGGTTGCTCTGTTTTACGTCAGTTCGAAATGATGGGGGTTTATCCTGTTAACGAATCGGTGGCTATTTCTCGTTCGCGCGATAAATTACGCTCACTTCAGCTGTTATCACGTAAAGGGGTAGGCATGCCGGTAACCGGTTTTGCCAGCAAACCAGATGACGTTAAAGACTTACTAGAAATGGTAGGCGGTGCTCCGGTTGTTATTAAATTACTTGAAGGCACACAAGGCATCGGTGTTGTACTTGCTGAAACACGCAAAGCGGCTGAAAGTGTTATTGAAGCGTTTATGGGTTTAAAAGCCAATATTATGGTTCAAGAATACATTAAAGAAGCCGGCGGAGCCGATATTCGTTGTTTTGTACTTGGTGATAAAGTAATAGCGGCCATGAAGCGCCAAGCGCAAGAAGGCGAGTTCCGCTCAAACCTTCACCGTGGTGGTAGCGCTACATTAGTACGCATTACCCCAGAAGAGCGTAAAACCGCCGTTGCTGCAGCAAAAGCAATGGGCTTAAATGTAGCGGGCGTTGATTTACTTCGCTCATCTCGTGGGCCTTTGGTAATGGAAGTAAACTCTTCTCCAGGCCTTGAAGGGATTGAAGTGGCAACAGGCAAAGATATTGCCGGTATGGTGATTGATTTCATCGAAAAAAATGCTGCTATTAAAGGAACCGCAACCCGTGGCAAAGGTTAAAATTAATCGTCCTTTTACCTTATTAGGTGAAAGTGTTGGCGTGGGCGAGCGTAAAACCCTTGCCTTAGAGGCTGCTAAACTTTACACCCATTCACCGCTCAATATTCCTATTGAAGTGGTTAATGGTGTAATGGAAGGCCCAGTGCTGATGGTGTGTGCCGCTATTCATGGGGATGAGCTAAATGGTGTAGAAGTTGTACGCCAGCTGCTCTCTAAAATAGATGCAAGCCAACTGCGCGGAACCATAATTGCTGTGCCAATTGTTAATGTGTTTGGCTTTATTCATAAATCACGTTATTTACCCGATAGGCGTGATATGAACCGCAGCTTTCCGGGCTCTGAGCGTGGATCGCTTGCGGGGCGTATGGCACATATGTTTTTTAATCAGGTGGCGGTACATTGTACCCACATTATTGATTTACATACGGGAGCTATTCACCGTACTAACTTACCGCAAATACGCGCTAACTTAGATGATGAAGCAACCGCTGATATGGCTAAAGCATTTGGTACGCCAGCGGTTATAAATGCATCCCTTCGTAATGGCTCATTACGTAGTGAAGCCGCTAATTTAGGTATACCGGTTATTACTTACGAAGCCGGTGAAGCCCTACGCTTTGACCCTATTGCCATTGCAGCAGGTGTGCAGGGTGTGGATTATGTGATGCGGCATTTAAAAATGATCCGCGGCAAGCGTCCTAAAAAACTGCCCGATCCTATCATTGCAGGGTCTACAAGTTGGATACGCGCTGAGGTAGATGGCATTGTACGTGCTCAAGTATCGCTAGGTGAACACGTAGAAAAAGGCCAAGTGCTGGCGTACATAAGTAGCCCATTAGGTGATGCCGAGCTTGAGCTTTTAGCGCCTAAGGGCGGTATTGTGATAGGCCAGCAAACTATGCCACTAGTAAACGAAGGGGATGCGGTATTCCACCTTGCTTACTTTGCAAATGATAACAGCTTAGTAGAGCAGCAATTAGAGCATTTTATTGACGAAATAAATGATTTAGATGAAGAGCTTAAAACAGCTGAGCTAAATAATTAGCATTGTGTTAGCTACTAAAAAGCCGCAGTGAGGTTTGCCTTACTGCGGCTTTTTTGCGGATATGACTTTTTAAACTATGTCTTTTTAGGGCCAATAATCCGTTTTATTACCGGTGCCTTTGTAGGCTTAGGTTCTTTATTTAATACCATAACCGGGCGTGTCACAAACAGGTTGTTAGGGTAAACAACTCGGTGCCCATCCACATGCTCAAGTAGCACGTTCATTAAACCTAATTCGACAATGCGCCCTTCTATATGGTTTGCACCATCAACAATACGCACCCAATTTCCCACATGAAAACCATTTTGAATAAACATGAGTAAAAAAGCGGTAAGGTTACTAAGCAGCGACCAAGCGGCAAACAAAGCGACCCCGAGCATAGCAAATAAGGATGAGCCCAAAACTAATAGCCCGCGCAGCTCTATACCCCAAAATATAAGCACTAAGCACAGCACTACAAACGCGAGTATTATTTTTAATAACAGCTCAGCTCTAAATTTACGATGAACATCTACTTTTCCTTTTATGGCTTTTTCGAGCAACTTTTTAGTGACTTTTAATAAAAGAGGAAAAAGTAAAATGGCCATAAGGGTAACAATCAATTTATATTGCGTACCCATTAGCTCTAAAAGCGCAAACAATTCCAAAGTGTGATCCCGTACTGTTTTTAGGAAAATTTAAAGCGCTAGTGTAACGCTTTCGTTTATTGCTCGCTATTTAAAAGGTGTTTTTAACACTCACGAGCCACTGCACCGAATCAACATCGTCGTAGCTATCAAGCGGGGCGGCAATATCAAGGTGGATCATGGTGCCAGAGTTTGCTCTGCTAGGTGCTAAACGCAAACCCACCCCAATATTTTTTAAAACATGATCGTTCTCGCCGTTGTCTTCATCGTTAAACCAAGCGCGGCCAACATCAACAAAGCCCGCTGCACCGACTTTAAATAGCTGCAGTAAATCGTACTCCCAGTAATAGCGTTTTTCTAGGCTGACTAAAAAGCTTCGGTCGCCATGCTGGTAATCCATAGGATAGCCACGAAGGCCCGTTTCGCCGCCAAGTGTTAGCTGCTTATCGGCGGTTAGGTTTTTAGCATACTGGGCACGGGCTTTAACAAACCAAGATTGGTTTTCGCTGGTATTTAAGTAGTACTGCACTTCGCTGGTGGCTAAAAAGTTTTCTAGTTGTTTTTGCTCTTTATTCCAATAACCATCCACTTGAGCACTAAAACGCCACAGCGTTCTGTCGGTAGTAAAGTGCGCTTTTTTAGCTTTTAACGAATACACGGCTCTGCTGTCATCATTACTTAGTGATTCATCTGAGTAGCCTAATAGGGCTTTAATATTCCACCCTAAATTTAAATCTTCGGTGCGCGAAATACTGTCAAAATTACGCACTTTTATATAACTGTCTTCAAACCAATGACCACTCACATAGGGGTAACTTAGTTGTCTGTTTTTGGCCAAGGGAGCAAAAGTTGTTTCTATTTCTGCAAAGCTGTCTTCTTGCTTTACATAGCCAAGCGTTAAGCGCTGTGTCCAGCTATCAGATAATGCTTTAGAGTGGCCTAAAAAAGCGCTAAAAAAATCGGTTGTTTGATCAAACTCGCTGTATTCATCACCACGGCGATACAACGACTCTTCTCGCTGTTCAGAAAAGCTTTTAATACCATAGCTATAAGGTGTATCTATGGCGTAAAACGGATAGGTTAGCTCTAATAAGTGGCGCTTACCGTCGCTGTTGTCGGCATACTCTAAGCGCCCGCGATACCGGCTAGATAATATATTAGGATCGTCATAAACAAATAAATAACCGTTACGATCGCTGTCGGTGGTGCGTGAAAACGACAAACGCTTGCCCCAACCCAGTAAATTGGACTCACGAAAACCAATACTCGATTTATTTTCGCCACCGCTGCGGCTAAAGCTTATTTCGGGTAGTAAGGTCCATAAATCGCGAGTTACCACCGTTACATCTACGTTGCCGTCGCAGTTTTCAACCGCGCTTATTTGCGCATCATATAAATAGTTTTGTTGGCGTAATAAACGCTCTGACTCAGCGAGTTTTCTGGCATTGTAATTATCACCTTGTTTAAATAACAGAATATTACTAATAACGTCTGGCTCGGTTTGAATATGCGCGCGGTTGGCAAAACGAAAAAGCGCGTTATTTTCCTCCTCCAACTCGGTATTAAAAACGTTAAGTTGTTTAAGGGTAATTGAAGTTATTTGGGCGTCGCTACGACTATTAATCAGTGTGGTTTTATCTTCAACCTCACGGCGTAAATTATTGCTTTTGTCTGAGTGAGTTTGCACAGCGGAGCAGGTGTTAGTTTTATTGGGTGGTTGTTGTGCAAAGGCCTCAGACGCACTAAAGCTTACAAGGGCTAAGCTTATACAACAGTGTGCAATCCATTTTCTATTCACCATTCAACCTCTTCAATACTACTGCAAATATGAGTCGTAATATCAGCTTACATCATTGTTATTACAATGTAAGTAAAAGGTATGGATTTTGAAACTAATTAATTGTTACCGTTACGCACCTTTGTTAATTAGTGCATATGCGAAGTGTTTTAGCTTAAGTAAAAAGCAAGGGCTGCTAATAAATGCTCGGCTTCTTGGCCTTCGCCATTAATCCAAATACTTTCGCTGTAGTGTTCAAAATTTAAATTAAAGGTTTGCTGTTGATAGCTAAAGCGCAATTGATGACGGTCAGCACCCCCTGCGTAGTCAATAATTGTTATTTCATCGGCGTGTAAAAACAGTGTGCTCCACAGCTCAAAGTCTTCATCGTGTGGGGCTTCTACCGGGCTTATAACAATGCATTTATGGGCGTGATTGTATTCAATTTGGGTCATAGTTTACTTAATTGCTAGCAAGGTAATTACGAATGGCCGTTAAAAATTCGCCGCCATATTTATTGAGTTTGGTAAAGCCAACGCCCGATACCTTTAAAAATTCGCTGTCGTTGGTGGGCATTAATTGCGCCATTTCGGCTAAGGTTTTATCGTTAAATACAACGTACGGCGGTACATCGTCGGCATCAGCGAGTTCTTTACGCAGAGCCCGTAAGCGGGCAAATAGTTTTTTGTCGTAGTTAAACTGCGCCAGTTTATCTTGGTATACGTGTTTAGCTTGTAAGCGCGGCTCGGCAAGCTGTAGAGCGTATTCACTTTTAAGCACTGCGCGTGCTGCTTCGGTTAAGCGCAGCGAGGCACCTTGGGTAATATCTTGGCTTAACAAGCCTTGGTGTATAAGTTGGCGTAATATACTGAGCCAAAATTCACTGCTTTTGTCTTTGCCTATGCCATAGGTGCTGAGTTCGTGGTGGTTGTTGTCGCGTATGCGGCTGGTATTAGCCCCGCGTAATAATTCTACAATATAGCCTAAGCCAAACCGCTGCCCAGCTCGATACACACACGAAAGCGCTTGTTGCGCTACTAATGTGCCATCAAAGCTTTTTGGTGGGTTAATGCAAATATCGCAGTTGCCACATTGCTCGCGTTTATACTCGCTAAAGTAGTTTAATAGTATTTGGCGACGGCATGTTTGCGCCTCGGCAAAGCTGGCCATGGCATTAAAGCGTTGTTCTTCTACGCGGCGGCGTTGTTCATCGTCTATGTCTTCAAAAAAGCGCCTAACGCGGCCTATATCGGCAGGATCAAAATACATAATAGCTTCTGCGGCTAAGCCATCACGCCCAGCGCGGCCAGTTTCTTGATAGTAGGCTTCAATACTTTTTGGAATATCGTAATGCAGAACAAAACGCACATTTGGTTTATTTATGCCCATACCAAAGGCAACGGTCGCAACGACTATTTGAATATCATCGCGGGCAAATCCGGTTTGCACAAATTGGCGTTGCTCGTTGCTCATGCCTGCATGGTACGCGGCGGCATTTAAACCTGCATCAGCGAGTTTTTCGGCAATGTCATCAACGCGCTTACGGCTAGTGCAGTAAATAATGCCACTTTGATTTTTTTGCTCTTTTAAATAGCGCAGTAGTTGCGCCATTGGCTTGAACTTTTCTTCGATGGTGTAACGAATATTCGGTCTGTCGAAGCTGCCGGTATGTATATAGGGGTGTTGTAATTTTAACTGCTCAACTATATCAAAGCGGGTCGCTTTATCGGCCGTGGCGGTCAGTGCCATCATAGGTACATGGGAAAAGCGCTGCTTAAGCTCATTTAATCTAAAGTAATGAGGTCTAAAGTCATGCCCCCAATGCGATACACAATGTGCTTCGTCAATTGCAAATAAGCTGATATTTAAGTGGCTAAGTCGCTCGGTAAATTCATGCTGAAGCACTTTTTCAGGGGCTACATACAGTAATTTTATTAGCCCTTGGTGCAATTGTTGGTACACTAATTGTTGCTCTTCGCGAGCCAGGCTATTATTAATGTAAGCGGCTTTAACACCTAATGCTTGCAGTTGCGTTACTTGGTCTTGCATGAGCGAGATAAGCGGTGAAATTACCACAGTAACCCCTTCGAGCACTAACGCTGGTACTTGGTAACACACTGATTTACCGCCGCCTGTAGGCAGTAGTACCAAAGAGTCTTGGCCATTAATGGCCGCGTCGATCACCGCTTTTTGGCCATCACGAAACTCGCTGTAGCCAAACACTTGTTTAAGAACCGTGTCGGGCTTGCGGACCAATGTGCTAGGTGTAGGGGTTAGAGTATTCATCGGCGGCTATTTTAGTGGTTTTTTTATAGGATGTCTTTAGCTTAGAGGTAAATGATTTAATTAGTGCCTCGTGGTTTTGCTTCAGGTATGCTTAACTCATCGTACCAGTGTTAATTTAAACATAGAGAATAATAATGAATAAAGAAATGTTAATTGAACAAGTTGGCGCACTGTTTGTAAATGGCATGCCATTTAATCAGTTTTTAAATATCTCGGTAGAGTCGCTCAGCCCTGAGCAAGCTAAAATTACCTTTCCCTGGCAGGATGTATTTATAGGCAATCCTGCGCAAAAAATTCTTCACGGCGGTATTATATCGGCGGTGCTCGATAATGTGGGCGGCATGCTTGCAGCAGCCAGTGTTATCGATAAATTAACCGAGCTCGATATCCCTAGCGTACAGCAAAAGCTGGCTACCTTAGGCACCATTGACTTGCGCACAGATTATTTGCGCCCTGGCAAAGGGGAGACATTTACAGCCAGTGCTACTTTGATCCGCTCTGGTAATAAAGTGTGTGTATGTAGAATGGAGCTACACAATGAAAAGGCAATCCAAATCGCCTTTGGTACAGGTACGTATTTAGTAGGTTAAAGCTGCTAATTACGTACGGCTAAAATAAAAATCTTAGCCTTTCGCTGAGCTTTAGTTACCGCAAAATAAATCACTTAATAGCACAAATTGGTATAAACTGTCGGCCTTTTAGTATGAATAAGTAGTATGTATGTCGATTGCAAACGAGCAGCGTAAAGGCGGTATTTTTGCCTGTTTAGCTTTTTTAATGTGGGGCTTAGCGCCTATTTATTTCAAACAAATACAGCATGTTTCTGCTTTTGAAATTTTAACTCACCGTGTTGTCTGGTCTGTGGTTTTTTTAGTGCTTGTGGTCAGTGTGCTTAAATACTGGGATAAGGTTAAGCGCATAGTTGCCCAGCCAAAAATTATTTTAATGTTAGTACTTACTTCTTCTATATTGGGCTTTAATTGGGGGTTGTTTATTTGGGCGGTTAATAATAACCAAATGCTCGATGCCAGTTTAGGGTATTACATAAACCCATTACTTAATGTGCTGTTGGGCATGCTATTTTTAGGCGAGCGGCTGCGAAAGTTACAAGGGTTTGCAGTGTTTTTAGCCTTTGCGGGCGTAGTATTGCAATTGGTAAGTTTTGGCTCGTTTCCGGTGGTGGCGTTTTCGCTTGCCACGTCTTTTGCTATTTATGGCTTACTGCGTAAAAAGTTACCAGTTGAAGCGCTGCCAGGCATTTTACTCGAAGCCCTAATTTTACTTCCGGTTGCATTAATTTACTGGTGGGTAATGGCACCAACACCTACTTCCGACTTAGCCCTAAACGATTGGCATACCAATGCGCTGTTAATTAGTGCCGGTATTATTACTACGTTGCCGCTGCTTTGCTTTACCGGAGCGGCCAAGCGTTTGCAGTACACAACATTGGGCTTTTTTCAGTACATAGGGCCAAGTTTAATGTTTATGCTTGCTGTGGTGTTTTACGATGAAGTATTTGATGCAGAGCGGGTGATTACCTTTGCCTGTATTTGGAGTGCACTGGCTATATTTACCTGGGACTCTTATCATCAATCGCGTAAGCGTAAAAAAGCGGCTGTTACCGCCGCCGAAGTTTAATACCTATGCGCAATAATAGTTTAAGCAAGTTGCTATAAAGCAGCGTCAAGGTTTAGCTTATTACTTTATTACGGCCGGTTTCTTTTGCATCATACAGCTTTAAATCGGCCTGTTTAAGTAACTCATCTATTTGATAAATAGGGCCGCTTGCAAAACCAATAGAAATTGTAAATTTAATTTTTTCTTGGCTAAACTCTTGGCTATTAAGCTCTATAAATTGCCTAAACCCTTCAAGGCGTTTTAGCGCTTGCGCTGTGGTTGCATCAGTAAAGTAAACGGCAAATTCTTCACCGCCTAAGCGAGCGACTAGCTGCTTTTCAAAGTACTTTTTAAAACACACCGCCAACCCTTTGAGAACCTCATCGCCTGAATCGTGACCGTATGTATCGTTAATCGATTTAAAATGGTCTATATCAAGCATGGCGAGTGCACCATCTTGATTCGATTTTTTTAAATACTTGAGAGACTTGCTCGACTCTTCAAAAAAGTAACGTCGATTAGGCAGGTTTGTTAAGTAGTCAGTATTTGCTTGGCGCTTAATTGTTGCTATTTGCTCAAGCATGTCGACGTTTTGACTTAGTCGGCAGTAAAACTCTTCGCTGTTAAAGGGTTTATGGAGGTAGTCGTTGGCACCATTTTTTAAAAATAGGCTCGATAATGCTGACGAGTCAGCACCTGAAATACCGATAATGGCTTTTTCATCATTACTGTAAAGCCGGCGAATTTCGGCGCATAGCTCATCACCATTCATGTTTGGCATTTCGTTATCGGTAATAATAACAGACACGTCTTTTTGGCTTTCAAGTACTTCTAGCGCGTCTTTGCCGTCCTTTGCTTCGAGTATTTGATACTTATGGCGCTTTAGTAAACTGCAAATGTATCTACGGGTAGAGGTTGAGTCGTCGACGACCAACACTTTTACGTTCTCGTTACGTGGTAAACGGCTTAGTTGTTTTTCTAGGTATTGGTAAGCTTGTTTGTTTTCTTTGATTATGTAATCAATTATTGGGTATTTTTCTACCGTGTCGCGAGTTTGTTTATCTATGTTGCCTGTCATTACTATGGTGGGAATGTCGGCATTAATAGTATACGGAACCGCCTCACCCGCAGGAGCATCGGGAAGAATAAAATCAACAACAGCGCAAAAGTAGCTATTGTGTTCTATTAGCTCTTTTGTTGCCGCTAAAGATTCGGCTATATCTACTTCGTAACCTGCTTTAAGCGCGATATGCTTTTGCACACGCGCTATAGTAGGCGTATCTTCAACTATGAGTATTTTTCGCGTCACGTAACAACCTTGTTTGATATTTTGCAAAAGTATTTGCTTATACAAGTTGTAACTGTTAAAACGCAAAAAAGCAAATATCTTAGAGGCTTATACGCTATCTGATTCGCTATAATCGTCTTGGCTTATTGGTACCGGCCCTGACATTTTTGAACGGCCAAAAAGTGTATGAAACTTGGTTTTACAGGTTGTTAGTTTTAAATATTTAACCCAGGCTTTTTCGATTGGGTTTGTAGGTTCTTTACTGCCACAAACTACGTCAACAAATTGCTCTTGTAGCGTATTTTGGGGTGCTAAAGTTTTATTATAAAGGCCTTTTAGTACAACGCCGTGTTGCTCTAATATGCTGGCTTCTAATAAGGTGAAGTTTCCGCTGCGGCTAAACCCGCGAGGAAAGTTTTGATCATCATAAAATTGACGTTGGCTAACAAACGCTTGGCGAAGTAGTGAAATATCGTTGCTCATAACTGTATCCTCATACCCTGTTTATTGCTGGAGTATGATGCAAGTTTGACAATTTATTAAACAAGTTATTTTTATCGTGAGGATAAAAAATTGGATATAGATTTATTAAAAACATTTGTAGAGGTTGTGCGCACGCGTCACTTTGGTAAAGCGGCTGAAAACCTGTATATCACTCAATCGGCAGTAAGCTTTCGGATTCGCCAATTAGAACAGGGGTTGGGTGTAAACTTGTTTATTCGCCAGCGTAACAATATTCAATTAACGGCGCCAGGAGAGCGATTGCTTCCGCACGCTAAAATGATCATCACCGGCATGCAGCGTGCCAAAGTGGATGTGGCACTTGCCGATAACATGCACAAGCAAATAAGTTTAGCGGGTACGCCTAATATATGGGATGCGTTTTTACAATTTGGCATTACTAATATTGTGTCGGCTATGCCTGGGGTGTCGTTGGTTGCAGAGGTTAAAGCCCAACAAGAAAGCACGCGGTTATTATTAGAGCGTACGCTTGATTTAGCCATTTTATTTGACCCCCCTAAAGTAGACGAGCTTGTGGTAGAGCGAATTTGCGAGCTGCCAATTATTCCGGTTAGTGGCTATGACACGGCCACTAACGAGAATTTTTTTGATAACCAATATGTATATGTTGATTGGGGTACTACGTTTTCGCTATGGCATGCGCGCCAATTTACCGGTAAAACGCCGCCTTATTTTAGAACCAGTACGGGGCGTATTGCCCTTGATTTAATTCTTCAGTGTGGCGGCAGTGCGTTTATCCCCGAGGTACTTGTTGAGTCTCACCTAGAAAAGGGTGAGCTGTTTCATGTAAAAGATGTAGAACATACTTCGCGTGATATTTTTGTGGCCTACCACAGAGACAACGAACAAAAAGAGTTAATAGAAACCCTGATTAACTTATTACCTAAAATAAATGCTTATCAGCCTGTTGATGAACACTAAATACCGACTATGATTTTTAATGAGGTTGAATAGGTACAATTTTGTTTATTAAATATTCATGTCGTTTTGTTTTCAGAATTTAGACACTTTTATTAAAATAAAAAGACAAAAATGTTTCCTTTGTAATATATCTGTCATTTAACGGTGACAAACTGCAGCTGTTTTAAAAATTAGTCTTGTGATTATCGAGGAAATAACATGAATTTTGTAAAATCGAGCTTATGTGTTGCACTAGTAAGTGGTTTATCTTTTAGCGCGTTTGCAGACGTTGATGTATACGGTAAAGCGAATGTTACTGTGCAATCGTCTGATGATGGCGAAGGGTCTTTCACTGAAATTAAAAGTAATGCATCTCGCTTTGGACTAAAAGGGTCTGAAAAGATTACTGATGGATTAGAAGCGGTTTATAAGTTTGAGTTTCAAGTTGATGTATCTGATGCTGACTCTAAAGGTGATAACGACGACAATATTTCTGCACGTAACCAGTATGTAGGTTTAAAAGGTGCATATGGTCAAGTTGTTGTGGGTCGTAACGATACAGCGCTTAAACAATCGCAAGGTAAGTTAGATTTATTTAATGACCTTGAAGGCGATATTAAAAATGTCTTTAAAGGTGAAAACCGCTTAGGTGATTCAATCACTTATACATCTAAAAGCTACGAAGGCTTTAAAGTACTTGCTACATTTATAGCTGAAGATGACGTAGATGCAGATAACGGTTATTCAATGGCGGTTACCTACGGTGACTCTGCACTTAAAAAGAGTGCGGTATACGCCTCGGTTGCAGCCGATAGCGAAGTAAATGGCTACGATGTAGTGCGCGCATCAATTCAAGGTAAAGTAGAGAGCTTTAAATTAGGCGCTATGTACCAAACTCAAGAAAAAGTAGACGGTAGCGCAGAAGCAGACGGCTATTTATTAAACGCAGCCTACAACATGGGTAAAAACACGTTTAAAGTGCAATACCAAGCAATGGACTTTGATGACAGCGACGACAAAACGGCAGTTTCTGTAGGTGTTGATCATAAGTTTAATAAAAACATTAAAGTATTTGGTTTTTACTCAAGCTTTGATATGGACAACAATGTTGACCAAGACTACGTTGGCCTAGGTATGGAATACAAGTTTTAAGCGTTGCTTAAACACTCCCTTTATTAACCGCGCTCTAATGAGCGCGGTTTTTTTTGCTTTAAATTATTTACTTACCCGCCCATAATAGACCCTCATTTGGAATGGGGTGAAATTCCTCAACTATTCCCGTAACTGTAATTAGCACCACGCTTTAAGTCAGATACAAATGAGACATATCAATCAGCATGAGAAGTTCTAGATTGGTATACTTTTTTAACGAGCGGGTAAACTCATTTTTATTGATGCACTAGTCTTTTAGCTGTGTGTTAGTGAGTGCACGCTTTCTAAGGACTCACTTTTGCAAACTACATTAGCGCCAAATACCCCCTTATTAAACGTTCAAAATGTGTCGTGGGAAGTCGATGATCACGCCATTTTAAACAATATTAATTTACACATAGCTAAGGGTAAGTTTATTGGGTTAATTGGCCCAAATGGGGCGGGTAAGTCGAGCTTACTGCGTTGTTTGTATCGCTTTAATAAACCGACCGCTGGTAACGTTACCTTTAATCAGCAGGATATTTGGCAGCTTAAAAGTGAAGACTACGCAAAATATGTTGCTGTAGTTCTACAAGAAACGCCCGCGCAATTTAACCTAACATTATTTGATGTGGTTGCCCTTGGGCTTACACCTCATAAATCATTATTTAGCGCCACCACCCACAGCGACAAACAAAAAATTACACAGGCAATAAAAACCGTAGGGCTTGAGCAACAGTGTAAGCAAAATTTTGAATCGCTTTCGGGGGGCGAAAAGCAACGTGCATTGATTGCCCGCGCTATAGTGCAGCAACCGCAATTACTCATCATGGATGAGCCAACCAGCCATTTAGATGTTAAATACCAAATACAAGTGATGGAACTAGCAAAATCGCTAGGGGTTACTGTGTTTGCCTCATTTCATGATTTAAATTTAGCAGCCGCTATGTGCGATGAGCTGGTGGTTATTAATAAAGGTAAAATAACACATGCAGGCTCGCCTGCGCAGGTACTTAGTGAGGACATGCTAGCGGATGTTTTTGGGGTATGTGCGCGCGTAACTAGCCACCCTCAGCGCACAGAAAATGGCCAAACTATTCCTCATATTACTTACTTTTATGGCTATTAATTAAATGGATATAACAAAAATAAACCAGTGGACAATATTTATAGCAGCCGTGTTAATTGCAGTGGTTAGCCTTTTTAGCGCACTGAGTTTTGGCGCCGCAGATACGCCGTTAAGTGATGTGCTCACAGGGATTTTATCAGCAGGAGAGGGCTCGTTTAACGCGCGTATTATTTATGAGCTTAGATTACCTCGTACCTTACTTGCCTTTATGGCGGGCGCAGGTTTGGCTATTGCAGGGCTTATTTTACAAACGGTTACCCGTAACCCGCTCGCTGATCCGTATTTATTTGGCATATCCTCAGGCGCATCGTTTGGGGTAGTACTGCTTATGGCCGTTGCGGGTATTAGTGCAGGGTTTATGTTATCGGCTGCTGCCTTATTAGGGAGCTTTTTAGCAATGGGCTTATTGATACTTATTGCTGGGCGGCAAAAAAGGTCGCAAGTAGAGTCTATGTTGCTAGCGGGGGTGGCACTGTCGTTTTTATTTAGCGCATTTACAAGTTTATTGCTGTATTGGAGTGACCCGCAAGCAGTGGCTGGTATTTTATTTTGGACGTTAGGCAGCTTTGCCCGCGCACAATGGGCCACGTTATGGTTGCCATGCGTGGTTATAGTGGTGTGTATTAGCTTTATGCTGAGCTTTAAAAGGCAGTTAAATGCGCTGCTTCTTGGCGATGAAAGCGCGATAACGCTTGGGGTCCGTGTGCACCGTTTTAGAATTTTAATGTTGGTATTGAGCTCGTTAATAACGGCCGTGCTGGTGGCCTTATGTGGCGGTATTGGTTTTGTAGGTTTAATGGTGCCGCACATAGTGCGCTTTTTTATATCTCAGGGCAGTACTGCTGGCTTACTAATTACCAGTTTAATGGGCGGCACGTTTATGGTGTGGGTCGATGTGCTTTCGCGCTCATTACTTAAAAACCAAGAGCTCCCTGTTGGGGTGATTACAGCAGCTATGGGTAGCGTATTTTTTTTAAGCTTACTCTTTTTTAGAAAAACAAAGGCATAGTGCTGATGAAAACCTTAATGATTCAAGGCACTACGTCAGATGCCGGAAAAAGCACCTTAGTCGCTGCGCTTTGTAGAGTGTTTGCAAAGCAAGGTGTAAAGGTCGCGCCTTTTAAACCGCAAAATATGGCGCTTAATAGCGCGGTTACAAAAGAGGGAGGCGAAATAGGCCGTGCGCAAGCTTTGCAAGCCATAGCCGCTAAAGTAGAGCCTCAAAACGACTTTAACCCCATATTGCTCAAACCAAATAGTGATACGGGGGCGCAAGTCATTGTACATGGAAAAGCCATTAGTAATATGGAGGCAGGGGCGTATCATAACTATAAACAGGTTGCGATGGATGCAGTGCTTGCCTCGCATAAACGCCTAGCAAAGCAGTTTGATTTATTATTGGTTGAGGGAGCAGGCAGCCCCGCAGAAATAAACCTACGCGAGAACGACATTGCCAATATGGGTTACGCAGAAGCGGTAGATTGCCCTGTCATTATTATTGCCGATATAGACAAAGGCGGTGTGTTTGCGCATTTAGTGGGCACACTTGCGTTATTAAGCGAATCCGAGCAAGCGCGCGTAAAAGGCTTTGTTATAAACCGCTTTAGAGGCGATATAAGCTTGCTACAAAGTGGGCTAGATTGGCTTGAGCGCTACACAAAAAAACCAGTGCTTGGAGTGCTGCCTTATTTGCATGATTTAGCACTTGATGCCGAAGATGCTGTAGCAATAGATAACACGGTGACGACTGCCACCATTAATATAGCCGTGCTTTTATTGCCGCATATTAGTAACCATACCGATTTTGATGCATTGCGACTGCACCCAAATATTAATATAAATTATGTACGCCACACACACGCGATCCCACCGGTTGATCTGATTATTATTCCTGGCAGTAAAAACGTGCTGGGTGATTTAAGTTTTGTAAAAAATGAAGGCTGGGATACGCAAATAAAGCGCCACATACGTTATGGTGGCAAAGTACTTGGTATCTGCGGTGGTATGCAAATGTTGGGGTATACCATAAATGATCCCAACGGAGTCGAGTCGTCCTTAAAGCAAGTAACGGGGCTTGCCCTATGCGATTTTGAAACCACTCTAAGCACCCAAAAAGTACTCACTAAAGTAACGGCGGCTATGCAGTTAAATGATTTGCAAACACCGTGTAGCGGCTACGAAATTCATGCCGGCATTAGTGAAGGCGCAGCACTTAATAAGCCATTTTTAACGTTTAACGCGCACCCTCATGGGTTTGAAAACGATGGCTTTATTAGTGACGACAATGCCATTACTGGTACTTATTTACACGGCTTGTTTGATGAACCCGCTACCACACTGCAAATTTTAAAGTGGGTAAAAAGCGATGCAGCCATACAACCTGTGAGTATTGTAGCGCATCGCGAGCAACAACTAGAGCGCTTGGCCACTATGTGCGAGGCGCATTTGAACATACAACACATTATATCGATTTATGAAGGAGATAATAATGACGGATACAAATAACGATAAGCACCAGCAGCGCCAACAAAAAGTAAAAGAGCAGGTAGATGCACGCGTGGCTGCTGCGCAAGATGTTAAAGGGATATTTCAGGTAATTACGGGTAATGGTAAAGGTAAATCTACCTCAGGCTTTGGTGTGGTTGCTCGCTGCGTAGGGCATGGTAAAAAAGCCGCTGTTTGTCAGTTCATTAAAGGCACATGGGAGTGTGGAGAGCGTAACTTATTACAAGGCGCAGGGGTTGAATTTGCCGTTATGAATACCGGTTTTACATGGGATACGCAAAACAAAGAAGCCGACACCGCAGCCGCGCAAGCAACGTGGCAGGAGTCAAAGCGTATGCTTGCAGATAGCAGTATTGATTTAGTATTACTAGATGAGCTTACCTACATGGTGACTTACGGTTATATTGATTTAGATGAGGTAGTAAACGCGCTAAATAATCGCCCTCCCATGCAATCGGTTATTATTACAGGTCGCGCAGCGCACCGCACGTTAACAGACCTTGCCGATACAGTAAGCGAAGTGCGCAATGTTAAACACGCCTTCGACTCGGGTATAAAAGCACTAGAAGGGTTTGATTACTAATGTATAAAGCGTTTTTTACTGCACTGCTGTTATTGTGTTCTGGGGGCAGTGCCGTGGCCAGTGATACAGCTGCGCCAGATAAACTACGCGTTGTAGCACTTGCACCGCATATAGTAGAAAACCTGTTTGCTATAGGTGCGGGAAGTAATATTGTTGGCACTGTTGATTACGCTGACTACCCAAATGAAGCTAAAAGTATTGAGCGCATTGGTGGTTACTATGGTATTTCTCTTGAAAAATTATTAGCGCTAAAACCCGATTTAGTGATTGGTTGGAAAAGCGGTAATCAAAGTGAAGATTTAGAACAAATTAAACGCCTTGGTATAAAAGTACATTTAAGTGATCCAAAAAAAATAGAAGAAGTTGCAAACGAGCTGATTGCTCTTGGAAAATTTACAGGGTGTATTGAGCAAAGTAAGCAAGTAGCAAACGCATTTATTACTAAGCTTAAAAAAATTAAAAAGCAGCAGCAAAGCAAAAAAATATTAACTGGTTTTTATCAATTATGGCCAGAGCCAATGATGACGGTAAGTGAAAACACATGGATAAACCAGCTTATTGAAACATGTCATGTAAGCAATGTATTTGCACACAGCCCAACCGACTACCCGCAAATAAGTATTGAAAACGTGGTGATTAAAAAACCACAGGTTATTATTATTCCTGATGAACAAGCCGATAATCCACAACCTAAAATTAATTGGCAAAAATGGCCAGAAGTCCCCGCTGTAAAACATAACCAATTTATACGTGTAAATGCCGATTTATTACATCGTTTTACACCGCGCATGCTAGATGGACTGGCAAATATGTGTGATAAAATAGATGCATCACGCAAACAAATTAAGAGTATACAATGAGCGATTGGCCAGCCTTTTTAGAATATGAATTACAGCAACCTTATATGCAGCAAACATTAGATTATGTAGCAAAACGCCGTGTCGAAGGTGTTGCTGTGTACCCACCCAAAGAGCAAGTATTTAGTGCCTTTGAAGCGACAGCCCTTAACAATATTCGCGTGGTTATTTTAGGCCAAGACCCATATCACGGAGAAGGCCAAGCCCATGGCTTATGTTTTTCTGTGTTGCCAGAGGTTAAAAAGTTACCGCCGTCGCTAAAAAATATGTACAAAGAATTGGCAACGGATATTCCCGGTTTTGAAATACCAGACCATGGTTACTTACAAAGCTGGGCAGAGCAGGGCGTGTTTTTACTCAATACGGTACTCACGGTTGAGCAAGGCCAAGCGCACTCGCATAAACATTTAGGGTGGGAGCAATTTACCGATAACGTGATAGCTCATATAAATGCACACTGCAAAGGAGTGGTGTTTATTTTATGGGGCGCTCATGCGCAAAAAAAAGGTAAAAATATTAACAGCGCTCGCCATCATATTTTAAAAGGGCCTCACCCATCGCCGCTTTCTGCGCATCGTGGTTTTTTTGGCTGTAAGCACTTTTCACAAACAAATGAATTGTTACAAGCCCAAGGCGATACGCCCATTAACTGGCAGGTTTAATTGATATATTAAAAAAGGCTTTCGTATTATGAAAGCCTTTTGCTTAGTTATTGTGTATACATGCCCATGCGCAATAATTATCAATTATTTTGAAGGGGTAAAACCTGGCGTTAGCTTTACTATCGATACGGTTTTCCTGCCGCAAAATATATTGCCTAATTGAGCGCAATGAGTTTGAAATTAAAAATCTAGCTCATCAATTTCAATGCTGTCTGTAAAAAAGTCTAACTCCTGTAGTTCTTTACGTAACCGTTGTTTGTCTTTTATGGCCTCAATCTCGCGCCACTTTCTTTTTTTATTCTTTTGAGAGGTTTTTCTTGTTGTATCAGGACCTTCTAATATCTCTAATATATCGTTTAGGCTATCCATGACTATCTCCTATTGATTTTAGTGAACCTCGAGAATACCTATACCACAGGCCTAGCTAAAATAGAATAAAAAAGTGACTAATTTGTTACAGGTATGTGATGCGTTGATGAAGTTTAATACTAACTAACTTTATTAAGCGCGTTATTTTTAGATAGAAAAAATAAATAAAAAATATTAAAAGTTAGTTATTTAGCTGTGTAGGCAATGGTACATGCTGTGGCAGGTTAGTATAAAGCAGTGCGGATTATATTAAGGGCATAAAAAACGCCGCAGGTGCGGCGTTTAATACATAATTAGCGCGTATTACATTGCTTTAAAACGTGCTTCTAGCTGCTCTTGTGCATCTGCGAATGAGCGGATACCTTCAGCTAGTTTTTCAGTTGCCATTGCATCTTGGTTATGTAACCAACGGAACTGCGACTCAGTAAGTGGAGCAGGCTTTGGCTCTTTAGGAATATCACTTTGTAGTAAGTATTCTTCTGCGCCTTCTAAATTGCCTAAGTCTTCTAGTAGGTTAGGGCTAATCGTTAGCTTGTCACAACCTGTAAGGGCAATAATTTCGCCGGTGTTACGGAAGCTTGCGCCCATAACAACGGTTTTGTAATCATGGCGTTTATAAAACTCAAAAATGCTACGTACAGATTGAACACCTGGATCTTTTAGCGGATCGGTTGGTTTTTCCATACCATTTGCTACGTGCCAATCTAAAATACGGCCAACAAATGGTGAGATTAAAAATACGTTTGCATCAGCACATGCACGCGCTTGAGCATCGCTAAATAATAAAGTCAGGTTACATTTAGTCCCTTCTTTTTCTAGCTGTTCGGCCGCTTTAATGCCTTCCCATGTAGACGCAACTTTGATTAAAATTTTGTCTTTGCTTACACCTTCTTTTTCATAAAGGCTAAGCAGGGTATGTGCTTTATCAATAGTTGCTTGGGTGTCGAATGATAAACGAGCATCTACTTCAGTAGAAATATAACCAGGTACAATTTCGCTAATTTCTTTACCAAGTAATACGGCAAAGTAGTCACATGCAAGTTCAAGCTGTTTAGCTGCATCTTGCTCTGTTTCTTTTGCATAGCTCCAAGCTTTATCTAAATAAGGCTTGTAAGCTTCAATCTCGCTCGCTTTTAATAAAAGCGACGGGTTTGTGGTTGCATCTTCTGGTTGATGCTTTTTGATCGCTTCAATATCGCCAGTGTCGGCTACGATAGATGAATGTTGTTTTAGCCTTTGTAGAGCGCTAGTCATTTGCCTTCCTCATTCCAAGCAAGTTAAAAGAAAATCTAAACTACCTTAATATAAGTATTCAATACTGCAACAGTGTGACAATGCTTGATAGGTCTTATGTCCTTATCAATAGAAAAACGACGATGCATGATTTATTAAGGTAGGATTTAGGCCATTGCGATTAATTTTCAATGGTATTTTATAAACAAAACGTGCTTTTCGTCTCATTTAATGTTGAAATTGACATTAAATAAATTACAAGTCAATAGCTAACTATGATCACTGTTATTTCACCAGCAAAAAATCTTGATTACGAAACGCCACCCGCAACAGATAAGTTCACTCAACCTGAATTACTAGAGCACAGCGAAGAGCTCATGAAAGTATGCCGTGAACTAACTCCAGCGCAAATTGGCAGCCTAATGAAAATTAGCGATAAGCTTGCAGGGCTTAACGCTGCGCGCTTTAGCGAATGGTCGCAACCATTTACGCAAAGTAATGCTAAACAAGCGGTACTAGCCTTTAACGGCGATGTGTACGGTGGCTTAGATGCCGCAACACTCACTGCCGCTAACCTCGATTATGCGCAAAGCCATTTACGTATACTTTCAGGTTTATACGGCTTGCTAAAACCGCTTGATTTAATGCAAGCCTACCGCCTAGAAATGGGCACTAAGCTTGATAACCCTCGCGGGAAAAATTTGTATGAATTTTGGGGCAGCATTATTGCTAATAAATTAAACGAGGAATTAAAAGCGCAAGACGCACAATACCTCGTTAATCTTGCTTCAAACGAGTACTTTAAAGCAGTAGATAAAAAAGCACTCAATGCACAAATTATTACCCCGCATTTTAAAGACTGCAAAAATGGCCAATATAAGGTAATTAGCTTTTACGCTAAAAAAGCGCGCGGCATGATGGCCCGTTACATTATAGAAAACCAGGTAACACAGCTTAGCCAATTAAAAGAGTTTACTGTGGCGGGTTATTACTTTAGCCCTGAAGCAACCACTAAAGATCTTGAGCCAGTATTTATGCGCGACGAGCAAAACTAAGCGTTTATACTCAGCAAATGTCCCGTCCTGAAATAGGTTGGCGGTTTTAATGAAAGACTTGGTGCGAAAGCGCCAGGTCTTTTTTATGCACTTGATTTTGTGTTTTCATATC
>NZ_PNCY01000025.1:0-6310 GCF_005887105.1 Pseudoalteromonas sp. S2893 | reverse complement strand
GCGCATGCGCTCCTTTTTTAATTATTAAACCTTGGGTTAACTACTTCTTACATCAACCTTAAGCTTTAACTTTTGGCCAGGCTGTAAATACTTTTGGCCGGCTAAGTTATTCCACTTAATAATTTCGTTTACGGTTAAATTAAATTTAGACGCAATACGAGCAAGCGAGTCACCACGGCGTACTTTGTACGTAATGGTGCGATTAGTACTTGCAGTTGCTTGTGGTTTACTCGCTGATTTATAAACAGTGAGCTTTTGATTTAAGCGCAATACTGAGTTTTTCTTCAGTTTATTCCACGAGGCCAACTCATCCATGGTGACATCGTATTCGCGACTAATGTCCCACAGGGTGTCGCCATTTTTAACCGTGTGCGACAGCTTAGTACGGGTGGCTTTATTAGCAGCTAAACGCATTTGCTTAGGTAAATGTTCACTATTAATTGCCCCATCGGTTAAGGGTACTAATAACTGTTGGCCAATACGTATGGTGTTTGACTTTAATTTATTAAGCGAGCGAATAGCACTGGTGCTGGTGGTAAACTTTTTAGCAATAACCGATAGGCTATCTCCGCGCGCCACAGTGTATTGCTGCCAGCGTAAGCGGTCTTTAACATCGGTTTGCGCCAGCTTTTGGCTGAATTGTTCCGCTTTATCGGTGGGTAATAGTAAAAAATGCGGACCGTTAGGGTCGGTCGCCCAGCGGTTAAAGCCTGGGTTTAACCTATATAATTCAGTAAGAGTCATATCGGCCATATCTGCGGCCAGTGCAAGGTCAATTTGCGTGCCTACATCAACCACTTCTACAACTTGCGCGTTGATAACCGGTTTCCATTTTACATTAAACTCATCAGCGCGTTTTAATAAATCGGCAAGGGCTAAAAGCTTTGGTACATACGCGGTGGTTTCGCTTGGTAAGTCGAGAGACCAAAAGTCTGTTGGTAAATGCTTTTTACGATTTTTCTTAATCGCACGCATTAAACGCCCTTCGCCTGAATTATAAGCGGCAATGGCGTTTAACCAATCGCCTTCAAGGGTTTTGTGTAAATACGATAAGTAATCAAGGGCAGCACGCGTAGATTGCACTATGTCGCGTCGGCCGTCGTACCACCAGTTTTGTTTTAAATCAAAACGCTCGCCAGTGGCTGGCATAAATTGCCAAATACCCGAAGCACTGCGATTAGAGTAGCCAAATGGGTCAAACGCGCTTTCTACAATAGGTAAAAGGGCAATTTCGATAGGCATTTCGCGCTTTTCTACTTCTTCAACAATAAAGTGTAAGTAAGGTTCTGCGCGTTTTGAAATGCGGTCTAAATAAGCTTGATGACGCGCATAGTAATTACGCTCGGTAACAACAGGGCGGTTTTGCGGTACATCAATAGACAGTTGGTAGCGAATGCGCTCCCACACATCATCAAAAACGGGGGCGTCTTCGCTCTGCTCAACGTGTTGATATTGGGCGTTTACCATCAATGCATTGTTAATATCGTTAGGGCTTGCGCCTTCTAAGCGCTTATTTGCTTGGGTAGCAGCTTGTGCGTCTGAATCTACGGTTGTTAATGTTTGACAACCACTTAGCGCAAGCGCCAAGGCAATTAATAGAGGAGATTTATTCATATATACCAATACATCAGGTAAAAAAACTCGGCGAATACTACCCGTTATGAGTCAACATTGCCACTTAACGACCAACTTTAACATGTTGATAAAACCATTCGCTATTTTTTAAACCAATGGTTTTACCTAGGATATTCCTAACCACGATGCTGCAAAATTAATTACAACAGGTCAACATATCTTAACTAAAAGTTGTCTTTGAATCGTCTCAGACTTGCAAAGTTTTCCCATGGTTCATTGTTTTTTGTAACCAACACAAATTCTTTTGGAATTAACTCTGTAATAGTAGGTAGGTCGCTGCGCATAAATGGATTAACTTTAAGCTCTTGGCCTATTGTACTTGGCAGTGTAATTTCGCCCTTAGCACGCTGTGCATCTACTTTATCGCTGTATTGGAGTAGCTGAGGGTTACGCGGCTCTACGGCTTTTGCAAATGCTAAATTAGCTTGCGTATATTCATGCGTGCAATATACTTTGCAGGTTTTAGGTAGCTCACGCAGCTTATTAAACGACTCCCACATTTGCTCAGGCGTCCCTTCAAATAATCGCCCACAGCCCCCACTAAAAAGCGTATCGCCTGTAAAAGCCAACTCTTCATGAATATAACAAATGTGATCAAGCGTATGGCCAGGGGTGGTAATAATGTTAAAACGCGTACCCAATACCTCAACGCTATCGCCATCAACCAGTGTATTGGTGATCCCCGCAAACGGACTGTTTATAGGACCGTACACTGCAATGTTTGAAAACTGTTTTACAAGCTCGGCTACGCCACCGGTATGATCGCTATGATGATGGGTAATTAAAATGCCACCAAGTTGTAAGTTGTGCTCTGCTAAATGCGCCATAACGGGCTGGGCGTCGCCTGGGTCAACCACCCATGCTAGGTCGCTATTATGGGTAGTTAAACACCAAATATAATTGTCAGAAAATGCTTTAATTGCTTTAACTTGCACCATATTAATTTGCTCTATAAAGTGACGGGTAACACCTAGTATAACGAGCTATAAAAATGAAACCAGCCCTTAGTTTTCAAGAAGGACCCAAACCGCTGTCATGGCAGCAGTTCCCTCATGGGGATTATTTACGTGCTGACATTGAACAAAAAATGGATCAATGGCTGCCGCGTATGTTTGGTTACCATATGCTTAAATTAGGTAATTTAAGTGGCGAGCTTAATACCAGCGTAAGCACTATAAAACACCAAGTATGTGTTGCCGAAGAGGGGCCTTACACAGGTGTAATAGCCGATATAGACGAACTGCCTTTTTATGAGCACAGTGTTGATGCGTGTATTTTAAGCCACTGCTTAGAGTATCACTCAGACCCACATCACATATTACGCGAGGCGCATCGTACACTTATACCCGGTGGTTACATTGTTATTACCGGATTTAATCCGTTTAGTTTATGTGGATTGGCGCAAATGTTGCCTTTTAGCGGCCAAAAGCTGCCATGGACGGGGCGTTTTTTTACGCCTGCGCGGGTAAAAGATTGGCTTAATTTATTGGGGTTTGAAATTATTAGTGATGAGCGCTTTATTTACTCCTCTCTTGCGCGTGGTAACAGGCTTTCACGGTTTGTATTTTGGCGCAGTTTTGCCAAACAGTATTTAAAACCTATGGGGAGTGTGTATATGCTGGTGGCGCGAAAACGCGTGGCTCCGCTTACGCCTATAAAACCTAAATGGCATGCAAGGCCGCAGTTTTCACCTGTAAAAGGGGCAGGGCTTAGACAAACCTCAAAGCAGCACTTTAAACAGTGTGAGCAAAAAAATAATAATAGTTAAATAATGTAAGTACGCACTTTTTAACCCAGCTATGAGCTATACATTCATGGCATTAAAAAGTGCGAAAGCTTTAACGGGTTAAGGCTGATACCCTACATCATCAAGTAGGTTGCTACTGCCTGCAGCGTCACGTGCCAAATCGTCAACTATTTCGTTATATTTATGCCCGCTATGTCCCTTTACCCATTTCCATGTAACCGTGTGCTCGCTACAAGCGCTATCAAGTCGCTTCCATAAATCAACATTTTTAACCGGCTTTTTTGCCGATGTTTGCCAGCCCCGTTTTTTCCAATTTGCAATCCACGACTCAATACCCTGCTTAACATACTGGCTATCTGTGGTGAGGTTAACGGTGCAAGGGCGGGTAAGTGATTCAAGAGCAACAATGGCAGCGAGCATTTCCATACGGTTGTTTGTGGTGAGCTTATACCCTTGGCTTAATTTTTTTTCGTGGCCGTTATAAATCATAAAAATACCATAACCACCAGGGCCCGGATTACCTAAACATGAGCCATCGGTGTAAATCTCTACGGTTTTTTGCACTGTTTTACCTTGATATTATGTACAATAAAGTGATTATAGAAAGATACCAGAGTCAGGCTAAATTCGATATGGCACGTAGACAAATAGTTTTAGATACAGAAACCACCGGCATCGACCCCAAACAGGGGCACCGGATTATAGAAATTGGGTGTGTAGAATTAATAAACCGACGTTTAACCGGTAATAATTTTCATGTTTACATTAACCCACAACGCAGCATTGAAGAAGAAGCAATAGATGTTCACGGTATTACCAACGAGTTTTTACGTGATAAACCACTTTATCGCGATATAGCGCAAGAGTTTTTTGACTACATTAAAGGTGCAGAGCTTGTAATACATAACGCCCCGTTCGATGTGGGCCATATGGATAACGAGTTTGCGCTGCTTAACCAAGGCTACCCAAATACGCACGAGTACTGCCAAGTTCTCGACACCCTTAAAATGGCGCGTGACTTGCATCCTGGTCAAAAGAACAACCTAGATGCTTTGTGCCGCCGTTACGATATAGACAACGCAAAACGAACATTACACGGCGCATTACTGGATTCTGAAATTTTAGCCGATGTTTACCTTGCCATGACGGGCGGGCAAACCAAGCTAAACTTAAACCAAAATAAAGATGACGGCAGCGAGCAACAGACTGGTGGCATAAGACGCTTAAGTAGTGACCGAGCACCTTTAGTTGTATTGCGGGCAAGCGACGCTGAGCAAAGCGCACACGAAGCACGACTCGATCTTGTAGACAAAGAAGGCGGCCACTGTTTATGGCGCGCTGAATAAGGCCAACTATGAAAACGATGTATTTTATAACTGTACTGTGCGCCACCTCGCTGTTTAGCGCCAGTGCGTTTGCCGTTAAGCAAGTAGAGCTACTTAAACGCGACGGCGAACAAAATGAAATACCGCTGCTAGATAACCGTTTTCGTATAGACAGCCAATTAGACGAAATAACCTTACTATTTTTTAGAAAGCCAGGTTCGCCCGCGGTTATTTTAGTCAGGCCCGATGGCAGTAAGTACTTTGCCACTAACGCCGTTAAAGATCCCAACCTCGATTGGTTTGATGAGCTTAGTTACGACTTAATCACCATAAAAAAACCGATGGCTGGCCCATGGCAAGTTATTGGCCGCATTTTGCCCGACAGCCGCATTGTGGTGTTAGGGGAAGTGTCTTTAAAAGCACAGCCATTACCTCCTATGTTATTTAGAGGCGAGACAATAAAAATAACGGGCGAAATTTTAAATGATGATGAGCCTATCGATGCTAACTTATTCACAGATGTAGTTAGCCTAAACGTTGACTTTGTAAGTACCAACGATGAAAGCTATGCAAACTTTGGTGCAGGCACTCAAGAAGTTGCCGAATTTAAAGACGATGGCCGCGGCTTTGATGAACGCCCTAACGATGGAGTGTTTACTGGCGAATTTAAATTAGACTTTCCAGTAGGGCAGTGGACACCAGAACTCTATATAGCGACCCCCTTATTACAGCGACGCATTGTGCAAGACCCTATCATTGTGCATGAACCGCCATTTAAATCTGAGGTCGCACTGGCAGAGCTTGATACCGACGATCACCAGCTAACTATTAATATAGATAGCAACATAGTTAAACCCGAAACCGTTATTGTGCAGGGAAAAATTTATTACCCTAACAATGAAGAGCAAATGTTTACAATTGACGCGCAAGCGGGTGATACACGCCAACTAGCAATTAAAAACTATGATTGGGGAAGATACAGCGTTGAACTGTCTGTTTTTGGCACTAATATAAACGGTCGTGAGTTTATGGCCACAATACCAACATACAAATTTGAGATAGAAAGGCCAATAGAAGCAGTACCAGAAATAGACCCTGCTACGCTTATTGATCAAAATCTGGCCTTGGAAGCTGAACCCGTTGAAGAAAAAATGGCCACTTCTACATTAGTGACTTTAATCGTGGGCTGTAATTTGCTCATTTTATTGTTAGGGTGGTTAGCAATTCGTATTTTTGTACAGAAAAAGCCAATCAAATTTAACTTTAAACTGCCTTTTTTAAACAAAAAGAAAGTAAACGATGAGAGCAACGCCGATACAGAAAAAAATCAAGTCGGCAAAAATGGCTCAAAAAGTGACAAATCAGGTGAAATTTTAAACCTTTCGATGTCAGATGACTAAAAAACCTGTAAAAAAACAAAAAAGCCCTTGACGAAGTAGGGGCTGATTCGTATTATTCACGCCGCTGCAAAGGGAGACCTAAGCAGAAACGAAAATGCGGAGTGGTAGTTCAGTTGGTTAGAATACCGGCCTGTCACGCCGGGGGTCGCGGGTTCGAGTCCCGTCCACTCCGCCAATATTACACAAAAAGTTTTCAAGGTACT
>NZ_PNCY01000024.1:0-4104 GCF_005887105.1 Pseudoalteromonas sp. S2893 | reverse complement strand
GAGTAGCGCGAAGCGCCTCTGTGTCCTCGGTGGTGGTATTTAATTTACAATTAATGAAAAGCTGTACATCAACCCTGAACAAGCTCTGTGCCTACAGGCCACGAACTAAAATTTAGACAATAAAAAAGGGGAGCTATGTTGCTCCCCTTTGTGCCTATAATTTTGATTTATTTAAGATCAAATCTGTCGGCGTTCATTACTTTTACCCATGCATTTACGAAGTCATGTACAAAACGTTCATTGTTGTCGTCTTGTGCGTAAAATTCGCTTAGTGCACGTAATATAGAGTTTGAACCAAACACTAAATCTATACGTGTTGCGGTCCATTTTATGGTGCCTGTTTTACGTTCAACAATGTTGTAAACACCTGGCTCAGACGGTTTCCAGTTATTGGCCATGTCGGTTAAGTTTACAAAAAAGTCGGTAGAAAGCGCACCTACGTTATCGGTAAATACGCCGTGTTTGCTGCCTGCGTAGTTTGTGCCTAACACGCGCATTCCGCCAAACAGTACGGTCATTTCTGGGGCTGTTAGGCCCATTAACTGGCTACGCTCTAAAAGTAGCTCTTCTGGCGATACGCTAAAGTCGCCTTTAAGGTAGTTTCTAAAGCCGTCGTGTACTGGCTCTAACGGTTCGAACGACTCGGCATCGGTCATTTCGTCGGTTGCATCGCCGCGCCCTGGCGCAAACGGTACTGTTACATCAACACCAGCTTGTTTTGCAGCTTGCTCTACAGCAGCCGTGCCACCTAATACGATTAAATCTGCAATACTGATAGGCTTAGCTAAACCTGCTTTAAATTTTTCAAGGGCGCTAAGTACGCTTGCTAGGCGCTCTGGCTCATTACCTTGCCAATCTTTTTGCGGAGCTAAGCGAATACGCGCGCCATTTGCACCACCACGGCGGTCTGAGCCGCGGTACGTGCGTGCGCTATCCCATGCTGTAGTAATTAAATCAGTTGCGCTTACGCCACAATCAAGAATTTGTGCTTTTAGCTCGCTAATTTCATCATCAGATAGGGTGTAGTCAACCGCTGGAATTGGGTCTTGCCAAATTAGGTCTTCGCTTGGTACATCTTTACCTAAGTAACACGCTTTAGGGCCTAAGTCGCGGTGCGTAAGTTTAAACCACGCGCGGGCAAACACATCAGAAAAATACTCAAAGTCGTTGTTAAAACGTTCAATAATTTTACGGTAGATTGGGTCTACCTTCATGGCCATATCGGCGTCGGTCATCATTGGGTTTAAACGAATTGATGGGTCTTCTACATCTACCGGCTTGTCTTCTTCTTTAATGTTTACAGGCTCCCATTGGTGCGCGCCTGCTGGGCTTTTAGTTAGTTCCCACTCGTAGTTTAATAGTAAGTGGCAGTAGCCGTTATCCCATTTTGTTGGGTGGGTAGTCCACGCGCCTTCTAGGCCCGACGTTACGGTATTGCGACCAAAGCCGCCTTCTTTAGTGCTGTTCCAGCCTAGGCCTTGCTCGTGTACGTCGGCCGCTTCTGGCTCTGGGCCTAAGTGCTCGGCTTTACCGTTACCGTGGGTTTTACCTACCGTGTGACCGCCTACAGTAAGCGCTGCGGTTTCTTCGTCGTTCATTGCCATGCGAGCAAATGTTTCACGTACGTGCTGCGCGGTTTTTTGCGGATCGGGTATCCCATTTACGCCTTCTGGGTTTACGTAAATTAAGCCCATTTGTACTGCAGCTAATGGGTTTTCCATGGTGTCGGGTTTTTCTACGTTGTCGTAACGCTCATCACTCGGTGCTAGCCATTCTTTTTCTGCGCCCCAGTAAATGTCTTTTTCTGGATGCCAAATGTCTTCACGGCCACCTGCAAAGCCATAAATTTTTAAGCCCATTGATTCGTATGCCATGTTACCGGCTAAAATAAATAGGTCGGCCCACGATAGTTTGTTCCCGTATTTTTTCTTGATTGGCCATAATAGGCGGCGCGCTTTGTCTAGGCTTGCGTTGTCTGGCCACGAATTTAGCGGCGAAAAACGCTGGTTACCGGTGCTTGCTCCACCACGGCCGTCTGATAATCGGTACGTACCCGCAGAGTGCCATGCCATACGGATCATTAAGCCGCCGTAATGACCCCAATCGGCTGGCCACCAATCTTGGCTATCGGTCATAAAGGTTTTTAGGTCTGCTTTTACTGCGTCTAAATCGAGAGATTTGAATGCTTCGGCGTAGTCAAAGTCTGTGCCGTAGGGGTTTGATTTTGTGTCGTGCTGATGAAGAATGTCTAAATTTAGAGTATTTGGCCACCAATCTGTGTTTACTTTAGAAATAACTGAGTTACTACCGTGCATTACGGGACATTGACCCGATTTAGTGCTGCTCATTTTCAGCTCCTTACTTTAAATGAAGAGTTTAACTATTTTACTCAAGCCCCAGCGCTTACATTTAAAGTAACACGCTAAGGTTTATTAATTTTGTGCATAATTTTTATTTACTGCTCAAACAATATAGACCCCTAATATTACATTCGCCAGCGTATTAACTTGAATTAAATCGATTGAAACCATTGGTTTAATGAATACAGTTTAAACTCCACAATTAGTGTGATCGGATTAAATAGATAACGCGTAATGGTATGTGAAGGGTTTGAAAGTGGCTTTTAATTGAGCGCACATTGGAATACCCCCCCTTCACCATGAAATTAAAGTTGTTTATAAAGGTGCATTACTAAGCCCAATGCACCTTTACTTTATAACTTATTGAAATCTATTTTGAATAATTAAGTAAATGTTCAGATTAACTTGATTATTATTACCACTCACTCCTGTTATTTCCCTGCGACAATTTATTGTTGTTTTAAGCAGTTTTGCCAGCCCACATTGGGCTGGTTTTTTTTGCCTAGAATTTAGAATCCTTTAAGGCTGTGTGAACAGTTGTATGATTTTGTTAAGTTGTTTAATGTTCAAAGCAAACACGCCCTAGTGCCAATAAGCCTTGCATGTTAAAGTGCGATTAGTCACTAATAATTAACTAGGCGTACCCATGCGTTTTTATATAACTATTCTATTTGTTTGTTTTGTTTCGCTTTTAAATACTGTTAATGCCCAAGAATCTGCTGCACCAACAGAAGAGCAACAGCAACAAGCGTTAGCACAATTAAATGAGCCCATGTATAAACCGCTTTTAGAACGCTATATTCTTGATGAGTTAAAAGCCGTTCGCCAAGACCAACAACAATTACGCGAAGATGTGACAAAACAAGTTACACACGCCCAGTTAGACACCGCCGACAGAGCGCTTATATACACCACCGACACTATTAATAACGTGTTTTTTATTATTACTGCTACGGCCTCTATTTTGGTTTTAGTAGGCTGGAACTCGCTGCGCGATGTTAAAAATAAAGTAGAAGACATAGTAAATACGCGTGTCAGTGTGATCACTGACGAGTACGAAGATCGCTTAAAAATTCTTGAAGAAAAACTGCGTGTACGCTCAGAAGAAATACTCAGTAACCAAGAGCGTATATCGGTCACTAACGAGGTGCACTCGTTATGGATGCGCGCAAACCTAGAAAGCGACTTTGCAAACAAAATAGAAATATTTGACGAAATTTTAAAACGTAAGCCAGAAGATGTAGAAGCCATTGCCTACAAAGCCGATGCATTATTAGAGCTAAACGAAACCGCCAAAGCCATTGAGTTATGTAACCAAGCTATTGATATAGATAGCGACTACGGCTATGCCTACTGGCAGCGTGCGTGTGCGTATGCACTTACACACAAACATGCCGATGCATTAGCCGATATAAAAATGGCCCTTGAATACTCGCCAAACTTACGTAATGAGCTACTACACGAAAGTGCATTTGCCAGCCTACACGACAACGACAGCTTTAATACCATAGTAGCGGGTAGCTAGAGTTTTGTAGGCGCGTTTTTAGCGTAAAGTGCGAAGCCCACAATAGCAGTAGCAGCGGCTTTATGCCGCGAAAAAATTCAATATAAAACGCGAGGTAAACTCGCTGCTACGTAGTTAGCTCATGCTTTCGTTTAAAAGTGATTATGTCACCACCGAGAAGTGAAGGAAGAGAACATAGTGGATAATTTACAGACCACGCCCCCACACGAGCTACTTGGT
>NZ_PNCY01000023.1:0-10152 GCF_005887105.1 Pseudoalteromonas sp. S2893 | reverse complement strand
AGCTGTAAGCTGTAAGCTCGATGCGGCCTCTTAGTTAAATGGATATAACGGCCCCCTCCTAAGGGGCAGTTGCAGGTTCGATTCCTGCAGGGGCTACCAATAAAATCAATGAGTTACAAATTAATTTGTTCCCCATCTTTTTTCTGTGTAGCACATGTGTAGCAATGGTGAATAAAATTTACTATGTATATCATTGCTTAAAAGTCTTAGCCTTAAGATTTTAAATAAGAAACCTTCACCAGTTAAATAATCTAGTTGTTTACTCTAGCGATATAAGTACTTAGTATGAATTAACTCAATAAAATAAAACTAGTTCGTCTATTCGTAAAACACACGTAAATTTATACATCATTATAGGGAAATAAAATGGGTAAAATTAGCCATCCAGCTACAGTCTCAAGCGAGTTTAATATAGATATAGCTTTAATTGAGAAGCTTGGGGTAGTAAATGTACTGTTGAACACCGATACACAACTTTTTATAGATCCTATGTTGCTAGAGGAAAGCTCGCACAAAGAAATGAGAGAAGGGGCATCTAGCTCATATAAGAAACGATTCAATAATATAATTAAACTACTCTCTTTATCAAAGTTAGAAGATGATGTCCCTTGGCGAAATGCTAAAAGATTATTTAAATTTTCAGAAATCAGTTGGACTTGTTTGGGGTATGGCACAAGCGTTCGTGGATCTGGTTTCGGTAAAGATTTAATAGCATCAACTTTAGATACTGCTGCTCAAATAGTTTCGCTAGGTGTGGATGATGTTGATTTGTTTATGGCTTTAGCGCTATTTGAGGAAGGTATTGGCCCTGATCGTATTAGTGATATGACGACTAATATTATTATTAATGACTTAATTGATTTTTCACTAAATATAAATAAAACTCTAAAAATACCAACCAAAGAGTTCAAGATTGATGGTAGTAAATACAATCTTGTTGAAAATCCTTATTCAGGCCAACCAATATTATTTGTTCCAAATGATATTGTACGTGACTTACCAATAGCCTCTGATTGGAGTGATATATCTAGAGTTGTTAGAGAAAATGAGGAACTGAGAGAAAAAGTTAATCACCACGTTGGCGAGGTTTGGTCAACTATGACTCGGAGACAAAAGGACCGATTAAAAAAGGCAGCTTTAAAAAGTAAAAGCTCTTTTCAACAAGTGATCGATATGATTAGAGAAGTATCGCCTAACCCCTATGACTTTAAAAGTGATCGTAATGGGGAAGCTTTTTGGACTGAGTTATTACAAACGATTCCAAAATCCTACCCCTTTGATTTATCTACATATTCGCAAAGAGTTTTGACACCTAAAGAAGTGTTAGACGTTGTGAATAAGATTTTATCACAATTCCAAGAGTTGATAGAGAACAAAGGCTTATGGAAAGAACTGTGGGATGAATCTGGTAAGCCAAGAAAAGAAAAAGCGGCTCAACGTTTGTTATTTTCTATTGCTTATAGTTACTGTAAAGCTAATAATTTAGATTTGTCACCAGAAGCAGATTCAGGTAATGGCCCTGTTGATTTTAAGTTATCTCAAGGTTCTGACTCTAAAGTTGTAATAGAAATTAAGTTATCAACTAATGGTAGCTTAGTCCATGGGTTTGAAAAACAGCTTGAGATATATAAAAGGGCTGATGATACAGATTTGGGTATATTTTTAATTGTAGATGTTGGTGGTATTGGCAACAAATACGCTCAAGTCCAAAGAGTCCGAGACGAGTTTTTAAATGAATATGGTACAGCTTCAAAAATCTGGTATGTCGATGGAAACCAAAGAGCTTCAGCAAGTAAAAGAATTTAATATATAATTTCAATTAAAATTAAGTACAGTTATTTACAGAACTCCAAGTAAGACCCTTTTTGCCATTCTGGCAAATGGTAAGCTAAAGGCTGTTTATAGATGTGAGATGATATTTAATATGAGCTAAAGCTTAGCTAAGAGCTTTAGCTATTTGAAATGTTATATTTAACTGCAATTCCATTTAAAAGAGATAGCTTTAGCTCTTTTTAGATAATAGGGAGCTCTAGCTAACTCGTTTCAGCTTTGGGTTATGCCTTTTCTACCTTCCATGAATAATGCCTTGTGATTATGGCTTTACCAGCGAACCACAAGCCTTTTACTTTGAGAATGAGTTCACCATCGTAATAGCTTTGCAAGCACTCGCCAGTTTCCTCAGCGATGTTTAAGTCGTAATGTAACCTGATAGGTCTATCTTTTAGCTTTTTGTGTAAACCGCCCATAGCGAGTATATAGCCTTTCCAATCGCTATTATCCGCAGCAAAGCGAGCTTGCTCTAATAAGCTATCTTCTTTATCCTTAAACATTGAGCGTAAACGTCTTAATTCGCGCCATACAGAAACGCTAGCACCGCCAATTTGTTGAAACTGACGAATACACCAACACGATGCCCACGCATCAATACGTTGCGCTACAAGCAACGAATCGTTACCGAACCTATCTTCACCTACACCTTCACCATCTATATTTTTCGCTATGTATTTTAAAATATAGCCAGTTGCAGAGCCTTTGTTTGGGTCTATTTGTTTAAAGTCACAACGGTTTTCCGCTGCGCCTTTTTCGTCACCATCTACTTCTAACGCATAATGGCGAATAATTTCTTTTAATGCGTCTAGCTTTTCGCTTTCAATAAAAAACAGCATATGCCAATGCGGTGTTCCATCATGTTGTGGCTCTGCTACACGAAAACCATAAGGCGCAATATTTTGACGTTTAAACTCTGCGCGGGCTTTTTGCCATTGGTGGTTTAAATAGCTATTGGCTTCATCAGGCATAAAACCTTCCCACTTAGGGTTAGCAGCTCCCGACTTTGAAAAAGCACGATGGTACTTAGAAGGGCAGGTAACCGTAATAAAAAGTGCTTCATGTCCTAGCTCTTTCGCTAGGTCTTCAAAACCTCTTGCTCTACATAGTAATTCGTCTTTTCGTATCTTAGGGTTTGATACATTTAGGTCGGATATTTCTTTTAATGAGTAGCGTTGCCCATGCTCGTTAAGTATGTAAGTAGAGCTAAGCAGCTCGTCATTTCGTTGGCGCTGAGTAATGCGATTTTGAGTTGTTATGTTGCTCGCATAAATTTCTCTTTTTCTGTTTACGAAATTTAAATGTAGGGCTGCTTTTTCGTTTGCTTGAGTAATGAGTTTACGAAACTTTCGTAGCCACCAACGGTTATCGATATAGCGTTTTATACAGCCTGATATTTTAATGTTGTTTTTAGGCTCTATAGGCGAAACACCAAACTTAATTGCGTAGTTTGATAAAAAATCAAAAAGGGCTTTTTGCTTAGCATCAGCGAATTCGCCGCTAATTTCGGTATTAGTAGAGCGAATAGCAGCGGATTTTTCGCTTTTGGTTTCGCTATCATTTGTTTTACTACTACGAAACTCATGCGAAACGGTTCGCTCTAGTTCGCTATCATTTCGCTGTTTGTTTTTAGCTTGATAATAAAGGAAGTTAACTTTTTCGGGGTTAATGGCAATTTGGCGGCAATAGTTTGCACACTCTTTCGCTATGTTGTTGATGTCATCATCAAAGCAAAAAAATAGGTGAGCGAGCTTTTTAGGTAAGAGTTTATAAAGCTTATTTGTTGTATCTAAAACATGGCGATTGCGCTCAAAGTTATTAGATTTATTAAAAGCATCAAATAAAACAGTACTTTTAATTTTATTAGAAAATGGTGCTAATCTTTTCGTTAAAAACGCCGCATCGTACTTATCAACAAGTGCTAAATACGGCGTTAAAATATCGTCTTGTTCATTAATCGCTTTTGCAATTAATGTTTCTCTAAAAGTACTCATTGACTATTTGGGGTTAGCGTAAGCAAACACAAAATCACGCCCTTTTTTAGTCAAAAAGTAATGTTCATATTTAACGCCAAAGTGATAAATTATTTCACTTGTTACCAGTTCTTCGTTAACTAGTTTTCCAAGAGAACGAATATCAAATTTAAACGGCCGGCCATGCTTATTAACGTAAGTATGTAGGCCGTGCTTTTGCCTATATGAGTAACCAATTTCACGGCAAATTTCGAAATAGGTATTTTCCAATGATAACCAAATTAGTAGTCGAGTTTGCTCATTAGTTAACTTAGGCATGATCACCCCCATAAGGGTTTTGGCCTAAATGCTCTAAGCGACAAAAGTTATTTAACCAGTTATCTAAATCATCTTTTAAATAACGAACAGTGCGACCAATTTTAATAAATGGTGGGGCAGGGGTTCTGTTGGTGCGATTGCCTTCCATACGTGATTGACGTAAGAAAGAGCGGCTCATACCGATATATTCTGCTGTTTCTATTTCTGATAATGCGCGTTTGTTTGTGGTGGTTGGCATAAGTGCCTCCTGAGTTATTAACGTTTCAGGAGGTGTTTTACAATGCAGTTTTTTTTAAATGAGCTAATTCAGGAATTGAATGAACTTATACGGGAATTTTAAATGTTGTTGTTAGGAAAAAGTTCTTTTCTAACTTTAGTTAGCCTATTTGAGAAAGAACTAAAGCTCATTGGTTTTTTTGGTTTACCGCTTCTATCTTTCCAAGTTATATGAGTGGCTGATATTTCAATAAGTAAATTATGTTTATCAAATACTCTGTACTCTTGAAGGTCATCTAATTCGCGCTCAAGGTTACGCCAATAGCCTTTTGCTGTGAGTTCTGGTTCTGCAGCAACAAGCCTAATTAATAAATCGTAAAAATCATCAGAACGTGTTTTTATGAGTTTGATTAGATACTACAAGCGGGGTAAGTGATGGTGTTATTTCTATCGGTGATTTCATCTGCGATTCAGCAATACCCGCTTTAACTAGTTCAGAATGTAAAATGCAAATATCGGCTAATTCAAAATTAATCCCTACTGAGTAAAACTGTACCTTAGGTATTTTGGCATCAAACTCTTTTTCATATTCGCTTGGTTTAGATTGCTTTTTACTGAGTGTTTTAATGCTACTCATAGCATTTTTGAGGGTATGCACTATGTGTTCTTGCTCTTTTGGAAACAGCTTTGCAGGAATTCTGTCCCAACTAATATTGCTGGGCTGCTTTGGTTGCCATGTATGTAAAAAGGCATTAGGTGTTTTTGAATCAAAAGGATAGTCATAATCTGCGTTAATTATCTTATCTTTGTTCAGTAACCAGAAGTATTTACAGTTAGTTTTATGCTTTGAGAGGAGTGTTACCTGATCTTTCTGAGGGATACTTGCAAAGCCACTATATTTGACAGAGGCATATCCAATAAAGCTATTACCCTTGGCCCAGCCACCGATAATGAATTTATTATCGGTGAGTCTAAAAGCTAAATCGAGCTTTGAATTTTCAACTAAATAAAGTACATCACTAAAAGATAAATCGAACCGTTTTTCTAGTTCATCTAGTCGGTAATATTCTTTTTCAATCATTAATGAATTCCGTTTAATCTTTTGCGTTGACTCAAATATAAGGCAAGTTAAAACAACTATAGCTTATTGTATTTTGTAGCTTTACCTTTACTCAAGGAAACAGGGTATTTTTGAGCGTTTAAGTCAATTTTTTTAGTTGCACACTCAAGAATATCAATCCCCAACTTGTCACTAATTTGTATTAAGTAAAGGAATACATCAGCTAGCTCTTCTTTCACAGATGTTAAAGTTTCTTCATTATTCTCTAGGTATGACTCATTTTCAGATAGCCATTGGAAATGCTCAATTAACTCCCCAGCTTCACTAGAAAGTGCCATAACTAAATTTTTCGGAGAGTGAAATTGATCCCAATCTCTTTCTCGTGAAAAATCTCTAAGCCTGATTATCAACTTTTCTATTTCTTTGCTTTTCATATAGTTCTCTAACAGCATCAATTGTTAACCAAGGTCGGTTTCTATGAATCATTCTATGGCAGTTTGCACATACAATTGCAAGATCATCTGAGCTTGTGTTTACTACACCGTCCTTGGATATATCAGCTAAAGGGTTTTTATGATGACATTCAGCATACATAAAACCTCTTTCTCCATAAGTTTCATAAAAGGAAAAACCACATACTTCACAGCATAAATCGCCTGTTTCTTCAAAAGTTAATCGTTTTTTTTCTAGAGGGGCTAGCGAATCTCGTTCTCTTCTTTTGTGTAAGCTGTAATAAACCCTCCCTTCAGTGCTGTATGTAGGCTCTTCTTGTTCTTTTAAGATATTTTTTTCTGTTTTAGTTTTTACCTTATCTTTAGGTTCTTTTAATTTTGTATCAAGAGGTACTATTTTGCCGCTTGCGCCTATAGAAAGGATAATTGCATTAGAGTAGCCAACATCAAATGTATCAGGTCGGATTTTAATGTTCTCTTGTTTATCTATTACTTTGAAATTAAATCTGTGGGGGTATAGCTTGTCTGGCCAGTGATAGGTGGCCGCTTCATATGGTTCTTTCGTTACTTCGGTTACAACTAACTCGTCTAAGTTACATTTAAATTGATTAACATCGGAGCAGAATTTTGGGAACCAACCTGGTTTCTCACCCTCATCTTTAGGCCAAGACATTTTATGGGCAAATAAAACAGTGTCTCCTAGTTTTATCTCATAAAATCGTTTGTCATTTTTTGGTATCGAGTCAAAGCCCCAAATCCCAGTTTCCATACCTAATAAATAATTGGGTAAAATTGCCTTGTTACCACCAACATAAATAAGCCAAATTCTTTTTTCTTTTGCTAATTTCAATTTACTAATCCTTTATTTTACATGCACTATAAATATACATGTAAGGAAATACACAATCTAGTGTAAGTGATTGCTTTTGCAAAACTAATTTCAACCAATTAAATTAACAGCAGCGGCTTTATGTTCTGGCGCTAAGTGCGCATATCTTAGCGTCATTTTTAAATCACTGTGGCCTAGTAATTCTCGAACTGTATTCAAATCAACACTTGCCATTACTAGCTTACTTGCAAAGTGGTGGCGTAAGTCATGAAACCTAAAATCGGTAATGTTTGCATCTTCCAACAAAGCCGCCCAATCGTATCTAAAATCTAGTATTCGTTGTTGATTGCTATCTTTAAACACATAGCCAACATTCCCCGATAGCTTTTGCCAATCACTCAACACATTAAACGCCTGCGTATTTAAAGGTATGTGGCGAGTATTACCCGATTTAGCATTTTGAAAATCAACAGTTAGTACTTTGTTTTCTAGATTAATGTTATTCCAATTAAGCGATAGAATTTCGCCTTTACGCATACCTGTATTAATGGCGAGAATAACGATAGTGGTAAGATGCTTAATATCGAACTTAGCAAGACTTTCACGTAAACGGGATTCTTCATCTTTTGATAAATAGCGAACTTTTGCGTTATCTACAGTTTGAGCCTTAACTTTTTGTAAATCGTGGCTATCAATTACTTCCCATTCAACCGCGCGACTTAAACAGCCTTTAATTAAATTTAGTTGGCGGTTTGTAGTTGCTGGTTTAATACCATCAGCTAAGCGCTTATTTCGCCATTTTTCCACTTCCCATGCTGTAATAGCTGAAAGTTGAAAGTCCATAAATTTGCTAAAAGCTGATTGAAATGCTTTTTTTGTTTTATCTGCTGTTTTGGGGTTACGAGATAAAAGCCAAGGGAAATATTTTTCGTCTAAAAAGTGTTGCAGGGTGGAGAGCTTAGCCTGCTTTGTTTTAATGCGGTCTTGCTTTTTTACTTCGTGAACATTAATCCCTTTGGTTACTTCAGCGATTTTATTTTTAGCTAAGTCTCTAGCTTGTGCGGGAGTAATTTGCCCATCATAACCTAAGTGATAATTTACTTGTTTACCCTTGTGCCTATAAAACAAGAAGTAGGAGATTGCTCCAATACTAGAAATGCGCGCATGGAAACCTGTGACTTCTGTATCATTTAATCGTTTATCTGCTGGCGTTAAGCTTTTAATACTCGACAATGTTATTTTTGCTTTGATTGGCATGCGGCTTTTCCTGTGTAGCACATATGTAGCAGGTGCATTGTGCCGCAAAGAACAAGGACGAACAATGGTGTATTGTTTTTTTGTTTTTTAATTAATATAAAACAACAGGTTAATTGTTTTTTTGTTTTTGATTGTTCATTGGGGTTTATAGAAATACATTAATAAAATGCACTCCTAAGGGGCAGTTGCAGGTTCGATTCCTGCAGGGGCTACCAACCAAAAACCTAATGCAATATTAGTAACTCTTTTGTGCCTGCGTAGGTCGGATAAGCGAAGCGCCATCCGACACAGTAAAATACCTTACCAATTATTATCAATATTTTATGTTGCCGAGTGGCTGGGTAGTGCCAATAACAGCGATTAGTTAGTCTGATAGTAAAAACTGCTATCAGAAACTTTTTGAACAATATCGAATTCCAAACCTATATGGCTATAATCACCAGAAGTTGGAATAGTTGATTTATGGTTAATTACGATTCCCCAATGGTTATCGCTTATACCTCCAAAGATTATGTTGAGACTCTCTTCGTTTACTCTCGTGATTGCAGCAACATTATACTTAGCCATCACCTCTCTCAGAGCCTTAGTAACTTCAGATAATGCCAACATTTTGGGAGCTTCTTCAGGCTTGGATAGCCTATAGTCACCTGACGGGATAAATCCTGCTTGTGTGGATGGGTAGTAGGTAATAAGCTGCGTTGGACTATAAAACGTGTTATTTATGCGAAAAACATGTGGTGCCGTTTGCTGGACAATATAAAGATTTGTATTTTGTCTCAACATTTCAACTTCACTCTTTGAATCCACTAAAAACTGCTTTATCAGCTCAATTCGTTCTTTTTTACATTTTTGCTCCTTGCATATTGAGATGCTTGGCAAATTAGAAAGTTGCTTCTTATTAATATTCAGGAACCTACTTCCTAATACCCCAAAATTAAAATTTGCAAAGGCTTGCTTGTCATTATTATTTACGAAATTCGTTGGGCGAACATCCAACAGACTAAATGGAAAGAATGAAGGAAGGTATGCTAGCTGTTTATCCGTTTGGGGAAGCATCTTGTCCGCATGTTTAAGCAGCTCTCTGTACTCGCTATCAATGTCTTCGTTGAAATAGGATGGCATATTTCCATAAGCAGACGTCGCAACGATTAAACTGCAACACAATAAAAAAGTTCTCATCATTTGTTATTTCAAATCCCTATAAAATAAAGAGTCATTATAATGGTATAGCATAATATTATTTAACAATGAAGATTAGCTCAATGTCCGTAATTCGCTCTTTGTCGAAGTTCGGCTCAGTGCCATTTCCGGACGTTCGTAACGACTCGTTAAAAGCCAACTGTTTTTGTCCTTTTAAACGACTTCTTAGCAGTTGACTTTACCTAGGTTCGCCTGCCTTTATTAACGTGTACCGCTCATCTGTCCATGAGAATTCCGATAGAGCAAGAAAAACGGCATTGTACTTTTTTAATTTTTCAACAGATTCTAATGAAAAACAGCCTCCAACAACTATTAAAGTATCTTGGCTCGGCTCTCCAAACTTTTTTAATGCTTTTTCTGTAAGGTTACTTTTTATCACATCTTTTCTATTATGTGGAAAAGTAATCAAAGTACATTTTTCAGAAAACTGAGATTCACAAGCTGCCGCTAAGCTCTTGTACTCAGTTGGTACACGATCTTTAATAATATGTGCTTCAATGCTTCTAATTATGCGAAATTTCATATCGACTGCTAACGCCCGCATAAACTGCGGAACATGTTGGACGCTTTTTTGCGTCATTTTCTTTTAAGCAAAAAATCGGACAATGTGGGGCGTCAGATTTAATGCGCTTGTTAAACTTATAATCGGGTTTGCTCATCTTTCGCTGTTAGTTTCTCAGAATGCTTGATGATTTCTGTGGGAAGTCCAGTGGTGCAGTACAAAAGCCTAACAAACAGAAATCCACATACTTTGCCTAATTTGACAGTAACGTATTAGACCATCAGATCTAACACGTTTCTGTCCAACAACGAGTTTACCGGACCGTCCGCTTATAGCTCAAAGCCGCCCTTAAAAAACCTAAGATACCAATAACTACTGAGTTAAAACGTTAGCGAACAAGTAATTTTAACGCCTAAGTATTTTTTAACTAAAAACAAAAAAGCGAGTAAATATAAATCTACTCGCTTTAAAATTTTGACAGCTGACAGCTGACAGCTGACAGCTTACAGCTTACAGCT